>JAJBVP010000028.1 GCA_020859755.1 Bacteroidales bacterium | reverse complement strand
GAAATCTTATTTACCGAAAACTTATGAAATTTTATTTGCAGATTACAGGGGCCGGCCTTGGACGGCCTTTTAGGGGGGCCGGCCTTGGACGGCCATTACCATGGCCATCGCCAGGGAGTCCCTGGGGGGGGCCGTCCAAGAGCCGGCCCGCCAAGGCTGCCGCGGACGCTTATCCCCTCTATACTTTATCCTCCATCCTTGGCCTCGGGCCTCTTTCCTCTTATATAATAATGTATAGGCGAAAGGTTTTTTAAGGGAGGACGTGGGAAATCGGGCGATACATTGTTAAATCGGGGAAAAGTGACTACCAATCGGGGTAATTTGTCTATTTTATAATGAAAAATCTGTCAAAACCCGTAACTTTGCGCTGGTTGATCATAAAATCTACAGTTCATCACTTTTGCAACCTTATATCATATGGCAGACAGCATACAGCGGAGGCGACGAGTGTCGGCAGTGTTGATTCACCTCCTGGTGATATCGATCCTGCTGGTTGTGCCCGAAATGATAATGACTTTCGGCACCGACTCCCGTCACATCCCCGAAGAGGTGTACTTCAAAGTGCTGGTTTACTTGGCGGTGTTCTACATCAACTACTACTGGATTATCCCGAAAACTCTTGGCGCACAGCGTCATACATGGCGATTCTTCGTCTACAATCTCTTGCTTGTAGTCGTGGCGATGGCCCTGTTGCACCTGATCTTCCGCCTACACCTGCACGGCCATCCCGAGGCCTTCCAAGGGCCAGGCCCTGATCACCACCGTGGCGGTCATCACGGTCCGCATCACGAAATGTGGGCCGCATGGAGCCGCGACGCGGTGATGCTGGTATTGATCGTGGGACTGTCGGTGGCGTTGAAATTGAACGACCGGTGGTTCCAGCTGCGCCAACGCCAGCAGGAGATACGCGAGATCGAGCGCCGCGAGGAGATCCAACGCCTCAAGGCTCAACTCAACCCCCACTTCCTGTTCAACACCCTCAACGCCATCTACGCCCTGATCGACCTCGACCCCACGCGCGCCAAGGACGCCCTCCACGAGCTCTCGTCAATGCTGCGATACGTGGTATACGACGAGCCCAAGGGAACCGTACCGCTTGAGATCGACCTGCAGTTCATCAATAGCTACATCGACCTGATGCGCCTGCGCCTCAGCGCCACCTACAAGATCAACGTGCGCCTCGACCCCGGCGACATGGCCGACGCCCGAATCGCGCCGATGCTCTTCGTGACCCTCGTGGAAAACTGCTTCAAACACGGTCGCGTCGACCCCTCGATCCCCATCACAATCACCATCACGGCCCACGACGGCGTGGTCAAATGCGTGACCACCAACTCGTTTGCTCCGGTCGCCGGGACAGCCACCCCCCTGGCGCCCACAGTCGACGGCACCAACCACGGCGTGGGAATGGAGAACCTGCGCCGACGTCTCGACCTGATTTACGGCGATCGCGCCTGCCTCACCACCAGCGACGACGGCCGCGTATTCACCGCCTCATTGACAGTAAATTTACCCAATAATACCAACGAAAATGGATAAACTGCGCGTTTGCGTGATCGACGACGAGCCGATCGCCAACCAACTCATCTGCTCCTACGTGGAGCGCACGCCGTTCCTCGAGCTCGTGGGCTCCTACGCCTCGGCTCAGGACGCCGTCAAAGCGATCCTCACCGAGGATGTCGACCTCGTGTTCATGGACATCCAGATGCCCCAGCTCAACGGCATGGAGTTCTCAAAAATCATGCCCGCCCACACCAAAGTGATCTTCACTACGGCATTCGACCAGTACGCCATCCAAGCATTCAAGGTGGGCGCACTCGACTACCTGCTCAAGCCCATCAGCTACGAGGAATTCTTCACCTCGGCCAACCGAGCCCTGGCGTCGACACAATCCGCCCGCAACCCGGCCGCGACTACCAGCCGCCGCAACCACCTGATTGTCAAGAGCGAGTACAAGCTTATCCAGATTCCTTTCGACGAAATCCTCTTCGTGGAGGGGCTCAAGGATTACGTGAAAATTTACCTCACCCAGGACCAAAAATCGATCATGACACTCATGTCGATGCGCCTGCTCGAGTGCTACCTTCCCTCCAACATGTTCATGCGCATCCACCGCAGCTACATCGTCAACCTCAACCACGTGCGCCTTATCGAGCGCAATCGCGTGGTGTTCGGCACCCACAACCTCCCCATCTCCGAAAGCTACAAGCAACAATTCCAGGACTACATCCTGGCTCGCACCGTCGCCGGCACCGGAATCGAAGAAGAATAGTTTTTCAACCTTCAGTTTTCAGCATTCACAGCAACTGAAAACTGGGAACTGAAAACTGAAGACTAATTCTGAAACATTGCTAAATGTTAAGAAAGCCGCGAGGTTAGCGTAATTTGGCAATAAATTACTACTTTTGCCACCGCAATGAGTTACAACCTCACAATCGACCAGGGCAACAGTGCGGCAAAGCTGGCGGTGTGGGATGGCGAGAACCTCGTCACCCACTGCCTCCACGACCGTCTTGACCCCTCGCGATTGCTCAAGCTCACCTCCCGCTATCCCCTGCGCGGCGCCATTTATTGCAGCGTGGCCGCCTCGGGCGCTACGGTGATCAACGCTCTGCGCCACGCCGGAATGCGCGTCTACGAGCTCACCCACCTCACCCCTCTTCCCATCCAGCTCGGCTACCGCACCCCCAAGACCCTGGGACACGACCGCATCGCAGCCGCCGTGGGAGCCTGGAACCGCCACCGCGGCGAGGAAGTGCTCGTCGTCGACATCGGCACTGCCATCACCTACGACCTGGTCACCGCCGATGGCGTTTACCTGGGCGGCAACATCGCCCCGGGGCCACGCATGCGTCTCGAGGCCCTCAACCACTACACCGCCCGCCTGCCACTGGTGGAACTCGACCAGCCCGTCGAGCTCTGGGGGCGCGACACCTGCAACGCCCTCCGCTCCGGAGCCATCAACGGTGTCGTGGGAGAGATTGAGTATTACCGCAGCCAGCTGTCACCCCAGGCCGTCACCGTCATCACCGGGGGCGACTCCGATCTTATAACTCCCCATCTCACTTTCCAGGCCGACATCGAGCCTCAACTCGTGAGCGAGGGCCTTAACTGCATTTTACGTTACAATGAAATCCTTTAGGACCATAATCTTGGCCGTGGCCGCTCTGGCCTCCATCTCTGCCGTCGCTCAATTGTCGATGAGCCCATATTCACGCTACGGATACGGATTGCTCAACGACAACGCCACTTCGGCCCAGCGAGCAATGGGTGGCGTGGGTTACGCTATGAACTCCGGCAGGCAAATCAACGTGATGAACCCCGCCAGCTACGCCTGGTGCGACTCTCTCACATTCCTCTACGACATCGGCATGGATGTCACACGCCTCTGGAGCAAGGACGCCAGCGCGTCAGGCAAAAACTTCGGTGGTGGCCTCGACTACATGACCATGCAATTCCCCATCACCCGATGGTTAGGCGGTAGCATTGGCCTATTGCCCTACTCTTCCGTGGGCTACTCCTTCGGCTCCGACATCGACAACGGCAGCGTAAGCTCCTCAGGATCGGGTGGATTAAACCAGCTCTACTTGGGCTTCGGGGCCAAGCCGTTCAAGGGTTTCTCCGTGGGCTTCAACGCCAGCTACCTCTTCGGCACCACCACCAACGACATCTACGCCATCACCGACGCCGGATCGACATCGCTCTTTGAGCGCGTGATCCAGGTGCGCGACTACCACCTTCAATTCGGCGCACAATACTCCACACAGCTCTCCCGCAAAAACCGCCTCACCCTGGGCGTCACCTACTCCCCCGGCAAGACCCTGCTCGGCCACATGTGGGGCGTGTACTACGACGTCGACAACGACTCCAAGCCCGACACCGTGGGCTACACCTCCCTCAACGGAAAATGCTCACTGCCCGCCGCTTACGGCGCGGGTATCGCCTACGAGTGGAACAAGCGGCTCCTGGTCGAGGTCGACTTCACCTACCAGCCCTGGGCCGATGTCAAGTACCAGGCAATCGAGGGATTTGAAAGATCCAAATTCGACAACCGCTGGAAACTCGCCGCCGGCCTCCAGTGGCAACCCAATCCCCGCGGCAACTATTGGCGGCGCGTCCAATACCGCTGCGGCGCCTACTACAACCACGACTACCTCAACGTCTCGGGCAACAACGTGCGCGAATGGGGCGCAGCCCTCGGTTTCGGATTCCCCGTAACGGCCAACAAGACAGTAGTTTCCCTCGGTTTCGAGTACAAGCACCGCCAAGCCCACCCCGACCCCCTGGTTAAGGAACAATATTTCAACATCACCGTGGGAGTGAACTTCAACGAGATGTGGTTCTGGCGCAACAAGATACGTTGACGCCATGGACACCCACCCGCGTCGACGCCAACACCTGCGACTCCTCCCCGCGGCTCTGGCCGCGGCTCTGGCCGCATGCGCGCTCGCTTCCTGCGGCGACGACGACTCCGACCGCGTGACCAACGTCACCGACCTCGAATACGTCCCCACAATGACCACCGTCAACGTCGCCACGTTCATCTCCGACTCAGGTTACACCCGCTACCACATCACAGCCCCCATCTGGTACGTCTTTGACGAGGCCAGCACCCCTCGCTGGACCTTCCCCGAGGGACTGTTTCTCGAAAAATACGACAACCTGTTCCGACAGGAGGGCACCCTCCGCGCCGACTCGGCCGTCTACTTCTCTCAACGCAAGCTGTGGCGATTGGACTCCAACGTGAGAATGCGCAACGTGGCCGGCGATCGATTCCTCACACAGCAACTATTCTGGGACCAAAACGCCCGAAAGGTCTACTCCGACTCATTCATCCACATTGAGCGCTCCGACCGCATCATCGAAGGCTACGGATTCGAGTCCAACGAAACCATGACCCGATACACCATCCACCGCCCATCCGGCATATTCCCCGTCGACGAAAACCGAGCCAAAGCCACCAGCGATACCGCCACCAACGACACCACGCCTCAGCCCCCGAGGGGCGCCCTTGGACAGCCTTCGCCCGCCGCCCAGCCCACGGCCCCCTCACAGCCCCAAAAGGCGCAAGCATCATCCTCCAAAGAAAAGGAGCCTCCATCCACCGCTCCTCTCACAATCCAAAAAGCACGATAATGGACGCAGAATCAACACGCTGGCTTATCATCGCGATAGTTTCGCTCGTTTTCTCAGCATTCTTCTCGGGAATGGAGATAGCCTTCATCACGTCCGACCGCGTGCGCGTCGAGCTTGACGTAAAAAAAGGCGGAATACTGTCCCGAGCGCTCAACATCTTCTACCAGCACTCCCAATTCTTCATCTCCACCATCCTCGTAGGCAACAACATCATGCTCGTAATCTACGGTATGGGCACAGCCTACCTCCTCGAGCCCTGGCTAATGTCATGGGCCCACAGCGAGGCTCTCGTCCTCCTGTTCCAAACGCTGATCTCTACCGGCATTATCCTCCTCACAGGCGAGTTCTTCCCTAAAACGGTATTCCGAATCAACCCCAACCGCTCGCTCAAGCTCTTTGCCCTACCCATGTGGCTTATTTACATCGTCTTGTTCCCCATTTCGCTGCTTACCACATGGATTTCCCGACTCCTGATGAAAATCTGCGGGCTCAAAAACGGCGACACGCCACTGGCTGGCCTGTCCCTGGGCGACCTCAACGACTACCTCGAACGCACTATCGACGAAAGCGTCGAGGACAAAACCGAGGTGGAAAACGAGGTGAAAATATTCCACAACGCCCTCGACTTCTCATCCACCCATCTGCGCGACTGCATGATACCCCGCAACGAGATTGTAGCCGTTGACATCGACGACTGCACCCGCGAGCAACTCTCACAACTGTTCACCTCCTCAGGCCGCTCTAAAATCATTGTATACAAGGAAGATATCGACAACGTATTGGGCTACATTCACGTCAGCGAACTATTTGAGACCGATGTCGATTGGCACGACGCCATTAAGCCTGTTATTTTCGCCCCTGAGGCACTGATGGCCAACAAGATGATGCGTCGCCTCCTCAGCGAGAAACGCTCGCTGGCCATTGTCGTCGACGAATTTGGAGGAACCGCCGGATTGGTTACACTCGAGGACCTCGTCGAAGAGATTTTCGGCGACATTCAGGACGAGCACGACCATTCCAAGATCACCGCCCGCGAGGTTGCCCCCGGCGTCTACGAATTCTCGGGACGCGCCGAGGTCGCTTGGGTCAACGAGACATTCCACCTCGACATCCCCGAGGACGACGAGTACCAGACACTCGCCGGATACATCCTATTCACCACGGGGACCATCCCCTCCGAGGGCGAAAAGGTGGAAATCGGCGACTTCACCATGGAAATCCTCAAAAAATCAGCCACCCGCCTCGAGCTTATCCGCCTCTCAACCAATAAACAACAGTAAAATACTTTCCTGTAGACAACCACACAAAAAGGCACAAAAAATTTTTATGTGTTTCTTTTGTGCCATTTTTGTGGTCAAAGGCCCTTTTATGGTCGGAGGTGGGAGAAGAAGTGCCACAGGGCGATGCCGGTGGAAACGGCCACGTTAAGCGAATGCTTGGTGCCCTCCTGCGGGATCTCGATGGCATAGTGGCACGCGTCGACCACACGTGGATCCACGCCGTCCACCTCGTGGCCGGCCACAATCGCGTAGCGTCGCTCCGACTCTACAACAAAATCCTGCAACTCGATCGAATCGTGCACCTGCTCCAAGCAGCACACCGTATACCCCTCATTTTTCAACCCCTCTACCGCCGTTAGCGCGTCCTCATGATACTCCCAAGCCACCGAATCCTCGGCCCCAAGAGCCGTCTTGTGTATCTCTATCGACGGAGGCGTAGCCGTGATGCCGCACAACAGCAGCCGCTCGACGCGAAACGCGTCGGACGTGCGGAAGATCGACCCTATATTGTTGAGCGAGCGTATGTTGTCGAGCACCACCACCAGCGGAAGCTTCCCCTCGCTCCGATACTCCTCGAGGGTGACCCGCTGCAGATCCCAAATCGTTTTCTTCTTCATAACCACAAAATTACATTATTTCGACCACAAAAGGACATAAAAGGGCACAAAAATTGTCGCTGGGGATTGACACATGCAATCCCCAGCGACAATAATGGAGTGATGATTACAGGTCGGTCCTGATACCTACAAGCTTGAGATTGTTGTCGCGGCAGAAATCCAGGATTTTCTCGCGAATCTCGGAGGGCTGGATGTCGGCCTCGATACGCTTCATGGCGTTGAACAGCGACGAGCCGCTCTGGTAGATATGGCGATAAGCCGATGCGATATCGTCGATCTGCTCCTCCTTGTAGCCGCGCGAGCGCAGGATGTAGGCGTTCACGCCGTTGTACACAGCCGGGTTGTGGGCGATCACCACGTAGGGGGGCACATTGGAGCCGATACGGCAGCCACCCTTGATGAATGCCCAGTCGCCCACCTTCGTGCCCTCGTGGAGCAGCGAGTTGGAGCCAAGGATGGTGCACTCGCCCACCTCGGTGTCGCCGGCGATGGTAGTGCCGTTGCCGATCACGTCGCGACCCTTAATATAGGAATCGTGTCCGATGTGAGCCTCAGCCATGATGAACGAATCGTTGCCGATGCGTGTGGCCTGCCCTTCACGGATGGAGCGGTTGATGATCACGTGCTCGCGGATGACGTTGTTGTCGCCAATCTCGCAATACGTCTTCTCCCCTTTCCAGCGGAAATCCTGAGGGTCGGCACCCAGAATGGCACCTTGATATACGCGATTGTTCTTACCCAGACGCGTGCCGCTCATTATCGACACGTAGGGCATGATCACGCAGTTGTCGCCGATCACAGTGTCGGCGTCGATGAACGCAAAAGGATGGATAGTAACGTCTTTCCCGATTTTGGCGGAGGGATCGACATGTGCTAATGGACTGATCATGTTATACTTGCTTTAGGCTCCGTTCAACAAAAAATGTTAATCGACAAGCCGTGGATCGTAGTGCGGATT
>JAJBVP010000278.1 GCA_020859755.1 Bacteroidales bacterium | reverse complement strand
AATATCAACATTTATTAACGTCCTCCGAGTCAAGAAATTTTAGGACACCTCATAGAGAAAGGCGGCAAGATCATCATCGGGGAAGCAGCCACAGCGATTCATGTCTGCGATAATTCACTGATTGTAAACCGAGTAAGCGGTGAAAAGTGCATTTCCGATTACGTGATTTCAGCAATCTCTCCCGAGAGCACCTTGGCGATGGTCGACAGCCGCGACGCTTTCTCCGAGGCCTACCGCTCGGCAATAGAGGAAAAAGCCGCGTCGCTTTCGGCGTTTATCATCAATATCAAGCTGCGACCCAATGCGTTACCATTCTCCAACCGTATCGGTTTTTATATTGAAAATTACGACAGCGCATGGTGCACCAACGACGGCGACGAAATCGAGAAATTCTTCTACATGACTCCCCCAACGCTCAATCAAGGCATTTATGCTGAGACACTTAACGTGGTCATTCCCATGCAATGGAGCAAAGTGGAGAAATGGGCTGCAACAACCGTGGGTAAACGTGGAGCCGAATATCAACAATTCAAGCAACGCGTATATAATCAAGCAGTTAGCAAGCTGCGCAAAATCATCCCCAACGTGGAGAAAGCGATTGAAGAGGTGGACCTCGCCTCACCTCTCACCATCCGCGACTACACGGGCGTAAAGCAAGGGGCGATGTGCGGCGCCCGAAAGGAATGCAACGACCCACTGACATTCCTCCCCGTGGCCACCCGCCTGCCAGGCCTCTTTCTCACGGGACAAAGCGTCAACATGCACGGCTTTTGCGGTGTAACCCTCACCGCACTCCAAACTGCCGAAGCCATCCTCGGTAAAAACATCATAATCAACCAATTACAACCAAAGCCATGAGATCCCTACTCTTCATATTATCCTGGTTCATGGCTTTGGTAGCCTCGGCCCAAATCAACATTTGGGAAGACACCGACTGCAAAAAGAAAGTTAAACTCACGCCATATCTCGTTGCGAATAAGCCAAATAGCAAGGCTGTGGTGGTATGTCCCGGGGGAAGCTATTTTTGGCACGATAGCGAAACGGAGGGACACGACGTGGCTAAATGGCTGCAAAGCAACGGTATAGCCGCTTTCGTCCTCGATTACCGGGCCGCACAAGTGCCAGCTTTCATCTTTCATCACCGCTACCTTTTCCGAGGCAACCGCTACCCCGATCCTCAGGACGACCTGCGACAAGCATTGCGTATAATTCGCAAAGAATCAAGCCAATACGACATCAATCCCGATTCGATAGGCGTCATGGGATTCTCCGCTGGCGGCCATCTGGTGATGTCATCAGTCGTCTTTTTCGACCCTGACGACTGGCCAGCGTTCATCGTCCCAGTCTACCCAGTCGTGACCATGACCGAGAATTGCGTCCACAAACGATCACGCCGTGGCCTCCTCGGCGATAACCGACAGCACGACAAGGAGTTATGCGACTCCCTTTCGCTCGAGCGACACGTGCCAGATGGGTGTCCTCCAGTGTTCTTAGTCAACTGCGTCGACGACCCAGTGGTGGATTATCGCAATTCAGTGCTACTCGACTCAGCCTTAACAGCTAAAGGCGTGAACCACACCTATTTGCAATTCTCAACGGGTGGTCACGGTTTCGGAGCATCCGACACTAAAGGCACAGAGGAATGTCGCCAATGGCGCACGCTTTTCCTGCAGTGGATCAACGAGTTAGGAGCCATATCCCCGTCCATTAACGTCCAAGCCCAGCCATGACCCGATATTTGCTGAAAATATATGATTTTCTGTTGCGTCACCAGAGGCTGTGCCTGATGTCATTCCTGCTGATTACCAGCGGACTGCTCATCCTTTTCCTGCGCCTGAATTTCAACGAGGACATATCGGCTTTCCTCCCCCTCGACGAGCGCCAACAGAAGTCGATGCAAGTCTACCAGGACATCTCGGGCGCCAGCCGCATCCTCGCCATCTTCCAATCCAGCGACACTACCGATGCGGCCCCCGACCAAATCGTTGCTGCCATTGACGATTACCTCGCTGAATTAGAGCGTGTTGACACCGCAGAAATCGTCAAAAACGTGGTGGCTGAATTCGACCTCGAGACCGTGAGCGACCTCACCGATTTCGTCTACACCAACATCCCCTACTTCCTCAGCGACGAGGATTATGCACGGATTGACAGCTTGTTAGCCTCCCCGAGCTACGTCGCGGCCATGCTCGAGGCCGACAAGCAGATGCTCATGTTCCCCACCTCAGGGATGCTCGCCGCCAATCTCCAAAAGGACCCCCTCAACCTCTTCTCGCCCGTCGTCACGCGGCTAAACCGAGGCCAAGGAGGCGCGATCGACACCTACGACGGCCGAATCTTCACCTCCGACATGCGACGCGGCATCGTCATGATGGAATCGCCCCACGGCAACAGCGAAACGCAGAACAACTCCCTGCTGATTAAACAGTTGGAGCAAATCGCCGACAGCGTGGAAACATCCCACGCCACTGTCGACATTCACTACATCGGTGGACCGGCCATCGCCGTGGCCAATGCCTCGCAAATCAAGCAGGACAGTGTGCTCTCGAGCGTTATCGCCTTGGTACTCATCGTGTTGCTTTTGGTCACCGTGTTCCGTCGCCCTTGGAACATTCTGTTGATTGTAATTTCAGTGGGTTGGGGCTGGCTCTTCGCGATGGCGATGCTATCGGTGATCCACGATAGCGTGTCGCTCATCGTGGTGGGTATTTCCAGCATAATTCTCGGAATAGCAGTCAATTACCCGCTCCACCTGATTGCCCACACGGCCCACACGCATTCCATGCGGCAAGCGCTGCGCGAGATCATCGCCCCGCTCATCATCGGCAACATCACCACCGTGGGCGCCTTCGTGGCCCTCGTGCCGCTACAAGCCGCAGCCCTGCGCGACCTCGGCATTTTCAGCGCCCTCATTCTCGCCGGCACGATATTTTTCGTCGTCATCTACCTGCCCCACGTCGTCGCCCGCCCTCGCCGCGTGCGCCCCATGGCCCCGTGGCTCGCGTGGCTCAGCAACCTACAGATTGAAAACAAAAAATGGGTCACCTGGACCGTCGTCGCCCTCACCCTCGTGTTCGGCTTCTTCTCGCTCCACACGCGCTTCGACGCCGACATGAGCCACATCAACTACATGACCCCCGAGCAGAAAGCCGACTTCGAATACATGCGCCAAATGACCTCCGGCGAAAGCAACCAGTTACGTTGCCTTTACATTGTAGCCGAAGGCCCCGACATCGACCAGGCCCTCCAAGAAAGCGAACGCCTGCAACCCCACATCGCAAAAATCGCCTACGATTTAGATACCAGCGCTTTAGCCTCCTGCAACCAGTTCTTCCCCTCCCTCGCCGAGCAGCAACGCCGCTTGCAGCAGTGGCAACTCCTCGTCTCCAAATACCGTGACACCCTTAGCAGGACACTCACCGCCGAGGCCCGAAACGCCGGTTTCAACCCCGACGCCTTCGACGAGTTCCAAGAGATTCTCGCCACCGATTACTCTCCCGTAACCACCGATTATTTCAGCCCTTTACACACCGTCTTCGCCTCCAATTTCAGCGTCGATTCCCTTGCCGGGCACTACCGCGTGGTCACCCAGCTTTACCTTCCCGAAGAACAGCTCACCGAGGTGAAATCCCTAATCGACGCGCTTGAGGGCAACCATTTCACCTTCGACGTCCCTAGCATGAACAGCTCGATGGCCCGCTCCCTGAGCGACAACTTCAACTACATCGGCTGGGCTTGCGGGTGCATCGTGTTCCTCTTCCTCTGGTTCTCTTTCGGCTCCATCGAATTAGCCCTCCTTTCGTTCCTTCCGATGGCCGTCAGCTGGATATGGATCCTTGGCATCATGGGCGCGTGCGACATCCAGTTCAACATCGTCAACATCATCCTCGCCACGTTCATTTTCGGCCAAGGCGACGACTACACTATCTTCATGACCGAAGGCTGCTGCTACGAATACGCTTTCCGTCGTCGTATGTTGGCATCCTACAAGACTTCGATCATGGTTTCGGCACTGATCATGTTCATCGGAATCGGCACATTGATTTTCGCAAAGCATCCCGCATTGCGCTCCCTGGCCGAGGTGACGATCGTGGGCATGTTCTCGGTGGTGTTGATGGCCTACCTGTTACCCCCGCTGGTATTCAACTGGATCACCCGCATTCACGGCCAATACCGCAAGCGCCCGCTGCGCCTTGGCCCACTCGCCCGCACATGGTATTGCGGCTCCGTCTGGCTCTCCCAACTCGCCCTCGGCTATATCCTCGGCCCCATTTTGCGCCGATACCCAAATGCTTTTCACCGCTTCGTCACCACCACCCACCGCCTCGACCTCAAGATGATGCCTGGGGTAAAGTTCCGTATGTCAAATCCTTACAACGAAACTCTTGCCCGTCCTTGCGTGATCGTGAGTAACCACCAGTCGATGCTCGACCCCATGTTCCTTATGGCTTGGAGCCCCAAAATCTTGATCGTGGCCAACGAGCGCTCGAGCCTCAACCCTGTCATCCGAGTGATGTTCCGCTGGCTCGGCTTCTACACCATCCGCCAAAGCAACTTCACGGCGTGGAAGGACTCTACCCTCGAGCGCGACCTCGAGCGTTTCCGCCGCTACGTCGCCCAAGGCTACAGCATCGCCTTCTTCCCTGAGGGGGAGCGCAACCCCGAGTCGACAATCCTTCGCTGCCACAAGGGGCCCTTCTACCTCGCCGAAAAGCTCGGTGTCGACATCCTCCCCGTCTGGCTTCACGGTGTCAACAACCTAATGCCCCTCGGCAGTTTCTCCTGTTACGCCGGCACCATCCACATGCTCATCGGCCAACGCATCGGTCCCGGCGACCCTCTTTGGAGCGACTCCTACACCCGAATGACCCGCCTGGTCCACCACCACCTCGTCGAGGGTTACGAGCGCATGTGCCACCAATACGAAACCGCCAGCTACTTCGCCCCGCTCGTTCTCGACCGATACCGCTACAAGGGCACCGAGGTGATGCGCGACGTCAAGCGAGCCCTGCGCCGCCACAACAACTACAGCGAGATGATCGACCGCGACCTCCCCGCAAGCGTGGAAGTGCTCCACGCATCCTGGGGCGAGATGCCCCTGCTCTTGGCCCTCGTCCACCCCTCCACTCGCGTAATCGCCTACGAAAGCGACGAAGAAAAGCGCCTCTTGGCAAAATATGCCGCCCAAGGAATCGTTAAAAATATAGAATACCGCGACTTGGCCCAATATGCCCCGTCGCCTCAACCCGATACTTTGACTTATGACCTTGAAAAGATGTAATATTTTGGCTGTCAGTGCTCTATTAGCGCTAAACATTGCCATGCAAGCCTCAGTGCCCGTCACCGTAAACCCCGACAAAACGGTCACAATCACCTACCCCGACACCACCGCCGAGGAGGTGATCCTGCAAGGACAATTCATCACCAGCGAGACTGTCAACCTGCCCCTCGTCGACCTGTTCATCAAGGACGGCAAACTGCGCATGAAGCACGACGAAAACGGCCAGCTATCCTACACCTCCAACGCCCTCGCAAGCGACCTCTACTGGTACAATTTCAACGTCGACGACTCCACGATGATCGACACCCGCAACCACAACGTCGTGCGCGACATCAACACATATTATAATTACTTCATCGTCCCCGGCGGCGATGGCGACCTCTACACCGACGCCAAAAGCGCCGGAAGCCACGTCGAGCAAGTGTGGTACCCATCCTCGGTTGGAGGTTTCAAGAAGCGCCGAATGAGCGTGTATCTCCCCGCCGCCTACGCCAAAACCACCGAATCTTTCCCAGTGCTATACCTGCTCCACGGATCAGGTGGCGACGAGAAATCGTGGCTTGAACTGGGACATCTGAAACAGATCATGGACAATATGATCGCCGCTGGCACCATCCAGCCCATGATCGTCGTGATGCCAAACGGTTGCGTCGACCTGGCCGCGACACCCGGCGACGACCCCGACAACCCCGACGTCAAGCCAAAAAGCAACTACTCCTCATCCACTTACGGTCAAATCGAGAATGCCTTCATCCCCGAAATCGTCAAATACGTCGAGGACAACTATCGCGTGAAAGCCGGCAAAGCCAACCGAGCCATTGCCGGACTGTCGCTCGGCGGCCTACACACTCTCTACACCGCCTTGAACAACCCCCAGGAATTCGACTATATCGGTCTCTTCTCCGCCCTCACCTATAGCCTAAGCCAAGCCGACAAGGGCGGCCGAGCCAAAATCGGCGAGGGATGGCGAGCCCTGAAAAAATCATTCCCATTCATGGGTGGAGGAAAGGTCGACAAGAAAATCACCGCACTGTCAGGCCCCAGCGGCGACACCCACCTCGAGATTTACGACGACATGCAGGACAAGATTGTCGCGCTTAAGGAAGCCCAGCCAGCCCTTGTGTTTATCGCCATCGGAAAGGACGATTTCCTCAAAAAACCCAACGACGATCTGCGCCACGAGTTTGACAAGAAGAATTTCCGATACGTCTACATCGAAAGCGACGGCGGCCACACATGGGACAACTGGCGCCGATACCTCATCAATTTCCTACCACGCTTATTCACTACCAAATGAAGCAACATATACGCTCACTCCTCGAGGACCTGCTACCGCTGGTCGACTTCGACTCCGATTTCCTCTTCAGCCAGCTCGATTCGCTCGGCGTGACCACAATCCTGATGGTCCTCGCCCAAGAGTACGGCATCGATTTGGGAGCTAAGGATGCCACCCCGCGCAACCTCAAGTCGCTCGACAGCCTCGTCGCCATGGTTGAAGCCAAACTCGCCGCCAAAGCCTGATGCGCCTCGAGCAGTACATAGAATTGAACGCCCGACGCTATCCCGCGACCACCGCATTGGAGGACGCCCGCGAGAGCGTCACCTACCGTGAGGTGTGGCAACGCGTCAACGCCCGCGCCCGGGAGTTACAAGCTGCTGACGCCCTGGTCGTGCGTGCCTCGCAATCAGTCGGTTTCCTCATCGACTACTTCGCCGCTCACCTCGCCGGAAAGGTGATGGTACCCCTCGAGAACGACATCCCCCAAGCGGCATTCGACGACATCTCCCGCCGCGTTGCCTTATCCCACATCCCCGCCGGTGTGGCCGACGTGCTGTTCACCACCGGTACCACCGGCCAGCGTAAAGGCTCTATGATCAGCCATCGAGCGATTCTCGCCAACGCCGAAAACCTCATTGACGCTCAAGGATTTAGCCACGATATGCGTTTCATAGTTTGCGGCCCCTTAAACCATATCGGTAGCCTAAGCAAAATATGGCCGACGATGGTAGTGGGTGGCACCTTGCAAATCCTTGACGGACTGAAAGATATGACCGCCTTCTTCCACGCCGTCGAGCAATCCCCCCAGAAAGTGGCCACATTCATGGTACCCGCAAGCATCGCCATGATGTTGCGTTTCGGCCGTAACGAGTTGGAACGCCTCGCCTCACGCTTCGATTTCCTCGAAACAGGCGCCGCGCCGATGCCCCAAGCCGACATGGAGGAGTTATGTAACATCCTACCTTCCACCCGGTTATACAACACCTATGCCTCTACCGAAACGGGCATCATCTCCACCCACGACTTCAACCATGGCCCCTGCATCGCTGGTTGCCTGGGCCGTGTCATGAAGCACGCGTGGCTCACGATTGGCGACGACGGTATCATCACCTGCGGTGGCGACCAGCGCATGACGGGCTACCTCGACGGCCCCCTCACCGGCGAGAGTGTTACCACCCGCGACAAAGGGTGGCTCGACTCCGAAGGCCGATTGCATCTCGCTGGCCGTGAAGACGACATCATCAACGTTGGAGGATTCAAGGTCAACCCCGTGGAGGTGGAGAACGTAGCCCTGTCCCACCCCGACATCGCCGATTGCATCTGTGTCGCCGCTCCCCACCCCATCCTCGGCACTACCCTCCGCCTGCTCTATGTCGCCAAGGACGCCAACGCCACAGGTCCTACCCTCCACCGATCCCTCGCCCAACACCTCGCCTCACGTCTCGAGCGACACAAGGTCCCCTCCCTCTTCTGCCCCCCCC
>JAJBVP010000269.1:19677-30793 GCA_020859755.1 Bacteroidales bacterium | reverse complement strand
AGATACAGTAACAGTAACAGTATCAGTAACAGTTGTATCGATACGGTATCGATACAGTATCAGTAACAGATACAGTAACAGTAACAGTATCAGTAACAGTTGTATCGATACGGTATCGATACGGTATCGACACGGTATGGATACGGTATCGATACGGTATGGATACGGTATCGATACGGTATCGATACGGTATGGATACGGTATCGATACGGTATCGACACGGTATCGATACGGTATCGGTACGGTATATAGGATTGTCGTTTCCAAGGTATAAATTCATAAGATAATCCTTTAACGTTCTCAATAAATAGCCACTTGGGTCGATTGCGAGGTCTCTAATAAGTTTTGTAGTTGCAATCGAGCGGTTCCCAGGCAGCAATCTGCTTGTCAGAATCTCCTTTTGCCTCCAGGGTTTCGAGATACTCCCGTTAGCTTGCGACTTCGCAAAATCCAAGACATTCACGTCCTCCGATTATCCCTCCAATCTGTTTGCGGTCTGCTCTATTAAGTTGCGGGCGGACATAGGGGGCCGCTCAAATTCGTCTTGGCGCTTGCAGACAACTTCGTAAGACTTGCGAAAGTTTGACATTGCAACGTCCTCGTTGTAGTCCTCAGACATAGCCCAGTAATGAAGCTGTTCGGCTGATCCGACCGCGCGCTGTACCTCAACCGGCAACCGTTCAAATTCCTCCTTGTAGCCATATATGCCGTTCCGAATCGCCTTTGAGACCATGCTCCATGCCGCCATCGTTTCGAGCCTCGGCTTCTGAATGAGCCTGTGATACTGGTCTAGTAACTGACCGATCGTCGGCGCAAACCCCGAAGTGTTGGTTGTAATAAATGCCTGCAGTGCCGCGAGTATTGCCCCGTACTCGTAATCAGCCAGCATCGCATGCCATAAGTCGACCGCCAGCGTCTTGTCTTGCGGCTTATAGCTCGGAAAAGCCGTTTGGATAAGGACTAGCAGTTGTTTGGTTTCGTCCCTTGTCATTTATGCTTCCTCCCATTCTTGTGTTGGTGATCTCTTTTTGCGCTCGTCCTTGAGCGGGTAGAACGATTTCCAGTTATGTTCGATAGCCTCGTCTATGATCTGAATGGCTAGGTCGTTATCGTTACCGGCTAGCTCGCTCAGCTTGTTCATGGCTATCGTGATAGCCCGCTCGGTCATGGGCGCTTTTATCATTCGCCGCATTTCGACGAAGTCCTGAAATGCTTGATTTAATTTTTCGTCGTTCGGGTAGTATATACTCTTAATAACTTTAAAGGGTTTACTATCAGATACAGTATCAGATACAGTATCAGTAACAGTAACAGTATCAGTAACAGTTGTATCGATACCGTATCCGCTTTCGGAGTATACGGTATCGATACGGTATATAGGATTGTCGTTTCCAAGGTATAAATTCATAAGATAATCCTTGAAAACTTGGCATTTGACAGCCTCAATTTCTTTGAGAAGCGGCTTCCGAAACTTATCAGACGGCGTCCAGTTGTATTTGCTCCAGCGGAGAATCAAAAGTTCCTTTGACTCTTGCGAATAAACGATTGTTTTATGGACGTGCTCTGCTCGGTCTAGCAGCCTCCCGACCTTCTTCCGATCGAATCCCGTTTCGTTTGAAATCTGCAAAACGCTGATCTCGTAGCACCCGCATAAGTTCGTGTGGGGGTTGGTTAGAACATATAAATACATGAGCCGATCGTCCGGGGTATAATCATCCGAAACGCTGGTATCTGTCCAAAATGCCATTTGAATATTTCTATAAAGTGCCATATTTATTCCTTGCTCCTTGTTTCCACGTAATAGTCATAAATCTCCAGCCAGTCGTCGAGCCGCATCGTGACGAGCCAAGGCTCCCTGCTCCTGCGGTGGAATAGTGCCGGCATCCCGTCGCCGAACCTGTCAGCGTCGCGGATTGATTGCTTTAGTGCCTCGTGGACGTTTAGCTTTTCGACCCTTTTGACCTCCGAATGGATGTACGGGAGACCAATCAAATCGGGTGTCGATCCGTAGCTTCGAGGCGCGCCGGCGGTCACGGGATAGCCGTGCTCCTGCAGGAGCTTTGCTAGACTTCGTTCGGCTTCGCGTCCCTTGCACTGAGAACTTTTACCGCCCATGTTCCACCTCCGTTTTGCACCGTAGACAAAGCAATTCGCCCTTGACCCGAAACAGGTTCGCGGTCAGGTGAGGCTCATTGCATCGGTCGCACAAGCCCCGCCTTCGGTCGCATTGATCCCCGTTGCAGACTGGACATTTTTTCCTGCATTCGATAATCACAAGACCACCTCGCCTTCGTACTCCTTGGCGGCATCAAGCAAACATTCTTCGCAAAGCTGGTCGCCTAAGAAATTCCATAAGCGCACATCTTCACGCCCGCAGCCGTCGCACTTTAAAACGGGTACTTTGCATCTTACTTCCTGCGGCTCCGCACGGTCTGACATTTCCTGTACTTCTTTCCAGCCGTCCCTATATACGATCATAAATAATTCCTCCCATATCTTTGAATAAACTCTTCGTGTCCGTTGCAGTGATACGCTTCCTCCCAGAGCTTTTGCCCGAGATATTTCAACGTTTCGTCCTTGCCGGCGTTCGGCATCATGTGAACGGAGTCATTGTCAATAGTGTGGCAATAAGGGCAGAGATAAACGACCAGTCCGTCCTCGGTGCTATGCTTGCGGTTTGATGCTCCGAACACGTGGTGAAGGTGCATATAGCCCTTCCGATCGCAGAAATAGCAGTGATCCTTGTCAGTTTGAAATAAACTTTTTACCATAGCGTTCCATCATTTCCACTATCGCTTGCGGGCTTTCAGTCTCGATCCCTAAGTCCTTAGCCTCATGGATAATCCCATTAATGAACATGGACATTTCCAACGTGTCGTATGTATGGCTGCCTCGTATCATCATCCATGTACGATACATCCCGTCTTTGCCGGGTTGTACTTGACTTGTAGGTCTCAGGTGATAGTCCTCAGACTCGTTTATTTGCGATTCTACGGTCTCCGAATCCAGCAGGACTATATATACCGCCTTGCCGTCAATCAACTCGATCTGACCGTATTTGCGGAGCATATCGTTGTGTACCCATGCCGTGGACTGACCGAGTGCCTCGGCTATCTTTTGAGTCAAGACCCAGCTATAAGCGTTCGCCTCCAGTGACCGTCGGCGGCGGTAGCGTTTAAGCTCCACCGCCAACGTCTGCCCTTTCAGCTTTTCCAGCTGTTCGATATTGCCATCGACTGTCAATGTAATCTCAGGCTTCTTTGTTTCGTAGTCAAGGCTGAGGTTTTTCAGTTCGCCCTTCATGCGTCCTCCCCCATACGGTGCATTAAGTCCATAAACTGGGTCGTGGTCAGGTCTGCAAGCTCGCCCACCTTATAGACCTCACAAACCTTTTCAATCGCCTGGCCATGCGCCGGTATACAGGTTTCAAGTGTCCGTATCTGGGCCTCGGTCAGCCGCTCGTCCCGCCATTCATAGACCAGCTTCTTTTTCTTTTCGATTGCCAGATAAACGATGCGCTTATTTACGACCTCGATGTTCCTGACGTTGAAGTGGTCATAACACGTATATTGGTCTGATTTAGCGTCTATCTTGCAGTTATCCGAGCTGATCCAGATAAACGGCGCGGTGTATAACTCCCGACCGATGCCCCAGTTAAAGCAAGCCCGCTTGAAGGCGTCCGATGCCTGACCCTTTTCCTTCTCGGTGTAACTCTCCGTGCCGACGTCCTGCTTCCATATCCACTCGCCGTCGATCTTGATCCCGACGTTGCAAAAGAGGTTTCCGTTTATGACCTCGTGGTTCCTTTGCCAGCACTCCGCGCCGACCGACTCGTCTAAGATGTTCATGTCGCATCTTGCGTCCTTATAGAGCAGGAGGCTGACCCCGTTCTGCTTTACCGTGGATATTCTGCACTCGATGTCTGCGGCGGTTAAGTCTCGAAATTTCATACCATTTTCCTCTTCCCTTTTTGACCCGAACTATGATATAATTCAGTTGTACTTATTAGGTGCGGGCGCGGCGCTCATTTTTTCAAGTTTCCTGTAAAGTCTGTAGGTCTGCTCCTCGGTCAGCGTTTCGACCGCCTCAAACATGGATATATTCCCGCTGAAATCCCGAACGCAAAGAATCAAATCACTGCCCGTAAACTGGAACGATGCCTCCTTGTGCGTCTGTTCGTTTATATCCGCGACCTTATCCATCAAAAAGACCAGCCGGTTTCTGACCTCTTCCGTGTATTTCACCTCCTCACCTCCATCCTGCACCAGCCGATCGCGAGCAAGCCAAAGCCGATTATCAAAGCCGGCACCGAGTGGCGTCCCGCGATTGCTATTACTGCTCCTGCTAAAATAATTAAAGCGTTCATGCGTCCTCCCTTCCGCAAAGCTCCTTCCATTGCTCAACGTCAAACTCAGGCACGAACCTGCAGGCGACCGAATCCTTCAATGCGCGCCGCCGTCGTAAAACACGTAGATATTCACGAGTACGTTGCACCCCGTAAGGACTGAGCCGTCGGGGTAGCGTCCCGCGTCTACCTGCTGCCTGATCTCTTTGATTAGTGTCCGCACCGAGCTGAGCGATAAGTCATGGTTCTCGCTGAGCTGTTTAGCTGTTTGGTAAGTTGTCATGTCCCGCATACGCTCGACTGCTGCCTGTTTCTGCTCCTCCGTCAGATTTTGATGTATAGCCTTGGAGCGGATCGTGATAAATTTTTTTGGAAACGAATACGTTTCCGCAATCACCTTGCCGTCGTGCGTGGCTTGCTCCTCTAATTTAAAATCTATGCTATTTTTCTCCGCTAGCTTGCGGAGTTTACGCATCCAAACAGGGTCCGCAGTATAAATGGGGTTGCCCGGGGCTCCTCCGCATTAAAATTTACCGCAGTCTCCTGCTCGTATCGCGTAAGCCTCATTTTATCCCTCCTAGCAACTTCTCAAATTACTCGCGGGCAAGAAAAATCGAAGCCGGGTCCTCAATATTGAGCTTCTCGGTGATAATCATCATCTCATCGCTCCCGAACTTCCCGGTCTTCATTTTTAATGTCCACGTTTTCTGTGTGACGTGAATCGCCTCGGCCATGTCCTTGTGCTTAACTCCCTGCTCGGCCATAAGGCCACGGATCTTATCGGTTCGAACCATGTTATTTCCCTCCTTCCTTTGCAATAAGTTCTATTCCAATCAGAGTCTCTTCTGCGGATTTAAAAGAGTACGCTTTCGTAACATTCAAGCTCTGTTTCGAGTCCGTAAAGGTCGTCAATGAATTTTTCTTCTTCTTTTTCAGGCTTGGTGTTGAAATATGTCGCTTTGAATACATACATTCCTGTGATCCTCCTTCTTAGAAACTTTTTTAAGTTACTATCATTATAGCATATTTTCGGCAAAAGTAAAGGGTTTTGTTTACTTTTTTACAAAATTATGCTACCATCGAAAGGAGGACTTTTTATGTATATCGGAGACAGGATAAGGGAACTGCGAACCGAGAAGGGATACTCGCAAGTCGAAATGGCCGAGCGAGTCCATGTATCGAAGCAGACGTGGTATAAATACGAAAATAACATCGTAACAAATATACCTTATGACAAGATTGAGGCAATCGCCCAGGCGCTAAACGTGACTCCTGCATACCTTATGGGCTGGGACAAATCTCGATTGCCTGTTTTGGGAAGGGTTGCAGCCGGCGTTCCGACTGAGATGATTCTTGACTTGAGCTACCCCGACGCAGAATATCTGGAAAGCCCGGACGAATACTGCACGCTTGAAATCCACGGCGCCGGGAATATGCAACGGGGACATCGTTATCGTTCACAAACAGGCGGACGCCGAAAATGGCGACATCATAGTCGCGACCATCAATGGGGACGACGCCACCTGTAAAAGGTTGCAAAAACATAACGATCATCTGGAATTAAAACCCGACAACGAAAAGTATTCCCCATTCCTATTTACCCCAGAGCAAGTTGAGAAAATGCCGGTTCGGATTATCGGAAAAGTCGTAGAAGTCAGGAGGAAGGTATAATGTGGGCTGAAAAGTTACCGAACGGTAAGTATAAATTCGTCGAGCGGTTCATTGATCCCGTCACGGGTGATGCGAAAAGGGTCAGCGTGGTCATGGAAAAGAACACGAAGCAGACCCAGAAGCTAGCATACGAAATCCTGCGGTCTAAGATGTATACCTCCGACCCGACCACGATAACCCTCGGAGAATTGTTCGATATATATTTAGAGGCTCAGAAGCCCCTTGTGAAGGCGTCAACGTGGGAGCGGAATAAAGTATCGCTCGGCACGATAAAGTCGATCCTTGGCGAAAATACGAAGGTCGAAAAGCTGACCGCAGGCTGGATAAGGCAAAGGTTTCTTGCTACTGGAAAGAGCAACGGGACTATCAACGAATTTTTTACAAGGTTTAAAGCCGCCATACGGTGGGCTTATAAGAATGACGTCATTGACGATATTCGGTTTATAGATAAATTGGATAACCTAAAGGACACACCGCACGCGGTCAAGATACAAGACAAGTATCTGGAATCGGAGGAATTGTCCGCTATACTTGATACCATGCAGCATCAAGTCTGGTTTGATCTGACCTTGTTCTTGGCGCTTTCGGGTTTAAGGATAGGTGAGGCGATTGCCCTCAAACGGTCTGACCTTGATATGGTCAACCGAGAAATCATCGTCGACAAGACATACGATACCACCCATGACCTTATCACGACCCCTAAGACATACGCCTCCGAGCGGCGGGTTTATATGCAGGATGAATTATACGACTTGTGCCAGGAGCTTCTTGACGCAAAGATATTATCGTTCTCGGACATTCTTTTTAATAACTTCGGTGAGCGGGTCAGCTACAATTCATACCGCGCATATCTTAGAAGGCACTCCGAGAAGGCTATCGGTAGACCTATAACCCCTCATGTCCTGCGGCACACCCACGCGTCACTTTTAATGGAGCAGGGCATGGAAATGGACGCAATCGCCGCCCGCCAGATATACGTACACGTGACAAAGAAGCTGGAGGAAAAATGGAATAGCCAGCTCAAAGAGGTTTCGATTTTGAGGTAAGTTTGCCCCATATCTGCCCCATAAACGCAAAAAAGCCCGCGAAAACGTTGAATTTTCGCGGGTGTTTTATGCCAGCTAGTATTATTATATATTAAAATGCAATATATAGCAAATACGCGGTTTCCCGTTCGCCTCAGTATAATAAAATACAAAAAGCGCCGACGGGATGCCCCACGCAATCTATTGACTGCGGGCTTGCAAAAGTTGCAATGGGGACGACTTTAGAAAGGTATATGGAGGATAATCTGCACAGGAAAAGAAAGCCGCCCCCGAATTGCCTATTTAGTATTCAGCCAGCTCTGCAGAGCCTTCGCGCTCGCGCTCCCAAAAATGGAATCAATCGAGCCGGTATAGAACCCTTTGTCTTTTAAGAAGTTCTGGCTCGCCTTGGCGGTGTTCGGTCCCAGCTCGCCGTCTTTGAAGTTTGAGCCGATCCCGTAGCCCTTATCATACAGATACTTTTGCCAAGCCCTGACCGTAGCCGAATACCCTCCAGTCCAGCCGCAGACGCTTGATAATATCGAAGTCCAGTATTTCTTCTGGCTGGAACTCTGACCGTCGATATAACCATCCTGAGACAGCCCACAGAATTTCTGAATGCGGCTCACGGTCTTGGGGCCGATCTGACCGTCTACAGTCAGCTTTGAGCTGGAGCTGGTCGTACCCGAGCTGGTTGTTCCGCCAAGCGATGCGCCGGAGCAAATTATGCCGGTATGCCCCTTGGACTTGGTACACAGAATCATCCCGAGCGTGCATTGCGAAGAGCTCGAAACGGAAATCTTATCTTCGAATAATCCAGAGCTTGCAAGCGCGGACGGCTCGCTCTCGGTATTAAAATCATTCAGGAGCGTCCCCGTCGCCTGATAGATGCAAACCCGAACAAGGGACGAGCAATCGCACTCGCAGTTGGTTGTTATCGCTTTGATTGAACCATATTTCTTGTACTGGGTGAGTAAGCTGTCCCTTTGATTTTGGTCATATCCGATATGGTTGTTGTCGCATGCCTGCTGCATTGCTGTAGCAAGTTTCTCAGCCACGTCGTTCGACTTCGGTATAAAGCCGTACCAGCCCTTGGAGTGGGTATAATATGTTTGCGTGGAGACCTCATTGCCCGTCTGATCCCCAGCACTTCCGCCCGTCGTTTTGTTATTCTCGTCTATACGTGCTGAACCAAAAATTATGCTGCTCATTATTTATCCTCCTCTTCATTGTCAATCTCATAGCTAGAATCTACAAGCGCCTCCTCTTCATTGTCAATCTCATAGCTAGAATCTACAAGCGCCTCTGCTATCACATAAGCCACACCTGCGACAGCCGCCGCCACAAGACATACGATGGTCACGATCTGGTCGTCAAGGTTAAGCGATCTGATTCCCATAATCGCTCCATAGGCAATCACGATAATGGAAATCCAAAATTTTCTCGATTTCAGTTTCATGTTTCTACCTCCTTATTAAATAAAAGCTAGTATCGCAGCTACGATCGCCGCCGCTACCGCCCCTCCGATTGCAGACAGTACCGCCGCACGAACGGTCTTGATGGTTTCCTTTGGCTCGTCCTCGATTGCCTTCAAGCGTTCCGAGGCGGACTTCTGCTCTTTGAGCATCATGTCCGTGTTATCGGCGAGCCGTTGTATCTGGATAGCCATGCCGCCTATCTTTTCGACCTTGGCGTCAATGTCTTTGAGCCTTCCATCTTGGCGTTTGTTGTATTCGTCCATGCGTTGACTGTACTGCTCGAACTCGGGGCGGGTGATATATTGATCTTCCATGGTTAAACACCTCCATGGTCTAGGGTTTATAAAGTTGCATTACCTCAGCGGTTGATCTGGTGGTTATAACGAACAACGTCTAACATCAAGAGTAACAGGCGCCAGTGGAAATACTGCCCTCAATCTTAACTTGCTCGGCGCTCATAATGATTCGTCCTTATACGGATGGCCCCCATATTCCGTAAGTTACAGAAGATATTGTTCTTGCGCCGAAGAGATTTACCAATTCTTCAATAATTAAATTCGTGTTCAGCGCGGTGATCTGATTTTCAAGGTCGTTCCCTCGATGGAAGCCGTCGTGCTTGCATTAAGGAATAAGTCCGTATTGATATCCCCATGTGCTGGATTATTTCAATGGTCGACATTCCTATCTGAGCTGCGGCCGCATCAATTCCCTTTTGAATGCCCTCGTCGGTCGATAATTTAGTTCTTGTAATCCATTCGGTGCCTGCCAGCCATATTACGCTTCCTGTACCATAAACAAAAGAGCTTCCATCTGGTCGCTCGTAAGCGTCCCCGAAAGAAACTCTTCCTCGGTAATCGTATATAAATTGACCTCGTGGTCTATGCTCGGAATATCTCCAAGCCGCTCGATATATTCGGGGATTTTGTCGGGCGGGATGGAATACTGATTCCCGTCCCGATCCCCCAGCTCCTCAAACAGCTCGGCTTTTAACTGGAGGTACTCCGTACACTCGGTCTTTAATATCCGTAAGTTTCGCGCGATTGCATAGCCGAGTTTTCCCGTTTCGTGGAGGTTGCTCATGGCCTGAACCGCGCTATCCATTTCCGCGTTCGTCATACCGTTTCCTCCGTTCCCAAAAGTTGAGCCTGAGCCGCATAGACCTCGTCCTCAAACTGGGCTTGGTCTTTGTGGCATTGCTTGCGGTTATCCCTGTAGCCGTTTTTATCAGCTATTATGAAGTTGAGGGACAGGTTTTCAGGATTGTCAGACTCAATGCTTGCGCTAAAGCGCTCGCATACCACGTCGTTGATGGTTGAAGTGCCGTTAAAGGTAAGTTTTTTTGTTCTAGTCATGCTCATTTTTGATCCCCCTTAATTAAGTTATATGCCGGGGTCGATTAATCCTTCCTCGGGGTTTTCAAGTGTATTCACTCGGTCTCTGAGTTCCTGTATTTCGTATAAGAGTATGGGTATAAATTCTTCGTATCTGATAGCGCCAAGCTCGCCCTCGTCCTCGTCCTCGTACCGCGTCGTGATCCCGTACTCGTCAGGGTCATACCCAGCCGCGCGCATTGCATCCTCGACCTCGTCAACAACAAGCCCGATATGCTTGGTCTCGGGGTCGTCCTTAAGGGTATATATTCTCGGTGTAAGTTTATCGGTCAAGTCGTCAGCCCTAACAGGCTCGAGTGGGGCAATTTTCTCCTTCATTTGTCGGTCGGACGTGACTGCGGCGCCACTGCTTAATGTCACTTTGGAGCTGGCGAGAACTATAGAGCTTCCTCTAACACGCAACGGAATAGAGCTGGTGCCTGCAAACATCGTCATTTCGTTATTAGATGGACCGTATGCACAAATCCAAGCGCTGGCGTTTGGGACATATATCCCCACGTCATTTCCCGATGAATAAAGCTGGATTGTCCCACCATTGCCTATACATCGGACATATCTAACGCTACTTGAAGAGCCGCAGACAACGTGGCCTTCCACACTAAGACTGTTATCCATAGTCACGTAGTTGATAAATTCCGCGTGGTTTAATACGATCACTAAGCTAGTATCTGACGCCGTCGCCGCCTTCGAATCGTTCGGGTCGACCGATAATGTTTTAATATAATCCTTCGAGGAGGACATATCAGAAATGGCGCGCTGGAGATAGAGAGCTGACCCCAGATAGATGTTTTCCGCGTATACCGTCCCAGACGAATTTACATAGAACATCGCGTTCGCGCCCAGGCTGTTTGTCGGTCCCAGCGCAATCGAGCTTGCGCCAAGGTAAATACCGTTTGAGTTTGCCGACGCTGAGGACTTCCCGTTATATAACGCGGATGTTCCAATCGTCCAGCCGCCTATATGCCCCGACGTTGACTCGATCGTGCCTTCGACGTAGGCGTTCTCGAAATGCCCACTTGTGGCATGTATCGAACCGTCTGCGGACAGCGTGAAGTTATCGCTCTCAATCACGATCTGATTGCCATACAGATAAATGTAATCAGCATCGGCAATCATCTCGGCATGACCGCTCTCGGGGTTGACCTGCAAAACAAGCGAAGCCTTGGTCGCATAATTCTCGTTAAGTTCGTTGTAAATGACCTCCTC
>JAJBVP010000269.1:0-19577 GCA_020859755.1 Bacteroidales bacterium | reverse complement strand
TAGTGGTCGTCTGAGCCACAAGCGCCTCGATCTCGCCGTTCACGATCTCAAGCGAAGCCTTGGTCGCATAATTCTCGTTAAGTTCGTTGTAAATGACCTCCTCGACCTCCGCGCTTATCTGCCCCGGAAGAACGTCAATCGTTGCATATATATCAGCTATATCGCCCCCGATAGTGGTCGTCTGAGCCACAAGCGCCTCGATCTCGCCGTTCACGATCTCAAGCGATGTCTGCAAGACCGTGGTCGTGCTCCGAAGGAACGAGTCGGTGATAAGGATTGCAGGGGTCTCTTCGGTATGCCCGTCGTAGTAAACGCAGATGTATTTCATCCATAAGTAGGACCCGTCCAGCTGCGTCGGCTGCTCTTCCGTCCAGATGCTAACCTCTTCCTCGGGCGCTTCGGTATCGGAGTCCCAAATCGCGTATACGGGATAGAAATATGCCATCCCTTCCGTGGTGATGCCTTCCAGCCCCGTAATCTGCTCCTGCATTTGTTGGAGCATATAATCGAGCTTGTCGCCCCCGATATAGACATTGCCCGCGTTTATCGTGATAGTGCCGTCCTCAGACAGTTCCGACGCGACGCTTTGAATGTCCAGCTTATGACCTTGGATTGCCGCATCGTCAGCGACGGCAACGTCCTTTATTATTCCCCCATTTCCAGACACGCCCTGCTCGGTCAAGCCTTTAGCGTTCCACAGCAACGACCCGTCGGCGTCCCAGAGATACATATTGTAATCGCCGTCGCCGTCCTCGCCTATCTGAACCCGAACATACGTCCCGTCGTTTATCTGAATCGTCGAGTGGTCAATCCACAAATACTGACCATTTTCTTCGGTGTTGTTGGCAATCTGGACATAGTCGGTGTAAATCTTGCTTGATACAAGTAAATCAGCGACCGCAGTATCCATCGTGGCATTTATAATGACAGCCTCGTCAATGACCGCATTCTCGCCAGTCAAGTGAATAGTCTGTAAGATGCCCGTACCGACCTCGCCGGCTAAGAGCGATTCGATGTTCGCAACCTGAGCGACCAGCTCGTCCACTTCCAAATATGAGTAGTACGCAATTATTGTCGGAGAGGTCAGCTCAATAACGCCGTTCGTATAAATAATCTCGGTGTATGACCATTGACACTGATTATTTCCGAGGTCGTTTATCGGCTCGTCTTGCCAGACCGTAGGGATGTCAGCCGGAGAATCAGATATGCCGTAGTAGGTATTGATTGTTTCGATCCCGGCTCCGTTCTCGCCTTGAATCAAAGACCACTTGTATATCGTCGGGTCTGACAGGTCAGGGTCGGGTCCAGCCGAGGTCGTGCAAGTACCCATATATGTTTTGCCCTCGGGGTCGAGTGAAATCCCGTTGCCCTCGGCATCGTCAGCATAAACAATCCACACGTAGTAAGTCCGCGAATTCGCAAGCTGGGAGAACTGATCCGCCAAGTCCTTGACTGTCTGGCTTATGCCGGACTCCTTGATTAAAAACTCCCCTAATGTCGCGGTCTGTTTCTGGTCACAAGCGGAAGTGGTCAGCTGTAAGATTCGGGAGGATAAATATAATTCGCCCTTTTCGTCGACTATATCCACGTAGTCACCGATCCCGACGTTCTCTGGTAACTGCTGGATGTCGATCTCATAATTGACCGCAGGCTCGCAGACCTTCTTTAACTGCGTGATAGCCCTGTTACAAAGCTCTGATTGCGAAGTGGTATCATAACTCCATTGCTTGACGATGTGACCTGTATAGCCCTCTATCTGGTTCGGCTCTTTCGCCCAAACATAACGACTCCAGACAGCTAAAGCCTCACGCGATTTTAACAGCCCGTCCTCGACGTATATGTCTCCGTCGTCGTATGAATAGCCGTCGAGCGTAATCGGGTCTTCGGAGCCGTCTTCCGTGCCGCCCGTGACATACAGGGCGGTGGCTAAATTAGCCACGGAGGTTGTTGTGACGATCCTGTCCACGTCACGATTTAAGCGGAACTGAACGCCTGCGTCCTTGCCCCGCTTCTTGTGGATGTTTATATATTTATGAGTGATTGTCAGCCCTTGAATATCAAAGCTGTAACTTATCTCCGCATTATCGAACTCGGTCGCCACCGAAGCAATCCTCTCAGCGGCGGTCGCCTCACCTTCCCATTTGAGGGTACGGGACAGGTTTTCGATCTCGTTTATGCCGATTTCAAACCCCGTGTCCATGGCATACTTTTCGACGTACCATGCAGCTGAGTAAGCTTGATCCGCGCTGAATGCTCCGACCGTTTCGTTCAATAAATCCATGCCAGCATCTTCGGCATAAATCTCGACAGTCTGGGCCTTGGTATCAATTATCGACTCGATGATCGTATAGAACTCATTGTCGTAATTATACGACCGCAAGAGATAATTACCCGCAGCGGTAGCATCCTCCACCAGCGCTCGGGTGTCCTCAGTCCAGTGGACGGTACATTCAAACGTCGCAACGCCCGTGTCGGTATCTTCGATTTTTAAGTCGTTGGAAATCGTGAACCCTTCCCTCAGCTCGGTTGTCGCCATGCCGAGGGTGTCCATTTTCCTGTTTGCGAAATAGATTACCATTACAGAAATACCTCACGATACCTCAGTTTCGTAGTCGGGGGTTGCTCGCACCAGTCGGAGTAACTAAACCCGATCTGATTTATGCCAGGCTGTAAGTAGAATGATTCCCAGTCGTTGCCAAGCGCGCCATACTCAGGAGACTCGGCGTTGTTCATTAAGACCGTACCGTCAGAGCATCGGGCAATCGCCACGTCGTTGTTCGTGAATTTATTCGGGATGTCTCGCCATGTCGTGCAATTGTCTTTCGTGAACGTGACCTCGAACACGCCTTGATGGCGGAGAATATCATAATCGCTCCGAGCCAAGAACATGATCGTAATCTGCGTCGCGGACAAGCCGGAAATAGAGCTTGACGTAAACGACCAAGTCGTGCCGCCCAAGTTGAACTTGACCGTCGATCCCGACTTGACCATGGAGCAGGATTTCACGCTCTTGAACGTGTCGCTGTTATTGCCCCAGCGCGCATTACGATAACTGAAATCAACGCCCGTGACGGTCTTTTGTTTCTTACCATAAAGGAAGAACGCAATCCGCCCGGTGCTGCCTGCATCGTCGGCACCCTTATACATATTGGCGGCGGCAATGACCGTATTGTAGGCATTTGTAACGATAACCTGTATGCCGCCACGCTGGACGTTATATTTTGAGCCGTTCCCGATGCAGAGTTTCTGTGACCATTTAAGCGTCCAGTCTTTCGCGCCCGTGACGCCCGTGGCATCCGCAGGAATCATCCTCGTGACGCCTGAGCCGTACCAGTAGCCCGAGGAGCGGCTCCCGAAGCTGCCTGTTAAATAATAGCTTGAGCCGCCCGGCGAAGTGCTTGGTTCAAGTACCGCCTTATTCGGCGCACCGGCCCAATAACTCGTACCGACATAAATAGACCCTGCCGACCAGATGTTATTAAGAGGTGCCGTCCAACCGCTCACGTTCCGAAAGTCCTGCGAGAACAAGGTCTGCGACTTATCGAAAGACTCGCCCTCATCCTCCTCGGGGTCGCCAAGCTGGATGATCTTTGCGTCCTCATTGAACCACGCCACATAACCGCAGTCGCCGTCTACCGTCATGCCGGAGGTAGAGTTTCCAGTTGTTCCGCACTCGCTATCGGCGGCGAAGTCAGCCTCCAGCTCTGGGAAGGATTTATAAGTGCCGTTGTAGTCGATTACAAAGGTAGTCCCGTCGTCCTCGGTCGGCTCGACCTCGTACTCGGTGATTGAATATTTAAACGGGTCTGGACAGAATATGGTAAACTCAGCTTGGATGAAATTCGTCCCTGCAGGAACCTCACCGATCCCCGACGGGGTTCCTGTGAAATATTTGTCCTGTTCGTCGTAGAAAATGCACTCGGCATCCTCGACGTTTAAGATTCGGTTTAATTCGTTCCAAGCCATCCTGAAATAGTAATTCGACGTGGCGGCCAGATAGAACCCAACCGTTATCGTACGCGCTGGATATTTGCGGGATAAGAACACCTCACCGTCCCGAACGCCTGTCGTGAAGGAGGTTATCTCAGGAGATAAAGCCTCGCGCCCAGATACATACAAGGTACGATATTTCGCGTACCTTGCGTCCATCTGGTTCTCTATATACTCCCCATTTAATTTAAGAGCCTCGGCCGGCATTGTCTCCGAGCTGGTATGCTCGATCGTATCTACAAATTGGTATGGCATAATCAACCTCCTGATATTGAGAACTTATCCCGTCGGCTCTGTCGTGCCTGTAACTTGTCAAGCTGTTCCTGCGTATACGTCGCGGTCGCCTTCGCCACCTCTTTGCCGTCGATGCCGATCGAGGTATCAACCTGTATCGGCTTGCCCGCATCCTCGAGGATCGCACTCTCCAAGCTGTCAAGGCGGTTTAAGATGTCCTCGGTGCCAAAGTCGTATGAAACGCTCATATCCATTCCGGCGAACGCCAGCTTCGGGGAATCAAACTCTCCGATCGCGATTGACGTTACCATGTCAGCCATCTGTTCGCTGATTTTCTGAACGTCGGACAGCATAGCCTTTAAGCCGTTCACCAGACCTTGACCAGCGTATTTACCAGTCTCTTTTAAGACTTTCGACGGAGACCCGACCTTCAATGCCGAATTGATGGTCGAAGTTACTGCGCTCGCTATCGACTGAGCCGTGGCAATGACCGAACCCCTGCGGGAGTTTAACCCAGCCTGTAAACCGCTCATGGCATTGGCGCCAGCCGAATACATTCCCGAATACATGGAATTAAACGTCGATATAACACTGGACTTCGTCGACTGAGCCATGGACTTGATACTATTCATGCCGCTTTGCCAGACCGACTTGACGCGGCTCATTCCTGAGCTTGTTGACGATGCGATACTGGACATAGCGCTTGACCACGTGGACTTGATGGAATTTAAGCTCGACGTGATGGTCGACTTGATATTGTTCATGTTCGTCGTGACCGTCGTCTTGATCTTATTCATCTGAGTCGTGGTCGTGGTCGCCATCTGCGTAAAGCCCTGAGTCAGGACTTGCTTGACGTTATTTACGCCGCTCGTCATGGTCGACGTGACCGAACTCATTCCAGATGAAACTGCGGTCTGGACGGACCTCATAGCCGTGGTCACGGAGGCGCTCATATTGGAAAAGCCCTCAGTTAAGGCGCTTCGCACTCCCCGCACGCCCGAAGTCATAACAGACGATACATTCGCCATACCGCTCGATACGACCGATGCAATGGAGGACATTTCCGATGATACTGACGAGCCCATGTTTGAGAAGCCGTTTATCATGGCTGCAGAAACTGTCTGCATACCACCCGTAACGGCTTGTTCGACTAATGTCATGCCGCTTGTGACCGCTGCGGACATTTGCTCCATGGCGGTAGTAGCCGCCTGCGTTAAGGCATCAAACATCCCTGTGAAGTCCATCTCTTCAAAGGCGACATTGATTGCTTCGCAAACGCTTTCGCCAAGCATGGTTGCGGCTTCTATAGCCGTATCGCTTTGTTGAAGCCCCATCGCGAGACCTTCAACAATGTCTTGTCCTGTTTGCTGTGTAGCCTTTGACGGAGAGTGAGTTTCGGCACCCGTTGCAACACCCCCGGTTGACTGAGAACCGACTACCTGACCTGCGGCATTTGCGTCAGCCGCACCAGCCTCCAGCTCAGTCGTTAAGCCCGTGACACATTCATCTGCAACCTCCGCCCAGTCCGCGGCGTTAAGCGACTCACGTAATGATTCGGTACCCTCTTCCGCCATTTGTCTAACTGAGTCGGGAACATTTGAAGCGTCCAGCACCGAGACCATGGTATCGTCAGCCGTTTGCAGAGCCGCTTCGGAGTCGTCCCCGAACCGAATCAATTCTTCGTCGCTGGCGTCTACGAAAGCCGCAACGAGCGCGGCGCCGTCAAGCCCCATTGCCTCTAACTGGTCACAAACAGCGGCATCATAGCCGAGACCTTCCATACGGTCACGGAGAGCCTCCATGTTTTGACCCCAGTTTTCGGTGACCTCCATGTTATTCTCGACGGTGTCATTCCATGCCGAAGCTATGTCGTCAGCGGTGCCTTCATAGCTGTCGGATAACTCATTATTGCCGTCGAGGATCGCGTCAACGTATGTCTGATACGTTTCACTCATTTCGTCAACAAGTGACTGGTTCGCTTCTGATAGCTGATCGTAGGTAACGATCTCTTGGTCGATAGCGCTTTGCAGAGAATCGACCTGTAATTGGTGTTGCTGTTCAACCGCCTCGGTATATGCTTCCTCAGCCGCCTGAGCCTCGTCAAGCGCCTGCTTGCAGACTTCCGCCTGTTCTTCCTGAGCTTCCTCCAACTCTTTAACGGCACTCTTTTGCCTTTGCTTTGCGACAATATTGGCGTCAGCGGTTTCCGCTTCTAATTGCTGAGCCTCCTCCAGCTTATTGCTTAAGGCGAGATAATCTTCGGTCGCTGTGGTCAAGTTCTCCTGAGCCGCCGCCCTTTCGTTTGTCTTTGTATCAACCTCAGCTTGCGCCAGCAATGCGTCAGTAGCCATATTAAGCGAATCGGTTGTCTCGTCATAAGCCAGGCCAAGGTCGTCCACGGAGTTATTTAATTGTTCTATATACGTCTGCAGAAGGCTTGTGTCTGCCGCAGATTTATTTTCCTGATTAGCAAGCTCGACAATATTAGAACAAAGCTCGTTGACAGTGCTAGACTGATTCTGGGCGCTTGTGGTATTATCCTCCATTGCATCGCGGTTTTCCTGAACGGAGTCGGTCAAGTCCTCGACGGATTCTTTAAATTCCTTCGCCTCTTTCGCCGCAGTATTTTCAAGGATGCCGAACTTCTGCAGTACCTTTATAATAGCCGTAATAACGGTAATCGCCGTAGTAATTGCGGCTATGACCAATCCAATGGGGTTTGCGTCCCATGCCGCATTGAAAGCCTCCGTAGCGGCTGTCGCTAAAGTCATAGAGCCGGTCATGACGTTCGACATAGCGCTCATGGCTATCTCTTTAATGGTTGCACCCTGAACAGCTGTGCCGTATTCCTCCTCAGCCATAGTGGCATATTCAGCCGCCGCCGTTTTTTCCTGATCCGCCGCCGTCTGGGCTTGGGACGCCTCTGTATATGCCTTCGCCGCTTCCGCCGCCGCTTTTTCTGCTGCCTCTTTTTGATTGGTCGCCTCCGTAACCTTGGCTTGCGCCTCGGTTCTATCACCCGTTGTGTTGGTAAGTTCTTCCTCTGCTTGCTTTAAGTTTTGAACCGCGGTTTCCGCCGCTTGCTCTGTCGACTGTTTTTGTTTAAGCGCCGAAGATGCCTTATCAACCGCGCTTTTGTATTTCTCCTGAGCGGCAGCCGCCATCTCTTCGGCTGTTTTCAATTTTTCCTGAGCCGCCGCTACAGTCTCCGATTTCGACTGATACTCCTGCAGTACCTTGGCGGACTCCTGTATTTTATTCTTGCAGTTCTCGAACATATTGCCGACGGACTCGACGATCTTAAAAGCCGCAAGCCCAGCGACAACGGGAGCGCAAACTGCAAGAAGTAAATCCAGATTATTGACAAATACGGTCACGGCTTTGGACGCCGCAGTAAATACAGTGTCGATCACATTCCGCAGACTGTTTAATGACTCTTGGATGGTCGGGATGCCGTTATCCTCAGCCGCCTCGTTCCAAGCCTGAATCATGTCAGCAACGCCACGTACAACTGCGGTTCTTACAATCTCCCAGCTTGTAGCAATGCCGCCGGACGCCACCTGAGCCATTTCCGCGAACCCGCCCTCAGCCTCAGAACATTCAACCAGAGCCGCATTAAAATCGTCAAAGGTAACCTCACCGCTTTGCAGGGCATAGTATAACTCCCAAGAATTATCGCTGGCATATCCCATCGCCTCAGATACGTCATTAAGCGTATAGCGCATAGCATTTTGAAGCGATTGCCATTCCTGCGAAGTCACCTTGCCGGTGGAAAGCATTTTGTTATACTGTTCAGTAGCAGACGAAGCAACGTCGGTTGACGTACCAGCCGCTAAGAAGGCATTATTAAGAGCAAGTGCTACATCCGTCGCCTCGTCCAAGTTACCCGATACAAGCGCTATACTCTGGGCTGATTCCACTATCGTATCAAGGGAAGTCGGGAGCCCCATGATTCCATCGGACAGTTTGTTGATAGACGCCTCAGCCTCCGCCGACGTGAAGCCTAATTGCTCCATAATCTTCGGGTACTGGTTAAGGGTATCAACGCGGGACACCGCCGCTTGAACGGAGCTCTGTATCACGTTACACGCGGACGAGACCACCTTCTGAGCCACGGCAAACGCAGTGCCTAATAAGGCAACACTGTTAGACGACTTCTGTGTGGAAGAATCCAGCCCAGACAGCGTGCTTTGCGCTGTCTTCATCGTGCTTGTGAAGTTTTTATCTTTTACGGATAAGACCGCTTGAACGCTATAACTGTCCATCTTTTTTCTTTCTCTCGTATTCCCGAAGTTTTTCTGCTATTGAAATCGGCTTTTCGTCCTGAGCCTCGTCAAGGATTTCAGCCTCACGCTTTTCGTAGTCAAAGAACTGATCCCACTTCGCGTAGATATACTTAGCCCCATTCTTGCCCGACTTGCGCTTTGCATTGACCTCACGGTCGACCCATGCCGCCAAGTGCAATTCGTATTCCTTGTCGACCATGCGGAGCCGGTAAGCCCTCATGCGGAGGTTGTATTCCCACAAGGTCATTTGCTCGACCGTTTCAAGGTCAACGATCTGGAGGTACCGAAAACACTTGACGATTATTTCGTCGTACTGTTCAGCTGAGCTTTGGCTTGCTCCTCCTTCATTGCCTCCTCCGCCGCTATCGCCTGCTTCCCGCAGGCATTGGACTTTTTTAACTCTTCTATAACCTCGTCATAGACAGCGTCTATATCTTCCACGCCGTCAATGTAATCATCTATGTCGGTGGGTGTCGGGCGACCTGATTTCATATAGTTGGTGCCGTAGTAAAGGAAATCAGCTAAGACCGTCGGATCGCCAGCCATTATCATCGGCACGCCGATGGAGACCGAAAGCCCGAACTGGTCAACGACCGAATCACCAAGTTTATGTTTGAATTTTTCGTCCAGCTCGCGAATGAATTTCATACCGAATTTAAGCTCGACGTCTTTCCCTTTGATTTCGATGTTCATGAATTATCCTCTTTGAAAATTAAGGGCGGAGTCGCCCCCGCCCTCGTGTGTTAAGCCCCTAAGCTCGTCGGCTCGGGATTGTCGCCTGTCGGCTGGGTGTCGGTAAATACGTAAGCCGCCACGTCCTGCTGCTCCTGAGAGACAGTGGCGTCACCCTTGACGCCGTCGCCGTTGATACCGAAGGTCATGGAAACCTCGACCATGTCCTCAGCACTGGAAGTGATGTCAAGCTCTGTAAGATAGCCCTGATAATAGGTCGACTCGAACTTGTTCTCTTCCTCCGCCGGGCGGTCAAGATTGCACTCCCAGATTTCAAGAAGCGCGTCATTGTCCAGTACCTCTTCCAGCTTGGCAATCATCGTGTCCTCTTTGGTCATAATGCTCGTAGCCGTGATCTCGACCTCAGCGGCGCCAGGAACACGGATAGAACCGTCCTTCGTCGCTGTGGAGTCGGCATCTTTGCTCTTTGTGCGCTCATTCTCGGTCGTGAACGCAATCTGCACGCCGCTCTCGGTGGACTGCTCGCTTAAAATCCTGTAGAGATAAACGAGCTTTTTGCCTGCGACGGCTTCCGCAAACATCTGTAAATTAAACATATAAAGCCTCCTAAGTGAATTGATATTCGACCTCCAGCACCCCATGCAAAAGAGGCTCGGAGGTCGTGTTGTCAGGGAGCACTTGCTGGTTCATATAACGAACGAACCATGCGTAATGCTCCGTTTGTTCCAGCTCCCTGCAGACTCTTTTAATATCCAGCATCATGCCCGAGACCGTGCCTCGGTTCTTCGGGCTGTTCGACCAGACGTGTATGCTTTGATAAATCGTCCCTATAACTTGACTTTTCGTGCCTTGGTCGATCTGCTGGGAGTCTGCGAGATATACAAAGGGATATGGCGTTCCTTCGGCTGGTAGGCAGCCGTCGTATACGTCATACCCCAAGTCTTTTATGGCTAATAATAAAGCCGTAAATAATTCCTGCTGAGGATCCATATTGTCACCTCACTAACTTTTGTAGGTCATTCAAAAAAAGCACCTTTTGGCTGTTGAAGGATGGTCCGACGAAGGGCTGAGCCGACATATACCGCGTACCGTATTCAAGATATGGCGAGTAATAAGTGCCAGGCTGTACCGTAGCAGTCATGCCGCCATCCGAAAGAGACAAGCCGATACTTTGACGCGTTGCGCCTGTCGAGTACCCTTTTACGAATACCGCGTTGCGTTGCATCTTCGTCTGTAAGCCTGCTCCGTTCTTTTTGACGACGGTCTGGACGGCTTGCGTATTACACCGTTCTTCGATCGCCTGTCTCAGCTCGTTTAAGCCAGTCCAAGTAATATCGCTCATTACTGCACCTCCGCAAGTATCAATGTTTTTTTGTGCCGCAGGTCGCGCACCGAGACCGACTTATAAACCTTGTCCCCGATGCGCACGCGGTCGAACGGATCGCTATAATGGTTCTGCAGTCTGACGATTAAATTCCCTTCTTTGAGGTCGCCATACTGCAGAGCCAGGAACTCGGTTCTTGAATCTGTCACGTTCGCCCATTTTTTGACTTCTTGGACAGTATCGTCGCCGTAATTGCCCGTGGACGGGTCATACTCGCCCGTCTGGATGGTTTGGAAATAGATCGGTAAATCATACCTCATAAGAACCTCACCACCCCTTTAGCGCCGTTCACCGCGTTCCATGCGTCGATCGCATCCATATACGGTTCTAAGTCGTTGCCGTATGTCATGCTCTCTCCGTCTTGTGAGAACGTGCTCATGCCCTCGTTGCCGAGCCGATTGAACCGTGAGACGGTCAGTTCGCAAACGATGTATTCCAGCTCTTCGGGGACTTCTTCGGCTTCGAGTAATGACAGCACCCTTGCCCCAGCGGTCTTAATCATGATGTTTAATTTTTCGTCGAGGTCGTCGTCCTCTATCCCAAGCAGGGTTTTTACATCGTCAAGCATTTTATTCCTCCTCCGCCTCAATGATCTCGGCAATAAGAGGTTCACCCTGCTTATTGTCGGAACCAGCCAGCTCATTTATACGTCTCTTTGTGACCTTTACGCCGTCCCGAGGAAATTCGTCGCCGGGATGGTAATGATAGTCTCCGTCGTGCAAGTCCACGAACTCCTTAATCACTTCATACATGGCTTTCAACCTCCTCGATTATTTGTGCCTTGGTTAGGCCGTCCAGTCCTGTGATGCCCTGCTCCTCCGCATAATCTAAAAGCTCGGCTTTGGTCATATGGGAGAGGCTGAATGGCGACGGGCCGCCGTCATCTGGGTTGGACGGCTCTATCAGTTTCCCACCGAGGCGACGATTACGCCGTCGATGTATTCGGGGAAGAATACCACGCCGCTTAAGATAAGCGTCTCGATGGAAGCGTTGCTTGTAACAGGAGTGTGGGTCATTCCCACAAGACCCGTTGCATCGGATGTAAGCCCGAAGCTCTGAGCCACATCTCCGCTTGTTGCCGGTACATATACGCCGTTTAAGTTCTCCTGAGCGGTAGCAATGAGCGTACCCTTTTCAAGAGACGGGCTGACGATAACCGTGCCAAGACCGATGAAGTTCTCGACATAAGACATACCAAAAGCGGTCTGCATGGAAATCTGAGCATTACCCAGATACTCCGCTAAATCCTCAGGGGACACGAAGTAGATCGGGGTTGCGTCCTCGTCCTCATAAAACTTGACGACCTCAGCCCATGCGCTCGCTAAAGCGGCCTGCAGCCCATCACCAGAAGCAGTGCCGGTGCCGGTTGCCAGGAGCTCATAAAACGCCTTCTTAATATCCTTCTGGATGCCGGAAATAAGTTTGTCGTCTGTCTCGTTGATAGCAAGGTTCTGACCGACCTTCTGGATAGCTTCGGCGGTCGTCTGCTTGCGGTACTTGTTCAGACCCAGCTCGATCGTATTGACAAGTTCTCTCTTGATCTCGGTCAGGGCAATCTCTTCGCCCTCACCCACCTGATCGGGTGTATTGACCTGAGACATTTCATACATCTTGACGGTGGTTCCCGCGTTCATGGGTACCATCTCAGTTACGCCAAGGAGCTGCTGGAGCTCGTTGATATTGGCGTTGATCCTGCTGACGAAATCCACGGAAATGCCCGGCTCTAAGTCAGTCGATACCGTGATATTGTCGGCAAACATCTGTAAGTTAAACTTTTTCATTTTGTTGCCTCCTACTGAAACAATTCGATGTTCTCATTGATTAGCCTCTGTCGCTCGGCGCGGTTCGTGACCTTCATAATGTCCTCCTTGGTGAGTCCTTTGCTCTTGCTCCCCGTCTTGGGGGTCTCACTCTTTAAGGCATCCTTCACGCCCTGCTTCACCGCTTCGAGGTACATATCCGCGAACGCGTTGACCGCCTCACTGGTCTTGCCGGCATCTCCAGATACCAATAGGCTGACCAAGTCGTCACTTACCGCGATCTCTTTTTCGGCGAGGATGCTGCGTGCCGTCTTTAGCATTTCGGACTGAGCGTCCTTTGCTTTTAAACGGCCCAGCTCGGCTTTCAGCTCTTGGAGTTCATGGTCGGCTCTTTGCTGGTCGGTCATGTCCTTTAGCTTTTGTGCCTCGTCCTCTTCCTTCTTGGCCTTGTCCCGCTTCTTTTGCCATTCGGCCATCTTGCGCTCGACGATCGCGTTCACCTCTTCGTCGGTGTACGTCTTTTCGGGTTCCTTTGCCTGCGGTTCGTCCTCTGCGAACATCTGCAAATCAATGTCTGTTTTCATGGTTCATCCTCCTTTTAGACTTTTGAGTTAAGTACCGTAGCTTTTTGAGAGTTCCACGCCTGCTCAACCGTAGCTTTTAACGTCCTCCACGCCTAGACGATATTGACGCAGTCGGGGTACGCGTCCGCAATCCTGCTCACGCCAATAAAAAAAGAATCAATTAAGACCTTTGTTCGGTCTGACGGATTCTTAAATATCAGTTTGGTTATCTGCTCACCCTCGACCTCGTACTCTATTCGGTCGTCGGTCAGGGCTTCGATGGATCCGATTAGTGTTTGCCATAGAACTGAAACTCCAGCGCACACAATGTCCTCGCCAGCCGGTGCGTAATCAGCGTGGCCAGTGACGGTTATATAGTCCGATTGGACGGATATATCAATCATAATATTTTTTCTTCCATTCGTCGTAGTCTATGTGGTGATCCTGATAAGTGTCGAGCCATTCCTGATACGGCTTGTCGTCCATCCATGCGGCAATCGCGCACATGCAGTTCGGATGCATCGGCGGAGCATTTTTGCCCGGCTGCATGTCCTCGATCTTAAAGTGCTTTTCGTCTAATGCGGCACACTCGTCGCAAGCCGTCCCGAGTGCATTGAACTGATACATGTCGAAATTGTTTGCCTCAAACTCAGCCTCGCGAGCATCGGTCTGAACTCTTGTCAGCTCCGTACGCATCAATCGCTCTGCGTCGCGTTGGCTGACCCCGAACCGCCGCCTTAAATGCCGCGCAAGCTCTGTGGGACTCTGTCCCTGTATCATGGCCGACTGCAATAGTCTGTCCAGCTCGTCCTTTAATTGGGCTTGATACATCCATATCCGCTCTGACCATGTTGCGTTGTGGAACGATGCTCCGACAATGGACTTCGCGCTCTGTTTCGGGTCACCGACTGTCTTTCCAAGGATGCCAGCTTGTCGCTCAAACTCGTCCAGCGCGCGGTCGGTGAATATCTCGTTAAAATAATCCTGCATTTCTTGAAACCCGTCGACAAGTTCCAACCCGATGTTCGATTTCAGCATCTCCAGGCGATTGACCCGCATTGTGAGGTTGTATATCCTCATTTCCTCATTCGCCTGAGCCGTGAATGTCCGATGCTTGACGTAGCGCTTGGCCTTGGCCTGATAATTCTTTATGTCGGTCTCCGCGACCTTCTTTTTCGCCGCCGCCATCGTAATGCCGGTCTTGCGTGCATATCGTGAGTAGAAGCCGTTGATCTCTTTATTGATCTGGTCCATCATGTATGAATAGATGTCCTTGACCTCTTTCGCATAGTCCCGCTCCGCCTTCTCGTTCGCACGCTTGTTATCCAACTCGCGCTTTGTCCAGTAATCCATTCATATCACTCCGTCTCAAACCCCAATATATTGTCGCGCTCTTCTTCCTCGATCCGCTCCATCTCGGCCCGCACATCGTCCACGCATGACAACACAGACAGCTGGGTCTCCTTGCTGACGATGCCCTCGAGCTTCTGGGCGGTCTCGGCCTCGGTCTCAGTGTTGGCGGGCATATTGACCGTGAATTTATAAGTCACACCGACCCAGTCGTCCGTTCTCATGCCGCTGACGGGGTTGGAGAATATCAATTTATACCGCCGGTTCATGCCCGAGCGGAATTTCATCTCTTTGGTCTTTGCCAAGTTATACATGGATTGGAGCTTATACTGTAGCGATACTCCCGACGCTGATACGCCGAAGTCTTGGTCGCTTAAATTGGCTATCATCGAAATCTGGAATATCAGTCTTTCCAATCGGTCAAGCAAGTTCTCCTGAGTCGTGTCGGAGTTCGGCTTCTCTAAGAAGTCCACATCCAGCGCCGAGGCATCCGCGCCGTAGAAGTTTATGATCCGCTTGCTACGAAGATTGTTTAATTGATCCTCTTTCAGCTCCGCGCCGAGCACTTTGAGATAAGCGTCGGCGAAGTAATCCACGTCGTTCGACTTCTCGCTGATTGCCTTGTTGTAGGCGTTTATCATTGGAAGCGCACTCTCGAAAATTCCCATGCGCTCGTCGTTCTCCAAGTATTCCGTAGCCGGTACGCCATTAAAGCCATGCGTCTGCGGTTCATCCACCCACTTGATGGTTCCCTCGTTCTTGAAGTATTGCACCTCTGTCTTATTAGACCAACTTCCCCACTCAACGCCGTCCACGTCTGTGTAGCGGCGGACAAAGAACATCGGGCGCTCGATTATACTTTCGTCATAGATCATGAAGGCATCCATCGGTGAAAGATAGGTGATCCCGATATTGCCTTCCTCGTCCACGAAGTACATCTCATAGCCGCGACCATAGACGTCGCATATCTTTGACAGCTCACTATTGTTATTGTCGCCGTCGTTATACTGGTCGAGCAAATTGAGGTAGTTCGCCACGTTCTCCTCTGGGTGTCCCACCTTGACGGGGATTCCCATGAAAAAGCCGTTCATCGTGTCCGTGATGTACTTGGCGAAGTTGACCGGGATTCGGTTGTCGGGCTTCCAGTCGGGCTTCTTTGGTAAGTGCCAGATGTCGTAATCGTTCACGTATGCCGATTCTAAGTGACTATATCTCCCGGCTATCATCCGCGAGTGCTTTGCGAGGTATTCCGCTAACAGCTCAGGGGTCATGTTTGTGTCGGCGGGAAGCCTAAAGACCTCTGCTCGTAATAATTCTGTTGCCATATTAAATGCCTCCTAATAGTGCATCGTTATATCGAACGCCGCCCGTGATGTAATCCTCCAGAGCATAGCGCATGGCGTCCATCAAGTGATTAAAGTCGTCCACCGGCGTATTGATCTTATTGCCGAAGCGGTCCTTATCCCAAGTGTAGTTGCTGACCTCGGTAATGAAATTCACGCAGCGGGGATGGACGATCAATTCAAAGTCCTGTATGAACTGGATGCCGTTATTGACCGAGTCGCGGCCCTTCTTTGCACCCTTGACCCGAAGTCCCAGCCCGGACAGCTCGTCGATACTCTTCGGCTCCGCTGAGTCCGCCGTGATCCGCTCCTTGCCATAGCCCATCGCATTGATCTCCTCGGCTATGCGCCGGTTGGACAGCCCGTTCTTATACAGCTCGTCCCAGACGAATATCTTTCGTGCTTTGGTATCAATAAACCCAACGAACAATGCCGTCGGGTCGTTTGTATAGCCGAAGTCCAGCCCGAAGGCCGACTCGATGCTATATTTCTCTCGTATCTGGTCCAGCGTGAATACTTCCTCGGACCATTTCTCGTAGACCGTGCCTTCTGTCACGCCCCAGCTGCCGAGGCCCGCCACCTGATACCGGCGCGGGTTGTTCTCCTTCATGGCATCAAAGACTTTTTGGTCAGCCTCGTCCAGCCATTCGTTGCAAGTGTAGTTGGTTGTGAGTGCTAATATATCCGGGTCCTCTTGGTCGAAGAAACGGGATTTCAGCCAGTGACGTTCATTCCACGGATTGAAGGTCATGGTTATTTGCTTAAACAATCCCTCGGGGACCTCGCCACGGATGGACTCGTCCAGCATATTGAAATCCTCTTCGTTCATGATCTCGTATGCTTCTTCTATCCACATCCAGCAGAGACTTCCACGCTCGACCGTGATGGATGTAACCTTCAACGGATCGTCCAGCCCACGGAAGTATATCTTCTGGCCAGTCGGGAGGTAAGTAGCCTCGAGCGGAGCCTCGGAGAATCTCCAGCGGCTAGCAATCCCGATCCGATTGACCGCCCACTTAAGCTCCGTGAAACAGCTATCCTTTATCGTCCGATATGTCTTGCGGACCACCAGCGCGTTTGCGTCTGGGTATTTAATCATGCGGTAGATCAGGTTGAGCGCAGTCGTCTTGGACTTCTTCGAGGCACGGGAGCCCTTGACCACTCTATATCGTCCCTTGTAGGAAAGAAACTCGTCATACCCGCCGCCTATAACCTCGGAGGGTCGTTCATTGGTCGCAATCATCAATAATCACCACCGTCCCCGAGCCAGTGAGGTTGATATTATCCTCTGGCTTGAACCCAGCCCGGTCTAGAATATCCTTTGCGGCATTGAAGCGGACCAGCTCCGACCTTGCCTTCAAGAGGCTTACCATTGTACGAAGGGCATCCGACGCGGCATCCTGTATATTCTGACGAACGGCGGAGTTGTAAGTGTCGATAAACTCGTCCGTCCGTTTCCATCTGCTTATCGTTTCGGGAGCCACGTCAATTTCTTTTGCAATCTCCCGCTGGGTCATGTTCCCGGAAACCATCAGCTCTATGCACTTTTGTTGTTCCGAGTTCAGCATAACGAAAACCTCCGAACCTTAGTATTTGTTGACCAACGCAAACGACCCCCGGGAGTCCCGGAGGCCGCGTGTGGAAAGGAAGGGCAATGGCGAAAGAAACTATCCATTTTTTCTCAATAGCACCATAACACATCAAAACCTATGTTTGTCTATGTTGTTTGATCTCGGCCAGCGCCTCGGTGTGAAGTTGCCAGACGTAAGTCTCGACATAGCCGACCTCCTCTGCTATCAGGTCAAAGCGCTTGCCTTCAACGTATCGCTTGTAAAGCACGGAAATATATCTCTCGTCCCCGATTGCATGGATGCTGTCGATTATTGCCAGGCGTTCATCTTCAAGGGCGCGAATTTCGACGTCCAGATCAGCGGCCTTCTCAGCGGTCCGCGCATAGGGTGCCTCACCCTTGGGCGAAGTCTGCACACGATCCGAGGAATAGTCGAGCGACCGAGCCGAGGTGGCGATCTCTTGGAGGTTGTTCAATTCTTGGCGCTTTTGGTCAATGATAGTGTCCAGCGTGCGAATTTGCTGGAGATATTCCTTTGAAGTCATTCCAGCCCCCTGATTATTCTGATAATCCGTGTGCGTTCGATATATTCTTCGCCGTCCTTTGTAAGGTCAGCTTCGGCCTTCAAGATTCGGTCAACGATCTCGGCCCGTTCTTTATCCGTCATAACTCTATCTCCTGTATGGCTTGGGTGCATCCATCCAAGCAATCACGCTTCCAGTGACCGGCTCCCATCGTCCGCCAACTGGGTTGTAGGTTGCGACCGTGACATATAATCTCCCTTGATGCAAATTATGGACGGTCACCAGCTTGAGTTTAAGGTCATGTGGGAGCCTGTTTCGTGTATCAATCCAATCGGTCATTGATCTACCTCCGGTTTATTAGGTAAAGGCATCCAGTGTGTGACCGGCAATCTATCCTTAACATTAATCCAATCCATCACAACATCCTCTCCAGATCCCAGTAGTGATAGCACTCAATCATCCCGGTCTCTTTCTCAAATCTCCCAAAGCCGTTGTATAATCCGAGCAGCTTCATCTTCTCGCCCATGATCTTGTAAGTCTCACCGATGACCAATCGATACTGTATGGTGATTGGATCCGGCGCTCTGAACTCTCGCCAGTTATAACTTGTCGGAGAGTGAGCCATACAGCCGCATGAGTTAGTTGCTCCGGTTGTCAAGCTATGAGTCAATACCTCTTTTGTTCCGCCGCAATCACAGACACAGAACCAACAGGTTGCTTTCCTGCCGGATGGTAAGACACGATCCTCCACACGTCTTATCACAGTTAGTTTGCCGAATCTCTCACCGGTTAGATCTATCGCTTTCATCATATCACCTTATAGCTTTCTATCAAGTCTTTAGTCCGGCCTGCTGCATATCCAGCATCTTGTCAGCCTTGCCAGCTTCGTGCCTGAGAGCCTTCCGCAGGCGGATTACAGCTTTAAGTATTTGTCTCACATGACCGTTTGGCTCGATTATGCCGATTGCCTTGCGGAGTGGACGACGAACATATAAATCCTCGAGTTTTCCAATCAGTCCATCATCCTCATAATTACAATAGTTTCTTTCATCACAATTCAAACAATTCTCCATCGGCTCTGATTCCTCTGCTCGTTTAAGTCGTTCATTGATCCTCCTTCGACGAGGCGGTTTCCTTTATTGTGATATGCTTGCTATCACGTTTACCGTGACAGCTTGTTTGTATAGCTGCGAGTCCGAGTTTACAAATTGTGCTTTTTCAAAGTAATCGTCTGTCGGAGTCAGTTTCCGGATGGCCTCGCTCCATACCGCATAGACTTCCAGATCATGACCATGGTTCCCTGATTGCAACTAGTGTCTAATGTTTGTGCCATAGCCCCCCTACCCGTCCTCTGCGAGTCTTGCTGTCCGGGACCGCCAGATTGATACTGTCACCCTGTTTGGTTGCTTCTTTGATCTTTAGTGCAACTGCATTATTTTGACAGGCTGTCACTGCTCCGCTCATTCCGTCCATGATCCCACTCTGGTATGTTTCACTCATGTGCCAGTTTGCCCCCCAGAGGTTCCAGGAAGGCTGCAACGCCTGACGTTTCTGCCTTATCAGTCACATTCAGCCCCCCGCAGAACATTGCAATGTTAGCCACCGCTGACACCTTCGACCGTCCCGCGCATAGGTTCGCAAGTTAAGGCTCCCTGCGTCCTATTTCGTGAACACGATTTTCTCCGTAGACAGGAAATACTTCTGGATGTCCGATAATGAATACCCGCTCCCTGTTTTGCGGGACTCCGAAATCTTTAGAGTTGCAAACTTGCCATCGTCGTTCGGGTAGTATATATTCTTAATAACTTTAAAGGGTTTACTATCAGATACAGTATCAGTAACAGATACAGTAACAGTAACAGTATCAGTAACAGTTGTAT
>JAJBVP010000199.1 GCA_020859755.1 Bacteroidales bacterium | reverse complement strand
AAAGACCACCCCAGTTCGACATATTCCAATTTTTGTCATGTAGTTAAAAAATTTTATTTGAAATTTTTGCTCACGCTCGCTTTCTCAGTTCTCCCAGTCATTGCAGCGTAAAACTTCAAAAAATGAACCGTATGTTACAACCTACAACTTCATCAGCAATGAAAATCAAACTGCAATTCGGTGAACTCACCGTAACTCCCTCGGTGGAGAAACGTCTCGAAGAACTCGGCTTCTGCCCCGACAGCTTCGCCGACGACATTCTGGACCACAAGTCGGACTGCGACGGCAATCCCTCTGTCTACGTCGGTACTTACGGCAAATACAACGACGGATCTCTATGCGGCCTTTGGCTCGACCTTACGACCTTCGACGACTGCGAGGACTTCGTCAACTTCTGCAAGGCCATCCACGCCGACGAGGAAGACCCCGAACTGGACGCGCAGGACTGGGAATGTCTGCCGCCGGGTCTTGACGGCGACGAACTTTTCCTCTCGGACAAGTGGGAAGTACTCAAGGAATACCTCGAACTCTGCGACCGCTACGACTCTGACGCGGTGGATGCCTACGTCTCCTGCTTCGACATAAACTGCCTCGACCGCTTCGAGGAACGCTATCAGGGCGAGTACGACTCGGAGGAGGACTTCGCCGAATACCTCGTGAACGAGCTTTACGACCTCGACCGCACGATGGGCAACTTGTCCTACTACTTCGACTACGGGAAGTATGCCCGCGAACTGTTCATGAGCGACTACACTATGGAGGACAAATACGTTTTCCTCAACGACTGACCGCTCCCGCACTCTCACTCCCGCAGGGCCGCTCCGCAGGGGGCGGCTCTCTTTTCTGTCTTTTAACCGCCTATTTATAAGAGGTAATTTTGTCGTAGCAAAATTGAGTTTCTATGTCTAAGACCGCATACAATATCTCGCTCAAAGGTTACGTCGGAGGCTACGACTTCGACCGCTCGACCGTTGACCGCGAACTCGCCAAAAACGAGGGCAAGCAGGTCAACGTCCTTATCGACAGCCTCGGCGGGTCCCTCGCCACCGGCCTCTCTATCTCCGCAGCCTTCCGCAACCACGGCAATGTCAATGTGCATTTCGTGGGCCTCAATGCTTCTGCCGCAACCATCGCTTCGCTCGGCGCGGCCCACATCTCCATTGATGCCGGGGCCATGTACCTCGTGCATAAATGCTCGATGGCCTTCTTCGAGTGGGGCAGCCTCAACAGCGACCAGTTCGCCACGCTCATCGCCGACTGCGAGAAAATCAAGGCCGACCTTGACAAGCTCGACCTGAACTGCGCCCAACTCTATGCGGCCCGGTGCAAGCGCAAGACCGAAGACCTTCTCGCCCTGATGAAAGTAGGCGGCTGGCTCACGGCAAAGGAAGCCCTCGACTGGGGCTTCGTCGATGAAATCACCGACCTTGCCGATGAACCCGCCCCGAAGCTCACCGATGCGCTCGCTTCCGCTATGGCTTCCGAGGGTATGCCTATACCCAATATTCCACTCGCCGAAACCGACCGCGAGAGTCTGTTCGGCAAGTTCCTTACGGCCATAGCCTCGCTTTTCAAACCGCCCACCAATCCCATTACCACCGCAATGATAAAGACTTACACCTTCTTGTCGGCTATTCTCGCCGACAAACCGCTGGCCGTGAAAGACGGTGCAGCTACGGTTACAGTGGCGCAACTCGAGGCCATCGAAGACGCGCTCGCCGAGAAAGACCGCCTCTGCAACGAGCAGAAGCAGACTATCGCCGACCTTCAGGCGAAGCTCGACAAGACTCCGGCGGAGCCGTCGAAGCAGGTTGTCGAGGACTCCAAGCCCGGCGGCGAACACGCCCCCAAGAACGATGTCGAGCAGTATGTAGATACCTACAACTCGGCTCGTGCCCTCTACAACGAAGTCTAACCCCAACTCTCCCATATCACAATGGCTGGAAAATTTCAATTCACCCTCAAAGAGTATCAGGAGGCCGCGGTCAAATACCGCTCCGACCTCCTTATGCTCCCCATTATCGGTATCGGCGACACGCTCCAGTACATGACCGGCCGCCCCGGTATCCGTTACAAGGAGCGCGTCGGCAACCTGACCGGCGACGCTCAGTTCGCTCCCTACAATCCCCAGCGTGCCGTGGACTACAACCTCGGCATCGAGTTCCGAGACCTCGAAACCTATTTTGGCTCCGTTGTCGCCAACTTCGAGCCTAACTCGGCTATCTCAACGCTTCTCGGTACGGGTGCCACAAAGGGCGACGGTCAGATGACTACTCCCACAGCTCGCCACGTCCTCGCCCGCATCGCCAAGAACCTCTCCGAGCATCTGAACGATGCAGTCTGGAACGGTGTCCGCAACGCCGCCGGTGATACCACCGCCGACCTGTTCGACGGCTTCGACACGATTACCGAAAAGGAAATCGCCGCCGGTACCATCGCCGCCGACCAGGGCAACTACATGAAGTTCACCGACGCGATTACTCCGGCCAACGCCGTAGACATCGCCAAGGAAATCCTCTTTTCGCTCGACCCGCGCCTGCGCTCGCAGGACCTGCTTCTCTACTGCTCGCAGGACTTCGTCGACAAGTACAACGAAGGCTATCTGCTCACCCACGGGGGCATACCTTACAACACCCAGTACGGACAGGGTGCCGTCGAGGGCAGCAACGGCAAGCTGAAATTTTGCCCCCTCTACAACAAGGCCGGGTCGAAGTTCATGCACGTTACCACCAAGAGCAATATGCTCGTGGGCTACGACCAGATGGGCGACGTCGAGAACGTCATGGTTAAGGAATACGCTCCCTTTATCCTCTCGTACATCGCCACTATGTTCTTCGGCGTCCAGTTCGAGACCATCGACAAACGCCGTTTCAAGACCGTTGAAATAACCCTTTAATCCTCAGACCCTATGGCTAATAAATGCACAAGCATACAGAAATCCCTCGGCTGGTGTCAGGGAACACCTGAACTGCCGGGTGTGAAACGCCGTATCTACTACCTCGCCAAGAGCGAGATAGTGGCGTTTCCGCAACTCCCCCGTGACGAACTGGGCCGCGCCACTTCCGCAATCCTTGCCGGTGACTTCACACTCGCCGCCGATGCGAAGTGGAAGTATATCGACATCCTCCCCGACAAGTCGCAGCTTACCTCCGAGGCGCAGGGCGAACTGCCCTCGCAGACGCAGCTCAACAAGCTCACTGCCGTTCACCCCGGAGTCGGCGCCGATGCGTCAGCCGCAGCCGCCTACATCAATAACACCGACAACGTGTTTGTCGTGGAGGACATGAAAGGCAATCACCGCGTCCTCGGAAACGACAAGTGGAACACAAAGGCCACTGTCGCGCAGGATTTGGGTCAGGGTGCCACAGGCACAACCTCGACCACAATCTCCGTCGAGGCTACCGACGAAGTGCCTGCGCCCTTCTATGTCGGCACTCTCGAAACCGAGGACGGCGACATCGACTGCTCCGCAAGCGGCACAGTCAAGAAAGCATAACCGCCCATTCTCCACATAACCCTATGGATCGAGCCGTCAGGAAAGGAGCAATCGCGTTGGACGAGATGTTGAACGACATCGAAGTGCCTTCGCTCGACGTTCCCGACCTCGACGGCTCTTTTGCACCGACAGGCGAAGCAAAAGACCTTTTCGCCGACAAAAAGCGGGCGGCATGGAAAGACGTGCAACAGGCCGAGGCACGTTGCGACTTCGCCCCTAACAAGGTGCGAATTTCCTACCGCAATCCGCAGTTTGGAATCATATCGCTCTGGAAGAAATCAGTCTACGGCAGAACCTTGACCGACATTAAGAGCGACCCTGAAATGGTGGAGAAATTTGCCGTGGGAATGAATACCCTTATCCGGCAAATCATCGGTCACTCGCTCGTCAATGGCGACTGGTGCATCGTTACCTCGCCCAAGCGTCGCCATAAGACCCGGAACTTCGCATCGCTCATTTCCGCTCGACTCACCGACCTGCTCGGCATACCGTTCTACGAAGACCTTGCCGAGTGCCACTCCAAACATCGTGTCGGGGCTGTCTTTACCTTTGGCAAACAGCCACCAGCCGAGGCCAACATCATAGTCTTTGACGATTTCGTTACCACCGGCGCCACGATGATTTCAATGCGCGAGCTGCTGATGCCACTCGGCAAAAACCTTGTTTTCTTCACAGGCATAAACAATAAACTTTGACCCCTCCGGCCAAAATAAATTTGACCCCTCTATGGATAATAAATTCACTGAACTAATCGGACAATGGCTGCAAACGCCCGAAGCGGAGCGCGACTACATAGTTGGCGCACTCTATCTGCTGAAACTCTCCGGCAATCAAATCATGTATCGCAACATCGTTGCTCAACTTGACCGCCGCCACGATGTAGTGGAGTATCAGCTTCAGAAATATTACAATTTCCGCGTTCAAGCCTTGACACACGCCCAAGTCGAGGAAATGGCCGCGCGGGTGGAAACCATCGTGGCCGAACATATTCCGCTCGCCGCAGAAGCCGACAAGCAACCACAGAAAGGGAAACGGGCCGACCACGACTCGTTGCCGGATGACATCAAGGCGAAGTACGTTGAGAACCTATCGCTTCTCCAACGTATGCGCGAACTGCATCTGCGCCTGCGCTCGCTTTCGCTTGACAATGCTCCCTGCCCGGACTCCGAGCGTTATCCGTTCCTCAAAGAACTTATATCGCTCGACAAGAAGTTACACGCCAACTGGGAGGCATACGACCACTATGTTGCTCCCGGCCCCGATGCCTCTCCCTCGCGATTGGCTAAAACCAAACGCTCCGCCGCCGGTAGCAAGAAATCCGCCAAATGAAGCGCACTGCCAACATTGACAATATACTGCGGCCACTCTCAGATACGGCTTTCCAAGCCTATCTGAGTAATGCCGTGCAGGTGGCCGACATCCTCGAATGGATTTTAGCCCAAGTCGGCATTGCCGAGGTTTGGCAGACTTCTTTTTCTATCTCTGAGGAATTTCTGCGCCGCCTCTTTTTCATCACGAAAGATAATAAGGTCAGCCGCATCAACCTTGTTCTCGACCATAAGGCCACGAACAAGACGCTCAAACTCTGGGCGTTCATCACCCAAGTTATTGAGCGAACCTATCTCGCCGATAATCACTCGAAAATCCTTTTGGTGAAATCCGAAGCCGGAGATACCGTCTCGGTTATTACCTCGCAGAACCTCACTCGCGGCAACCGCCACGAGTCTGCTTTCATCTCCACTTCGCCGGAGATTTTCGCTAATCTCCACGCCCAAGTCAACGACCTTATCACAAATCATTCAGTACCGCTCCATGACCTATTCAGAGACCGAATTAACGCAGATTGAGAAATTCGCCTCAATCTACCTTAAAATATCCGACATCGCCGTAATACTCGATATTCCGGCTGATGTTCTCCGCAACGACATCGCGGACAGAAGCACCGAGGTATCGAAAGCCTACCGTCGCGGTAAAGCCGCGTCCAAAGTCAAGCTCCATTCCCAGGAAATGATGCTTGCGCAGGTAGGCTCGCCCCTGGCCATCGAAAACGCCCACCGCAATCTGCTTGATATGGAAGATGATGAGTAACCCATCTACATTAGATATATGCAAGCAACACTTGTTTTCCTCTGCCGAGGACATCAAGGCGCAGTTCAACTCCGATGCCGTTGTTGAGCGCGTTCTGCGTGTCCGTGACCTTTATATGTGGCGTCTCTCGCATCCCGATTCTTCCGACCGGGAGTTTGTCGCCGAGTTCAAGTCGCGCTATCCTATGGGCAAAAACGCCGCACAGGAATACCTGCGCATCGTCAACGCCCTACTGCCGTTGCTCTCGGAGAAGTCGCGCGACTTCCACCGTTGGCGGTACAACGAGATGATTATGGAGACCTACCAAATGGCTAAGGCGCGTAAGGATACCAAGACTATGGAACGCGCCGCCACGTCCTACGGCAAACTCAACAAAGTTGATGCCGAGGACGTTCAGGCCGTGCCGTTCCACCTCATTGTCGTGCAGCCGTTTGTCGCCACGAATGACCCGTCTGTTCTCGGCATCAAGCCTATACCGGGTATCGAGGATAAAATCAAGGCCATGCTCGACAAGTATTCGGCTGAAACTCTCGACATCGAGGATGTGGAGTTTGAGGAAGCCGACCTTGAAGAAGATGAACTTTTTGCTCCCTACATTGATGGAAACCACCGAGAAGAAACAGATTTACTTTAACAAGCCACAACGCCTGACTCAGTTAATCGGCGCGAACACTACCGTTATCGTCGCAGGGCGACGCACCGGCAAGACGGACAGCATCGCTGCTCCGTTTGTGCTGCGCAATATGCAGCGTATGCCCGGCTCGACCGGCGGCATCGTGGTGCCGACCTTCAAACACGGATTGACGAACACCATCCCCGGACTGCTTGCCGCGTGGAAACGCTGGGGTTACATCGAGGGTGTGCATTACGTTGTCGGCAAGAAGCCGCTCAAATCCTTTGCCCGGCCCATTACAGAACCTAACGACTACGAACACGTTATCTCTTTCTATAATGGCTCTATCGCCATCATCATCTCGCAAGACCGTCCCGGCTCGTCAAACTCGCTCACGCTGTCGTGGCTGCTCGTCGACGAGGCGAAGTTCATCAATTACGACAAGCTCAAAGATGAAACGCTTCCGGCCAACGGCGGCATCAAGTCGCATTTCGGCAAGCACTCCTTCAATCATTCCATTATGATTCTCTCGGATATGCCGCAGACCAAGAAAGGCTCTTGGTTCATGCATTACCGCGAGAAGATGGATGCCGACCTTATAGCCACCATCGAGGGGACGGTCTATGAGATTTGGCGCATCAAGGAGCGCATACGTGCCATGCGCTCAAAGGGTGAGCCAATCCCTGAATATCTGAAAGGGAAACTCCGCAAGCTCGACCGTCAGCTCAATCAGATGCGCTCTGTCGCGGTCTATTACCGCGAGTACAGCAGCATCGAGAACTTGCAGCTCCTCGGCGAAAACTACATCAAGCAGATGAAACGCGACCTTACTCCGCTCACGTTTCAGACTTCCATTCTATGCCGTCGCCTCGGTATCGCCAAAGACGGCTTCTACTCCTCGATGCGCGAGGGCCACAAGTACGACGGCAACAACAACGACTACCTCGAAAGTCTCGGCCTCGATGTTGCCCTGCGGCATCCCGACATCCTCGAAACCATGACCGCACAGGCCGACGGCGACATCAATCCTGATGCGCCTATCTGCATCGGCATGGACTACAACGCCAACATCAACTGGATTGTATGTGGGCAACCGTCAGGACGTCGGCTCAACGTCCTCAAATCCTTCTTCGTCAAGTTCGAGCGTAAGATACCGGCACTCGTCGAGGACTTCTGCCGCTACTATGCAGGGCATCGCAACAAGACCGTGGTTTATTATTACGACGCAACCGCCCTCGGCTCGAACTATGCCGTCAACGACCAGGACTTCCACTACAACGTAGTGAAAGAGTTTGAGCGCCACGGCTGGCGCGTTGAGTCGGTCTACCTCGGCAACCCGATGCGACACGACGAGAAGTATCTACTCATCAACAACGCCTTTGCCGGAAAGCAACGCCTGATGCCATTCTTCAACCGCTCAAACAACGACGACCTAATCCTCGCAATCCAAACAGCCGGTGTCTCCAACGGACGCAACGGCTTCCGCAAAGACAAGTCCGGCGAAAAGCTCGCCGAGTCCGAAGAAGACCTCCTCGAACACCGCACCGACGGCACCGATGCCTTCGATACCCTCTACATCGGCTGCGAGAAATTCCCGTTCCATGACTCTTTCTCTCTATCAATGTCGGGTGTGTTATAGCGACACTTCTTTTACGCTGTAAATCAACGTCCTGCATTGCATTATAGCTGGAACACGATATAATATTCCCTGTTATATAAAATAATTATCGCTATATTTTGCTGATTTCTGAAAAATATTGCGTATATTTGCAGCCGTAAACAAAACCTACGGCATTATGTACTATTACCCTCCAACAATACTTCGGTAAATTTTTAAAGTTCACGAGGCATAAGCCTCAAAGTTGTT
>JAJBVP010000190.1 GCA_020859755.1 Bacteroidales bacterium | reverse complement strand
CGTGGAGCGCCGACGGCCGCCGCGTGCACAAAATCGGCGCCGTCTTCTCACGCGATTCCCGCACCCTCGCCGACTGGAAAATCGTCAGCTAATGTAGCTGCTTAGCCTTTTTGCTCCAAGGCATTGTTATTGTTCGCCGAAAAAATCCTATCTTTGTGGTCGAAAAGATATCCACAAAGTGAGATTAACCGAGTTCATAGACGAGAGCCTGGGGCGATTTGGCGACAAGGAGACTAGCCGTCGAAGCCGCGAATTGGCAAATCAGTGCAGGCGTTTCCTGGAGGCATATGAATCTCAGGAGGGATGCTCGGCTGATGTCATCGACTTGATTAATCCCGATTTCGTCAGGGGCTTCGGCCAGTGGCTTTACGAGACGAATCTGGCCGACAACGAGCCACAGGTCATCGACAATTGGGTAGAGACGTTCTGGCGTATCGTCCGCAGCGCAATCCGCTTGGGCTATATCCCCAAGATCGATGTGGTGAGGGGCACTCGCGAGGATTTGGCCAAGAAATACAAAGCCCAGGACGGCACCAAGAAAGGGCGCGGGCCCTATGACGTGAAAAGCGTTGACTTCAAGGCTGAGTACAAAAAAGTGGTACAGGCAATCTCCGTGCTGAACGCCAAGGCCAACGCCTGCCTGGACAGCCGAGCCAAAAGCGCGCTCGTTTATATGTGCGGACTGGCTTTGGGCGGACTGGAATTCGAGGACATAATAAAAGTAGAGTTCCGAGCCGATAAGGACGAGACCGACCTCACGGAAAACAAGCTATACATACCACGTTACGACATAGCTGTGGATTTCGACGGGCTCCCCCTGGCGGTGTGGAAACTTTACCACGACCGACAAAATGTCCGTCCGGTGGGTGGCGAACTGCTTTTCCCCGAGTTGGCTCCCCAGGACGCGGCGCAATTCCGAAACGATGTCGCATCGTTTTGCGTGCAACACCGCATCGAGCTTTTCCGGGCCAAAAGCGTGTTCTGCGACTTCCTTTCGCTGGCCCTCGCCTACGGTAAGTCGCAGGCCCATATTATCAGAATGGCCCTGGCTCGCAACAAGCCATCTCTTGACGGACTTGACCTGTTGACCCTCCACAAACTGATGCAAATCGACCTTGACCCTTCCGCGCTTCTCCAGGCCAATTGGAGGATCCTGAGGGTGTACTCCCAGAAACTGAAGATTGAAACAGTGATGGAGAGTGTCGAAAGGTTGGCAAGCAGTTGTCGGGCAAGGGGCGAGAAGTGCCAAATCAAGCAGTTTGCGCCAATGGAGGAGGTCGTGAGCAAGCGCACGGGAGGAATGCAGCGCTGCAAGGTGCCTGTGTTTGGTTATTACATATTTATAAAAAGCCGACTCCCCGAGGTCGATATGATCGAGCGCTCGCTTCCCGATGTGGCGTTCATGCGCCAGGTGGGAAACCGCCGTCTCATGGTGACCCTCACCAACCGTGAGATTCTGCGCCTGCGCACTTTCTTCACCGACTACGGCGACTCCGACTCGGAAGTCGACCTTGTCGATATCGAGCAGTGGCGCACCGACCATGCCGCCTCGCTCGACGAGGGCCAGCGTGTGCGCATCCTCCACGGCCCATTCGCCGGCTACGAGGGCGTCATCTACCAAATCAAATCAACAACTGAAGATCAAAACCCGAATGGCCCACTAACCACTCACCACTCACCACTCACCACTCAAGTCGTTGTCGTACGCATCACCCCTATGAGCAACCTCTCGGTAGTGACCCTATCGGCATCGGTCGACCCTCTCCACCTGCAACTTATCCCGTGACCTATCTCCTTATCTTTCCCTTTACACCTTTATTCCTTACCTCCTTTATCCCTTTCTCCGCCCTTTCTCAGTCTTGGATTTGCTGATATTTTTTCTTGGAAAAATATCCTCAAAATCAGCATCTACATCGCCAGCAACTTGCACATCAATCTTATCAAGCAAACGATTGCGATAATATTGGCGCCTATCGACACCCATCGGCCAATCCTTTGTCATCCAAGCCGTGTATCGCCCATTTGCAATCTGCGGGCCTCTTGGACGTGTCCATGCCGATAGAGAGCATCCGCATGGCCGTTTTCTCCGTTTTAGACAATTTAATCCGTCTCATGCCCACGAATTTAACCAAATTTATTTGTGCTTGATACACTCAATTGAAATCAGGGATTGATCTATCCAATCATAAACCTTTCCTGAAGAGTTCTATATCACCAATGCTCCGATTAGGCGTGAGCGTAATCGGAACAATGGTGATACGGAATAGATTAGCGGTGGAGGGTGGGGTTGGCCGCGAGGGCTTCGGAGAGGGAAGTGGATTTGAAGGGAGCTTCGGAGAGCTGGGAAGCTATTATAGGAGGCCTGCCATATAAAGGGGGATAAAGAGGATGCCGTCGTCCCGCTTGAGATTGTCGGGGTGAAGAACGAACGACTGGTTGATCTCGTTGACGTATTTGGCGCGAGCCTTTTGTAAGGATGATAATCGATATTTGTCGCCCGATTTCACCTCGATGATGTTGATGTTGTGCTTGTTGGTGACTTTGCTTTTGGGTAGGAGGAAGTCAAGCTCCATGCTGTTGGAGCTGTCCTCTCGGTCGGTGTTGGAATAGAAGAACAATCGATGCCCCCGGGACGCGATCAGTTGAGCCACCACGTTTTCGGTGAACATTCCTTCGTTAAGCGAAAGTTTTCCAAGGATAATTTTGCGGTAGGTATCATTTTTCTCCTGTGCATTGTCAAAAGCAAGTCCATAGAGCAAGCCGGTGTCGCCCAAATAGCACTTTATGGATGTGCGGTCGGCATTCATGGCCAATCCCAGGCTTGGCTCAGTGCTTCCGTAGCACAGATTCACGAATTTGGCGTCATCAAGCCAAGTGAACGGCTCGATATAGTTGCGCATACGGGCGTTTTCCGCAATGGCTGCCAATTTGAATTTTTTCTCGTGTTTGGCGAGTTGGGAGGGTATTGCGTCAAATATGCTTTCAACCTTGAAAGTATAGGTTCCCGCGTGTTTGGCGATGTCACCCCGATAAAGGGTCAGGATAATATCTTTTTCCCGATCGGCCTCGTTGAAATCCTTGGTTTCCAGATACTTTTTCACTACCTGAGGCATTCCTCCAATTACCATGTATTCCTTGAACAATTGGATGGCTTTGCGATGGAATGCCTGAGGCAACGGTTCCAGCTTCTCATAGCATTGAGTGATAAATTGGGCAAGAGGCTCTTCTCCACAAGCCCAAAGGTATTCCTCAAAATCCATGGGATACATGTCAAGATGCTCTTCCTCCGAAGGGATTACAATACCCTCGGTGTTCTTGCGGATCGACATCAGTGAACCAGTCTCAACATAGTCGTATCGGCCATCGGCAACCAGATATTTGATGGCCGCTCTCACCTTCGGGCACTCCTGGATCTCGTCAAAAATAATCAGCGACTCCCGTTCGTGGAGGGGTGTGTTGTAAAGGAGCTGAAGATAGGAGAACAACCGGTCGCGATCATGGAGATTGTCCAGAATAAGACTGAGGTCGTCCTTGGAGATATCGTTGAAGTCAACCTTGATATAGGATTTGTACTCATTACGGCCCAATTGCTCGGCGATATAGCTTTTGCCCACACGGCGCGCGCCCTTGATCAATAGGGCCGAGGTGCCGTTGTGACGCTTCCATTCCAGTAGCTTCTGATATATCTTCCTTTTCATGTCAAATCACGTTTTCAAGGAGTTAATTGGCCTTGATTTGCACCTTTTCAAGAATTGGGCACCCTCGATTTCGCACGTTTTCAAGACTTTCCTGAGCGCAAATTTACACCTTTTCAACGAAATCGCCAAAAATCACAATTGAAAATAGTTTAAATTTTTTGTGAATAATGCCCTTATTTGGAAGATTTTCATGATTTCTAATGACCTTAGGTGGGGCGGTTGACTTTCCAGTAACCGGATTTGTTGCTGCCGATGCGCTCAATAATGCCCAAACGTCGCAATTTGGCGATGTGATTTCTTACCATACGCCCTGTGACGCCAAGGGCTTCGCCAAGTTGTTCCGCATTTGCTCCAGGTGTATTATTGAGCAATGAGCCTATATGCCATACCACATCAGCTACCTCAGGATGCTGGGAACGAACTTTATTAGGAAATATATTAGGAATGTTATTAGGAAATTTGTTCGGCATTTTAATAGGAACAAATTCCATTGATTGGGTAGAACTATCAGATTCTCCTCGTTTAAGGGCAGATAGGATTTCCCCTAGCATAAACTCGATGAATGGGGTGGATTCGCCTGCCTCGGAAGAGGCGGTAATGGCATCGTAGTAGGCCTGTTGGTTGGCATACACCATATTCTCCACAGGCAAATGGGCGAAAAGCGGGTGCAACTGCGACAGAATCAATGATTGCCAAAGGCGTCCGCAGCGACCATTGCCACACCTGCCCCTCGGTCAACTCGTTGCCCTCTATGGCCAGTGAACTGTGAATGGTCTTGATGCGGTTGGCCTTGCGCAGACGCAACTCGGTGTCCTGTTCAAGCAATATGGCGTACCGCTCCATCCTGGCCGAAATTTCAGCCACGAGGTTAAGGATTCGAGAGGTGATTTTAAACGGAGGCGTATACATCGACGTAAAGGAATGGTCTTCTCAATGCAAAGTTAAAACTTTTCAGCGGAAAAACGAGTGACCAACCTGACAAAAAGAGGAATTATTCGTCTAAGTACTCCATTTGCAACTCACCCTCGACATCTGCGACATCGAGGGCGTGAACGTGGATGTATGTAGTCGATGCCGGGGCGCTATGACCTCTCGTATGGCAGCGGCACTGCCTGTCGATTTAAAACCCAGCATCTTCAGTGTTGGGGAGAGGCATCCCAATCCCCATCCCTAGCGAGAGGTGGCGGAGCCAACTGTCGATCACTGGTATCGTTTCAGCGTGCTCATCGTGCAGCACTAAAGTGCCGCGTCCCATAGACAGGTGGCCTCCGCCACCTGATTAAATTGTCAGCATGTCGAAATACATGGTGTGGGTGGTGGGATTCTCTTGTTCGGAGAGCATCTCTGCAAACCCATTCTTTAAATAGAATGGAATGGCCGAGATGTAGGCATCAACCGTGAGAAAACGGAAGGCGGAATATTTAGCGTTCTCGTTGGTAGATTGTTTAATCGCATCCATAATCGCCGAGCCTAATCCTTGGGAGGCAAAATCCTTACTAACGGCGAATCGACCTATTTTTATAGCTGGATAATTGCTCCTATGCTTGCTATGTGCGAAAAGTTTCTTGAGTTTACGCCATGCTGATTTGCTAACATCGGTGCGTGAGATTTTGTCGTTGAGCAGGCTGAAATAGGCCGCAACTTGATTGTCAATAATAACAACATAAGTGGTGGCGATACGTTTCTCCTGAAAGGGAATCGCATCGTCGACCAAAAATTCATTCAAGTCGGAATCACCACAATCAAAGGAATCGATTTTGTGGTCGGAGGTAAGTTTTTCTATGCGGGTCATAGAAAGAAGACGAATTTACCCCACTTCTTTTCCGCGGACTTAATCCGGTCGCTCAAGGCTGCGCGATTGGCTTGACGCTCTTCCGAAGAAAGCCTTTCCACTTTTCTCATGTTCTCGGCAAAAATCTCGGCGTCCTTGCCATAGAGGGTGGGTGTTTCAGCTATCGGTCTGGCCATTTTTACAATTGTTACGTTTAAAACTCAAAGATACAACGGATATTGATTTCCGTTTGTTGAGCAAAGATAATGCTTTTCCGTCACATAATCACTATTTTGCAAGAAATTTCTTCCATCTCCTTGACGGGTAGGTTATCGATTTCACCGACTGGCTTGTACTCGATGCAGGGGGTTCCAAGGCGACTCGGATTGGCAGCGGCGCTGCCTGTCGATGTAAAACCCAGCATTGAAGGTGCAGGGTTTTAAATGGATATGTGGCTCCGCCACATGTTGAACCATGTCGTTCCCGACATCTGCGACACCCTCGCTGGCGATTACCCCAAGGATTTCAAGTGGACGGGATGGCATCCCCATTGCCGATGCCACGCCACCAGCATCCTCAAGACCGATGAGGAACTCGACCGCGACGCTGAGTTGATGGACGCTGGCGAAGAACCATCCAGCGAATCGGTCAACGCCGTCACCGAATTGCCCAAGGATTTCACGAAATGGGTGGAGATGAACGAGGGCAAAATCCTCGACCCCGAAAAATCCACGCCCTATTTCCTCCGTGACAATTGGGATGACGTGCGGCAGATATTGCATATCGGCACTAATCCCGAAACCCCGTTGGAGACCGCCGCCGCTCGGCATCTTCTGCGCACGCCCATCGAGGAGCAGTCCATCCGTGACGCTTGGGCAGAGCGCAACCGAGACCCCCGCACAATCGCCGCCAACCGCCATGCGGCACGAACCGAGGAAGATGCACAAGCCATCCGCGACGCGTGGGATAGCAGAAGAATAGATGTCTATCGTCGGGAACTCTTTTCCATCCCAATGACTGACAAGGCAACTCAATCAAGGGTGACCAGAATGGTTGCCACATATTACGAAGCTGATGCAGCGATTGGACATCCCGAATTGCGTGAGGGTTTTTTGTTTAAAATGAATCAATTGCAACGTTGGCTTTCTCAAAACCATATCGATTTAATCAAACGGTGGCGGAATAGGGATTGGGTTCAATGGCAGAAGCAGTCGCTTATGTCCAACGCAATTAGTCGCACCCACAATGATATTGACTTGGAGCGAGCATTACGAACGGCAAAGGGGTTGCCGATGAGCTATGATTTGGCAGATAAGGGCAGAGAGAATCCACGCTATGGTAAATCAGATGCTTATGGCATCAATTGTCAAACGTGTACTGTGACGCATGAAATGAGACGTCGGGGATACCCAGTGGAAGCTCTTGGTTCATTCAAAGATAAATACCACCAAGAGGAGTTGGCCTATCAAAAGATTTCTTCTGCTGGTATAGATTGGAGAGAGCGATTCCTAAATCAAGACGGAACTCCAGCTACATACTCAACGAATACAAATTGGTCTATACGCAACAACGTTCTCAGGACTACGGAGAATACAAAGCGGCGTTTCTTAGAAGAGACATTGCGAGAGGACGGCCGTTATGAAATATATTGTAAGTGGCAAAGTGGGAGTGCGCACGTATTTATAGCCGAGCGCAATGGGAGAGATATCAAGCTTTTTGACCCGCAAACGGGGGAAGATGATGTGTGGAACTATTTAAAGACTATTGACGTTTCTTCTTTTTGGGCGTTGAGGGTTGATGACAAAAGCATAAACCCCAAAATCGCATCACTTTTTAAAGTTATTCCATACCATTAGGAGCGCTTTCAAGCATTAACAAAGCATCAATTCCACTAACCAATCGAGCGATTAAATCATCAACGACAACAAATATCGGGAGACCCGTGGGCATGGGGTTGCCATCACAATCAATTGGTGGCACGACTTCAAAGACCCTGTATTTGTTTGTTGCCCACGCAAAGCGCAAATCTCCTAACCGTTTTTTAAATGGAAGCAATTTATTCATATCAGATTCCGATACGGTTGGCTTGCTGGGATTGTTATGAAAATTAGATGGCGTCATGGCTGGGCAACTCGTTGATTTTGAGTACAAAGATACACATTATTTTTGAATCCTCAAAATCGGCATCTACGCCGCCAGCAACTTGCATATCAATCTTGTCAAGCAAACGATGGCGACGATATTGGCGCATATCGACACCCATTGCCAATCGAAAGGATTGCGCAGATGGGGATTGCACGCAAGATAGCGATGGCCATAGATTGAAAGACGCGCATCAACCACGTCATCGTTATCGTCGTATCTCGCATCGGCCAATCCTTTGTCATCCAAGTCGTATATCGCCCATCTGCAATCTGCGGGCATCTTGGACGTGTCCATGCCGATAGAGAGCATCCGCATGGCCTTTTTCTCCGTTTTCGATAGCTTAATCCGTCTCATATCCGCGAATTTAACCAAATTTATTTGTGCTTGATACACTCAATTGAAATCATGGATTGATCTATCCAATCATAAACCTTTCCTGAAGAGTTCTATATCACCAATGCT
>JAJBVP010000216.1 GCA_020859755.1 Bacteroidales bacterium | reverse complement strand
TTTGTAAATCAGATATTTAAATTTAAGAATTCAAATTTTGTCATGTACTGAAATTGGTGTTACATCATTTGCGTTTTACAGATTTTCCGCCTGACGGACGCATCATTTTAGCTGCACGGAAGAGGCAACGCCGCGCCCAAAGCAGGTCGTCCTCGTCCTCTTTCCGTCCCCAGGGCAGGTCGCTTCCACCTCCTCCGCCTCCGTGTCCTTCAGCAAAAGTCGTGGCTCCGTCCACATATCCGGCGAACAACAGTCCGGCGCATTTCAGAATCTCCTCGCCGCGTTCCGCAAGGTCTCCGAGCAGCGTGTTGTCAAATGCGGAACCGGCATCTCCGAGCGTTGGCAATGTGCTTTTAAGACTGTCGATGACATCATTTACAAAAGCATCCGCGATACGAAAACGAACCTGTTGGGCAAGGTCGCCGGATGCCTCACGAACATCTTTTCTGTAGTCCTCTGCCTGTTGCCGGTATTCGTTGGCTTTCTCCCTGGATTCCTCCTCCAGTTCCCGATATTCGGACAGCTTGCGGCTGGCCTCGGCGAGTTTCCGACGCTTGTCCGTGAGAGAGTCAAGCACTTTCTGGTAGTCTTTTCCGAGCCTGTCAATGTTTTTCTGCAACTCGTCAGCGTCACCTTTCCCTGCCTGCAGGTCGGTTGAAAGCTGCACCATTTCCTGCTCCAATTCAGCCTTGCGGTTCTCCAGATTGGCTATCATCGTGGTCAGTCCCTTTACCCGCCTTTCGGCGTGGGAGACCTCAATTTTCAACTGCTGCAGCAACGATTTATCCGACTCGATCTGTGATTCAAGGTCTGCACATTCCCGGCTCAGCATACGCCTGTATTCCTGCGGAGGGATATTCCTTGCCCCGGTCTTCGATATGTCGGAGCCTCGCACCAGTCCCCATTTTTCATTCACTTTCGCAAATTCATCATGAAGCGAGCGCATATAGTCCTTGTAGTCATACAGGTCTTTTCCGCCGAATATTTTTTTGAAAGCGAAGCGTCCCTCCCTTATCGGAAGCAGCGTGCAATGGCAATGCGGATTCGTCTCATCGAGGTGTACGACAAAGCCGGCGATGTTTTCCTCTCCCCATTTTTCGGCAACAAAACGATACACGTCCAGTGCCCATTTCTCAATGTCACGGCAGCGTTTGATATGGGAATTGTCGGCATCCTTATTCAGATTTACAGTCTGGTCTCCGAAAGCCAACTCGTGCATCCTCGCGCGTGAACCACCGAAAATAAAGTTCACCACCGTGCGGTATTTAGGCTCCGGCAATCCCTCGTTGGGGTCTTTGATTCCACGTGCCGACAGTATCTCGCGTATGCGTTCCGGGATGGATTTTTTCTTATCGACAGGGACTATCTTTCCCTTCACAATCTCAAAATTCAGGCCGTCACGTGTGCGGTCATAGGCACCATATCCTGATGCCCGGCCCCATTTTTTATCGTCCCAGTTGCGCTTATGCTCGTCGCTTTGGGCTTCGGTGAAGCCCTTTGCAACCTTGAGATCCATGACTTGTTTTTGTGAATTTGCCATGATTTTTTAGTCGTTTTTTCGATTTTCCGGAGGCTTTTTTTGAGCCATTCGGCTTTATTATTTTTGAATTTTGCGAAGAAAATTCTTCCATAATCTCACAGCTTGCTGCCGCTTTTTGCGGTCCGTCCCGGTTTTCTGCTGAAAATCCGGGGTATTATGCTTCCCGACAGCCGCGAAGCGGCCTTTTGGGGCGCAGCCCGTCCGATAATGGGGCGGCAAGCCGCCGCGTTATCCCGTATGCGGAACCCCGTCCTTCCCGACTTCGGGCGCAGCCCGTCCCGGCTTGCCGAAGGCGGCGGGATTGGAGAGTACACCATGCCTTATAAAAGGAGAATAGTATTCGAGGACTACGGCAAGCAGACGCATTGTCTTGTCCGGCAACGACAGGGGGAACTCCGTGTTGTCGCAGCTGTCATCGACCAGCTTTAGTCCCCCGATAGTGAGCAGGGTGAAGAACCTTGCGAGGTCGGAGCCGCAGTCGTCGATGAAGAGGCAGCGCAACGCATCGGCCACACGGTCGTCCTTGGGAAAGAAACCGGACGGATGCAGGACGAGGTGGTTGACCAGCCTGAGCAGCCGCCGTCCGATACCTATGTCATCGGGGTTTTCGGACTTCAGCCTGTCGATGTCCCGCTCGGTTCCAGACATGACTGTCTCCAACATCTCCGCCATTTCCTCCAGTGACATCGTGCCGAAGATGAAGCGCAGGCGGTCGCGTTCGTCACGGGTCGGAAGTCGTGCCGGTATAGGAGCGTCAGTCATGCCGACCGGAAGGGATATGACCGTTGCCTTTCCCCGGCGTTCCAACGAAACGGTTTCCGTCTTTTCCAAAGCAAGGAAAAAGTTACGCACGTTGTCGCGCGACCACTTCCATACTGAGGCAAGCTCACTGTACGAGGTCACAAGCTGTCCGGCGGAAAGAAAAATCTCCTGACCGGAAGCCGTTACCGTTCCGGGCTGCTTGTTCATGTGTTCCAGCAGATAGAAAAACGCGCTGTAACGGGACAGCCGTCCGCCATCCTCCGGCCTGTCTTCCTTAAGACAGCGGAACAGCTCCATGTTTGCGGTGAGATAAAAAATATTCTTTGATTCCATATTGTCCGGTTTATGATTGTATGTCATCCTGTTCCTGCCTAATCTCCACAAACTCGGCATCCTCGATCTCGTCATTGAGCAGGTGGCTCTGTCTGCGTGCAGGCTTTTCATGCAACGCATAGTTCCCGGACTCATTCCACTCGAAATATAATTCGGAAATCTCCACCATGTCGTCATGACAGTCTGGGCGATCATCCCATTCAGGCAGGAGCAGTATGTTCCTGAGCAGACGGGACGGGTAGAACACCGTTCCGCAGAGCAGCACGCCGATGGAGACACCGAGAGGCATGAAATGTGGAATGAAGAGGCACGCCAGCGAGAGAACCATGCCGGCCCACAGGACGCGACGCTCCTGAAGGGAATAGATGCACCTCTCACAAAGTGGATGGGAGAACATCGCGAAGCACAGCACCGATGACGGGATAAGGTCATAATGGTTCTGAAAGATTGTCAGATGGTAGAAATGGAATGCCAGCAGGAAAAGCAGCAGCATCCGCGTGTACACTTTCCTGAAGGCGAAGCTCATCGCCATGTTGCAGTAGAAGTCGAGCATGGCAGGACGCTTGTTCCTGTAGAGGAACGGCACGGCGAGGAAAGTCGGGAGCAGAAGTGAGTAGAGAATCTTTATCAGCATGATAAATGTTGTTTGAATTTGAGTTGTCGGTTATAAATCGGAAAGTTCAAGCCGTATGAATCCGTAGGACGCACGGTTTATAATCTCGCTGATGTCATCGGCGGTCGCGGCATCCTTGTTCCACCGTTCCCTGAAACGGGCATCGCGCTTGAGCGAGCGCACGGCCTTGTCAAGATTGTATTCGGGGATGTCCCACACATGACCTTTCCTGTACATCCCGTGCTGGCGCAGGGCCACCAGCGTCAGCACACGGCAGCGCACCTCATGCAGCTCACGGCCGACCTGAACCATCAGGTTACGTTCCCTGTCAGCCTGAAGCACGGTTATCCATGTGTGCCTTGCCCGGATGGTCTTGACAATCCTGTCGTATGCGGTCTCTTTCATCGTTCAGGCTGTCGGTGTGTTATTTCATGAAGTCGCGCAGCAGGTCTTCCTCCTTGCGTGCGAAAACGACCTTGCTTTTCGATGTCTGGTCGTTAAGCTCCGCCTGCAGGTCAAGCCCGAAACTCTCCAGCGAATCGTAAAGCGAGGCGTATATGGTGTCGCAAATGCCGTTGTCATCGCTGATGCCGTTGACCTTGTACAGGTAGTCGAATGACGGATTGGAATAGGCGCAGCACTGATGCCCCATGACCGTCGCCTCTGATGGAATGACATGGTAAAGGATTGTCATCTCCATCTGGTCGTCGAACTCATCGAGCAGGTCGCCTATGTCACAGGGCTTCGGCAGTCTGAACTCAAGTACTGCCATGCCGTCGAAGATTTCGGCACCGGCGTAGTTCGCGCGTGACATGAGTGCCGGCATCTGCATGGAGATATAAGTGAGGAATCTTTCAATTTTATGTTTCAGCATAGTCGTATCTTGTTTTTATGTCGGTCATAGATTGGTAATCGTGGTCTTGATAAGCAGCGAGGGAAGCTCGTCCGTGTCGATGGGGAACTTCGGATTCCCGAGCTTGTCGATACATTTGGGCGTTTCCGTAGCCAGCACCTGCATGACGCCGACCTGCGCGTCGCTCATGAGCGAGAGGGCGAAGCCGTCAAACGAAATCCAAGGCTGGAGCAGCATCCACAGGTAAGCCGCAGCCTGGTCGCCGCCCTTGACCTTGCGGTTGTTGATGTCGTTCACGCATTGCAGGGCATTCTGCAGCAGACGGCGGTTGTTGCGCATCGTCAGCAGTATCACGATCTCCGATGTGGAGAACGGCGGTGTGTCCCCCTGGCACAGCCCGATCATCTCCTTCATCAGCGCGGACGAGCCGTCGCGGACTTTGGCGAGAGGTATGTCGCCGAGTGTCGGCAGGTGGCCGAGGAACGAGCGGAACGCCCTGTCCTCGTTGCGCAGGAACATGAAGAGGTCACGCTTGTCCCGGAAGCCACGGCGGGCGGCATCGTCAAGGATGTCCTCGTACCGGCGGATGGTGGAAACATTGTCCAGACTGAAGACCGGCACGGAATCCATCGAGGCGTAGAACCTGTGCGCCGACATCATGAACTGCCTTGAGAGCGAGTCAAGCCCCGGCCTGTTGACAGCCATGGCGAAGTCGAGGTAGTCACGGAGCGAACGCTTGCGGCCGTCAACGAGCGACGCCAGTTTTCCCGTGATGGAATCACGCAGGGAGTAATAAGCCGAATCGACAGCGGCACGGTCAGTGTGTACGCTGTCACGGAACATGGCGGCGCACACCGAATCGTCCAGCGTTTTCCATTCCCGGACGGAAGAGACAAGTTCCGTAGTAGAGAATGCTTTGTGTTCCGGGATGGAGTGCAGGAAGGCACTGTAGCCTGCCAGCGCATCATCGGCACCCGGAAAACTTTCCGTTTTCGGGGCATCCCCCTTGCAGCCGGAAACCGACAGTGCCAGTACGACTGCCGGAAGGAGAGCGGCAATCTGCCGTAGTCTTGTTGTCTTTGACGGATAATCTGTCATATCAATATCTGTTTTTTACGCATCAGCGGTTGTTTGATGCCGCGAAAGTAGAGTATAATTTTGACATACAGGTACAATCACGGATTTATTTATATTTAATTGAATTATCATACTCTGAATGTGATTTTTACAAATGTCTGCAACTCTTGATATTGTGAAGGAAAGACATTGAAAGACAATCCGTAAATGCGTGTAATCATACTCTGTTTTTACCGTGAAAAATATGTCGGCCCTGTCAGATAATCATCTGTGGATATGACGGAAAATCTTTCATCTGACACCACTGTCAGATAAATAATCATAAAAATGGCGTCGGAACGGATGATTTTGGCAAGAGTCTGATGGATTGTCGGATTATTTGGCTAACTTTGCAGCCGGAATCATACTCTTACATAAGATGGCAAAAATAGGATATATCATGACGGCTCCCGGTTACGAGGACTTCACTGCGGACAACGGATGGATGGAGAATTTCGGCTGCGTGGAGATTGTACGGGAGGAACTGTCGTCGGCAAATAAAACAAGGGAACTATGGGACAGCCTTATGGCGCGTATCCAGTTCGGTGATACGGTCGTAATCCCCAAACTGTCGAATGCTTTGCGCGGCGCACGGCAGCTCGTTTTCTTTCTGGAGTTCTGCCGGGTGAAGAATATAAGGCTGGTGTCCATCCATGACAGGATAGACTCGGGCAACGAGCTGTTTCCTGAAACGCAGACGAGCGACGTGCTTACCGCCATAGCCCTGCTTCCGCAGGAGGCCAATGCGATCCGCAAGTCCTCGCGCCACATAAGCCGGATAAAGAAACACATCGAAAGTATCAGCGACAAGGCGATGGGCCGTGCCGAGCGGAACAGACGTGTAGTCAACATGTACCTTGAGGGGTTCTCCATCGACGAGATTTTCCAGAAATCGGGGTTCCGCAGCCGCAGCAGCGTGTTCCGCATCCTGAACGACGCCAACGTGCAGCTTGACCGCGGACGCTGGAAAGGGCCTCTCGGCCCCAGGAAGAAAAAGAAAGGGGAAGGGGAATAGACAGGTGAAAAAGGTATTGTTCCTGCACGGGTTCACCTCAAGCGGAAGCTGCGATATGGCATTGGCGTTGCGTGAGGCGTTGGTCGGCGAGGCGAAAGTCCTCGCCCCGGATCTGCCCCTCTATCCGGAAGAGGCTGTGGCCTTGATAGAAAAGGAAATCAGGATTCATCGTCCGCAGGTGATTGTCGGTTCCAGTTGCGGAGGGTTCTATGCGCGTATGTTCGTCAGTGCGCACAGAAAGGTCATCCTCATAAACCCGTACTTTGCCATGACGGAGTTCCTGCAACCGAGAACAGGGACGCTCCGCTACAAGTCTCCGCGTGCCGACCACAGGCAGGAGTTCAAGGTGACGCAAAGGCTGGTGGAGCATTTCAGGTCGATGGAGGCGGTACAGTTTGCGGATTACACGCCGCGCCACAAGCGGTATGTTTATGGATTGTTCGGCACACGGGACACGCTGGCGCATTTTCGCCCTGTCTATGACAGGTTCTATGTCCACGCCGGGGAGTTCGACGGCGGTCACACCATGACCGCCGAAAATGTAAAAGAGGTTCTGGCACCCTTGGTTAGAAAAGTGCTAAGGCTGCCAAAAGAAGATGCGAAGGGTACAAAAGGGGCTGCGGGTAAGGACATTTCAGCCTTGAAGCCGGCCGAAGAAAGCGCAGGCATATAAGTCCTGCACTTCCGCCGGTATCCGCTTCTTAATCCGTCGTGTCTAAAAAATAGCCAAGCTCGTCATCTTTCAGATTTTCTACTGCGTATCGGTCAGCCTGTTCCCAAAGGGACTGGTACAGTTCCGCAAACTTCGGCCGTTCCTCATAGTGCTGCCATATTTTGTGATTGAGTACAAGCACGAGTTCCGTGAGATACTTGTAATTCCCTTTCCACTCATCGAACGCACGTCTGAAGGTGTCACGGACTGCCGGAAGCCCGAATCGGTCTGCTATGGAGAAATCACTCCAGAAAGTTGTCTGTAACTCGTAACCGTTCTCTTTCATAAATTCCCTGAATGTCATACTGCGTATATATTTAAGTAATTGTTAAACTTTTCCCTTTCGTAGTGTCCGCTACTTCCGGGGCTGATTTGATTATATCGCCTCACAAGGTGGCATGGTTTCTCATGCAAGGTTTCACGGCCAAATACTATTTCCGCAAAGCGGCAAATGGAGATTTTGCCGTGAACCGTCCGGCCCGACCTTGCAGTAAGAAACTGTATGGCACGTACCTTCGCGATATAATTCAGATCTGCCTCAAGGAAGCAGACTGCGGATATGGCAATGCCTTAAAAAAAGAAGCTGAAAGCGGTAAAAGAGGAAACGACGCCGGATATAAATGGCGTTGAGTTTATTATAAAAGGGACTCTCACTCCAGGAAGTGCCATAAAAGAGGGAACAGCCTCACGCCGACATCCGTCCGGCGGTCAAAACAGTCCGTGAATGGCTGAATGTGGTACAGCGGAAACAGGCAGGACGGATTTCTCCACCCTGCCTGTCTCTTGGCTGCATCTTCATCATGCGGCTGCATCTTCCGGCTTCGCATCTTCGGGAGAAGGCTCTGCCGTGCCGTCTTCTTCTGTTGGCTTTTCCTTAGCCACGATAGCGGCTTTCCTTTCCTCAAGGCGTTGGTGCCGTTTCTCGTAGATTTGGTTATAGCCGTCCTCAATCTCGGCAAGTTCGTCCGGCATGTGCTTCCGTGCGAAGTCAAGCAAGAGTTCTGCCGTGGCGCTGTTCCTGCTTGCGTCCTTGAACTGCGCTATCAGATAATCCCTGCGTATGACAGCCTTTGTCTTAGCCGTGAGGTTGCATAAAACGGAGCATTGCCACCCACTTTGGCGAGCCGTTTGAGGGGGATAAAA
>JAJBVP010000276.1:722-8120 GCA_020859755.1 Bacteroidales bacterium | reverse complement strand
GCCCCCAATAACGCAATAACCCATTAACCCATTAACCTATTAACCTATTAACATTTCCCAGCCCCCCCTCCCCCTTTCCTCCTTTTATCCTTTCCTCCTTTAAAGCCACTTTACCCTTTCAGATTTGAAAAAATTTCGTATCTTTGCCTGCGAGACTTAAACGTCTCGCAGGCAATTTCTTATGAATTATTACCTGCAAGACGCAAATTAACACATTAGTACCATTCTTATTCGTTTTACCATGCACGCTAAACATTTTTTAACCATGGCTTCGCTCGCTTTGGCCCTCAACGCGGGGGCCTACACAGTGGTCGTGTCGACCACCGACGGCGATACCTCCTATGCGCCGGCTTCCATTACATCTATTGTGCCTTCTCCCGCCGGAGGGATGACGGTCAATCTTGCTTCGGGCGGCTCCTCCCTGTTCGCCTCCGACAAGTTTCTTACCATCACCTTCGACACCACGAGCGGGGTCAACGCGGTTGCTGCCGAAAAGGCCACGGCTATGCGCTATGACGGCACGACGGTATCGGCCCAGGGCGCTATCCAGCTCTTCTCCACCACCGGTCAGCTCATGGCCACCGGTCGCGACGCGATTTCCACATCTTCTCTATCCAAGGGGGTATACATCGCCCGCGCGGGAGAGCAAACCATTAAAATCTGCGTAAGATGAAGACGCGCGCCATCATCACCACAGCGGCTGCCGCAGCGATAGTTACCGCCGCCGCATTTGATATCGTGTGGATCAACACCACCGACGGCGTCGCCCGTGGCCTCGCCCTCGAAAAAGCCGAAAGCATCGCCTACAGCGGCGACAAAACCAATCTCGTTGTCACCGACAAGACTTACACCGCCCACGAGATCGCCGTCAGCGACGTCCAGGATATCACCCTCGGCGAAAGCGACGGCGTGGTAACAGTCAATTTCACCTCCGACGGCCCCAAGGTCGACAACCCATTCGCCTTTGAGGGCCTCGACGTTACCATCGACGGCGGCCACGTCACCATCAACTACGCCGGCGAAGAGAAGCTATCCTACTACGTAACCGGCACCACCGACGACGGCCAGTTGAAACTCTACGGCGCCGCACAGTATACCCTCACCATCGAGAACGCCTCGATCACCAACCAATCGGGCGCCGCCATCAATATCCAGAACAAGAAGAAAGGCTCCATCAATATCAAGGGCTCCAACCTACTTGTCGACTCGGAGGAGTACGTCACCCCCGACGACGAGAAGCAAAACGGTTGCTTCTTCTCCACCGGAACCGTCACCTTTAGCGGCTCCGGCACAATGACCGTGGCCGGCTACAACAAGCACGCCATCGCGTCGTCCATGGAGATCAACCTCGACGGCGCCACCCTCATTGTCACTGCCGCAGCTTCCGATGGCCTGCATGCCGATGATATCACCATCACTTCCGGCTCCTACACCTGCTCGGGCACCACTGGCGACGCCATCGACGCCGACACGGGCGTGCTCCAAATCGACGGAGGCACCATTGATGTCACGGTACCCACCGACGACACCAAGGGTTTCAAAGCCGACGACATGATCAACGTCACCGGCGGCGACATCACCATGAAGCTCTCGGGCGCCCAGTCCAAGGGCTTCAAGACCAAGGCTTCCATGACCGTCTCGGGCGGCACGATCACCGCTAACGCTACCGGAGGCGTGGTCGTTACCAACGGCGACCCATCCTACTGCACCGTCGTCAAATCGGACGTCGACTTCACAATGACCGGCGGAACCATCAACATCACCCACTCAGGAATCGCCGGTAAGGGTATTTCGGCCGACGGCGACGCAACGTTCACCGACGGCAACGTCACAATCACCACCACAGGAGCCGGAGGCACCTACCAGGACGCCAACGGCGACAACGACTCCTACTGCTCAACCTGCATCTCGGTTGACGGCAACCTCTACATGCAGGGGGGCACGTTCAACCTGTCATCCTCGGGTTCGGCTGGCAAGTGCATGAAGGTCGACCTTGTGGCCACCTTAGGCAATGAGGACGGCACCGGTCCCGACGTTACCGCCAAAACCTCGGGCGCGCAAGTGCTCGTGGGCTCGTCGAGCAGCGGCGGCAACTGGGGCGGCTGGGGGCCTGGCGGCAGTGGCCAAGACAAGGATTACGCCAACCCCAAGATCATCAAGGCCACCGGCAACATGACCATCAACGGTGGCACCTACAACCTCACTGGCTCGACCGAGGGCGGCGAGGCCCTTGAGAGCAAGGCCACACTCACCATCAACGACGGCACACTCAAGATCAAAACCTACGACGACTGCATCAACGCCGCAACCCATATCCAGATCAACGGCGGCGACATCTGCTGCCAAGCCACCGGAAACGACGCTATCGACTCCAACGGCACGTTGACAATCGCGGGCGGACGAGTGATCGCCGTGGGTAAAGGTTCGCCCGAGTGCGGCTTCGACTGCGACCAGAACCGCTTCACTATCACCGGCGGCGAGATCTGGGGAATCGGTGGCGACACCTCCACACCCACCTCGTCCTACTGCACCCAGCGCTGCGTGGTTTACTCGCGATCCAGCGCATCGGCCAACACCCGCTACACCGTGAGCGACACCTCCGGCAACGTCGTGCTGTCGTTCGTGGCCCCAGCATCGATCTCCGGCACCTGCAAGATGGTGATCTCATCTCCCTCGATCGCCGCCAGCACCAGCTACAAGATCTCCACAGGTGGTACCGTCTCGGGCGGCGACACCTTCGAGTACCTCACCGTGGGAGGCACCCTCTCCTCCGGCACCCAAGCCACCACCTTTACCTCATCCTCGATGGTCACCACCGTCGGCTCCTCCTCCGGCGGCCGCCCCTAACCCTCCTTTCATCCTTTCATCCTTTCCTCCTTTAAAGAGAATCCCATCCCCCTTTCCTCCTTTAAAGATTTAACGATTTAACGATTTAAAGGATAAAAGGAGGAAAGGATTAAAGACCCCGGCTCGAAGAGCCGATGAAACAATAGCCCCAGGCTTCGGGAGTCGCGTTAGCGGCTCCCTGCCTGGGGTTAATGATTTATGCGCGTAATTTTACGAGGCGCTTCGTAGATGCGCCGCTCAAGCGCGTTTACTTCGCGATCAGCAGGTAGTAGTTCTTCTTGCCGCGCTGCACAAGGATGTATTTACCTTGGAGCAGCATGTCATCCGTGGCGGGGGCGTAGATGTCGGTGATCTTCTCCTTGTTGATGCTCACGCCGCCGCCCTGTGTCATCTTGCGGGCCTCGCCTTTGGAGGGGAACACGGCGGCCTTGTCGGTGAGGAGGTCGGCCAATTTGATGCCGTCCTTGATGTCCTGCAGGGCCACCTCGAAGGTAGGCACGCCGTCCATTACGTCCAATAGCGTCTTCTCGTCGATCTTCTTGAGCGTCTCACCAGCCTTGTTGCTGAACAGGATCTGGCTGGCCTCCACGGCGGCCTCGTAATCCTCGGCCGAGTGTACCATCGTGGTGATCTCCTTGGCCAGACGTTTCTGCAACGGGCGTTGACCGGGATCCTCGGCCTGCTGGCGCACGAGATCCTCGATCTCCTCGCGGGAGAGTTCGGTGAAGATCTTGATATACTTCTCGGCGTCGGCGTCGGTGACGTTGAGCCAGAACTGGTAGAACTTGTAGGGCGACGTGTAGCGGCGGTCGAGCCATACGTTGCCGCTCTCGGTCTTGCCAAACTTGCCGCCGTCGGCCTTGGTGATCAGCGGGCAGGTGAGGGCGTAGGCCTCGCCGCCGAGGGTGCGACGGATCATCTCGGTTCCCGTGGTGATGTTGCCCCACTGGTCGGAGCCACCGAGCTGCAGCTTGCAATTCTTCTCCTTGTACAGGTGAAGGAAGTCGTAGCCCTGCACGAGCTGGTAGGAGAATTCGGTGAACGACATGCCCTGCTGGCTCTCGCCCGACAGGCGCTTCTTCACCGAGTCCTTGGCCATCATGTAGTTGACGGTGATCAGCTTGCCCACATCGCGGATGAAATCCAAGAACGTGAAGCGGCTCATCCAGTCGTAGTTGTTCACCATCTCAGCCGCGTTGGGAGCGTCCGAGTCGAAGTCGAGGAACTTGGACAGTTGCTTTTTGATGCACTCCTGGTTGTGGCGCAGCGTCTCCTCGTCGAGCAATTTGCGCTCCTGGCTCTTCATCGACGGGTCGCCGATCATGCCCGTGGCGCCGCCCACCAGGGCGATAGGCTTATGGCCCATGCGCTGGAAATGCTTCAGGATCATCACGCCAACAAGGTGGCCAATATGCAGGGAGTCGGCCGTCGGGTCGATGCCCAGGTAGGCCGTGGTCATCTCTTTCTTAAGTTGTTCCTGGGTGCCGGGCATCATCTGGTGGATCATGCCGCGCCAGGTTAATTCTTCAATAAAATCCATTTATGGGGGATGGTTTTCAGTTTTCAGTTGAATGAATTATAAATCTTTAAAGCATTAAATCTTTAAAGGAGGAAAGGAGGAAAGGAACAAAGACGCGCTTGGAAGGCTATTTGAGGGCCTCGGTGGCATCCTTGATGCGCTTCAGCGCCTCCCGGATGTTGTCGTCGCTGGTGGCGTAGCTCAAGCGGATATAGCCGCCCGCGCAGAACGCCTCGCCGTCAACGGTGGCCACGTGGGCCTTCTCAAGCAGATACAAAGCATAGTCGCCCGACGTGGCGATAACCTTCCCCTCGGGAGTCGACTTGCCAAGCACCGCGCTTACCTCGGGGAACAGGTAGAACGCGCCCTGCGGGAAGTTGATCTTCCACCCGGGCACCTCCTTGGCCAGCGACACCACCAGGTCGCGGCGGCGCTCAAAGGCCCGGCGCATCTCCTCGACGCACTCCTGCGAACCGTCGTAAGCCGCCTCGGCTGCCTTCTGGGCAATCGACGACGGGTTGGACGTGTACTGGCTCTGAAGCTTGTTGCATGCCTTGGCGATTGCCAGCGGGGCGGCGATGAATCCGATACGCCAGCCGGTCATCGCGTAGGCCTTCGACACGCCGTTCACCACCACCGTGCGGTCGGCGATCTCGGGGAACGACGCCAGCGACGTGAACTCGCCCGTGAAGTTGATATGCTCGTAGATCTCGTCGGCCAGGACGGTGATATTGGGGTATTTGGCCAGCACGTCCACCAGCCCGCGGAGCTCCTCCTTGGAATAAACCGAGCCGGTAGGGTTGGACGGCGAGCACAGGATGATCAGTCGGGTCTTGTCGGTGATGGAGTCTTCGAGCTGCTTGGGCGAGATTTTGAAATCCTGCTCCACGGTGGCGGGCACCAGCACGTTCTTGCCCTCGGCCAATTTCACCATTTCCACGTAACTCACCCACGCCGGCGTGGGGATGATCACCTCGTCGCCCGGGTTGATGAGGGCGAGCACGGTGTTGCACAGGCTCTGCTTGGCGCCGTTCGACACCACGATCTGCTCGGGAGCGTAGTCCAGGCCGTTCTCATCCTTCAGCTTGCGGGCTATAGCCTTGCGCAGCGACAGGTAGCCGGCTACCGGCGTGTAGAACGTGTAATTCTCGTCGATGGCGCGCTTGGCGGCCTCCTTGATATGCTCGGGGGTGGGGAAATCGGGCTCACCCACCGACAGGTTGATCACGTCGACGCCTTGGGCCTTCAACTCATTGCTTTTCTGCGACATAGCCAGCGTCGCCGACGGCGACAGCGACTGCACGCGTGTGGAAATTTCTGACATTGTACCGTTTTGCTTTAAATTCAACCGCGAAGTTACAAATTTCCTTCCAATCTCCCGCCCATTTCACCCCAAAACCATTAAATTCACATGGATTTAGACCACAAAAGATCACGAAAGGGACACAAAATTTTGGCGCTTCGCGGTTCGCCGCGCCTTTTTATCTCCTTTCGTGTCCTTTTGTGGTAAAAATGACATAGCCCCATCCGAATTTATGCGTAAATTTGCCGTATGGAAAAAATGGAAATCACCCCCAAAGACATTCGCGAGATGCTCGACCGAGAGGCCGCCCGCATCAATTCCCCCGAGTTCATCCACCACGACCCCGTGCAGTTCCCCCGACGCTTCGACCTCCCCACCGACATCGAGCTGGTCGCCCTCCTCGCCGCCACCATCGCTTGGGGCAACCGCAAGATGATCTGCCGCAGCTGCGAGAAGTTGTTGGGATGGATGGGAGGCTCCCCCACCGCCTACGTCCTCGACCAGGGATACGAGGACCTCGACCCCGCCGCCAACGTCCACCGCACCTTCTTCGCCCGAAACCTCCAGCACTACCTGCGCGGCTGGCGGCTCATGCTACAGCGCCACGGCTCCCTCCAGGGCTACGCCCGCGCCCTGCGCATCGCCGACGATGAAGCCCCCTCATGGCGACTCGCCGAAGGCCTGGGCCGCATCATCGCCGAGGCCAACCAGGGACACCCCGACCCCCGCTGCGTCCCCGGGAACCTCGCCACAACCGCACTCAAGCGCATCAACATGGCCCTCCGCTGGCTCGTCCGCCGCGACGGAATCGTCGACCTCGGAATTTGGGATGTCATCACCCCCCCACAACTGTTTATACCATTGGATGTACACGTAGGCCGCACAGCCCGCGACCTCGGCCTCCTCACACGCCGTCAGGACGACCGCCGCGCTGTCCTCGAGTTGACCGCCCTCCTCCGCACCTACCGCCCCGACGACCCCGCCATCTACGACTTCGCCCTCTTCGGCCTCGGCCTCCAATCCACCCAATCACCTAAAACTCAGCTTTAACCACAAAACCCCACAAAAGAAACACAAAAAACCAATAAATTATGGATATCGATAATGTAACTTACATCCTTCGAGGATGTATCAAGAAAGTGCACAAAACTCTAGGCCCTGGCCTTTTGGAAAGTATTTATGAAGATGCCTTAGAATACGAGTTAAAGAAAGCCGGATTGAAAGTCGGCCGTCAAGTGGAAGTCCCTGTCATTTATGACGGGACACATCTAGCTCATCCAATGAGGATAGACATGCTCGTAGAAGACTTGGTAGTAGTTGAAAATAAATCGGTGCAAGAATTAGCGCCTGTACATTTCAAGCAAGTCACCTCGTATTTGAAGTTGACTGGTTGCCAAGTTGGCTATCTGGTAAACTACAACGTAGAGGACATCTTTGATGGCATGGAGCGCATAGTCAACAACTACAAGGATAAACGCTGAAAGTTTCCCACGCCCAAGCATTTTCTCACGCTTGGGGGTCTTTCAGGTTTGTTTCTTTTAGCACGCAGACTTCCGCAGACTTCCGCAGACTTTTCTTTATTAAATGAGTCTGCGCCCGTCTGCGAAAGTCTGCGTGCAAAAAATTGTCCGGCGTAAGTCTGCGCCCGTCTGCGTGCAAAAAATCACCGGCGTAAGTCTGCGCCCGTCTGCGAAAGTCTGCGTGCAAAAAATTGTCCGGCGTAAGTCTG
>JAJBVP010000276.1:0-622 GCA_020859755.1 Bacteroidales bacterium | reverse complement strand
CGCCCGTCTGCGAGAGCCTAACGACGCCCCCGGTCATTCCGGATCTTTATCACCAGCACGATCAGCGACGACACCGAGGTGATCGCGTTGGTAACCCACAGCGGGATATTCCCCAGTATCAAGCCCTGCGTGAAAAACCCGATCGACCCCACCAGCATCATCAAGAAACCCGTCATCGATATCCCGTCGGTATTTCCCGTGCGCATGGTATAGATGGCCTGGGGCAGATAACCCAAAATCATGGCCACCGAGGCGATCGTTCCTATTATATTAGCTGCATCCATATTTATATAATGTACCCCACCCCAAAAAAGTTCGCCCTCCACTAAACAAACCTCCCCCCTACCGCAAAACCGACCGCGAAAGACCGCGTGCCAAAAACCTCCCCGCGTGAGTCTGCGAAAGTCTGCGCAAGTCTGCGTGCCAAAAAACCATCCGTCCAAGACTGCGCTAGACCGCGAAAGACCGCGTGCCAAAAACCCCTCCGCGTGATATTCAAAAATCCCGCGTGCCAAAAATCCCTTAAAAAGTGTGAAATGCTTTGTGCAATCGCAAAAAGTGTATAACACCTGTTGGTTGAATTAGCCATATAGGGCATATTTGACTTGCCCGATATTTCGAT
>JAJBVP010000229.1 GCA_020859755.1 Bacteroidales bacterium | reverse complement strand
ATTAATCCTTAAATAGCTTTAATTTCCAGTCAAGCTATTTCAGGACGACACAGGTCGACCTCCACTACTATCACTCCGGTGTTTTCGGGCCAGATGGCGCCGAAGATAGGTCCACCCTCCTGGGTGGGGGCGTTGAGGGCGCGGAAGGTGACCAAAATCAGGGCCACGCCGCTGCTCTTGGCAGTCACCACGCCATCGGCGGAAACCTCCACCACCTCGTCGCAGGGGTTGCCGTCGAGGTCGTAGACCGCATAGTCATAGTCGGGGGCAAGGTAATAATTGTTTATCACCGTGTCGACGATCTGCCAGGCGCGCTGGTTGACGATCTGCCACTGCTGCCCGACGGTGAGGGACACGCAGCCGGTGTAGTCGGCGTTGAGGTAGAGGTCGGCCACGTTGTAACCGCTATTGGAAGCGGGGTCGCGGTCAAGGATGTAGGGATCGGTGGGGATATCGTCGCGGCTGATGGCTATCTCGTGGTCGGACGCCGGCATGCGGAACATGCCCGCTGTCGTCACCGCGCCATCGAGGCTCACGCGATAGTTATAGTAGCCTTTGCCTTTGAGCGAATAGGTGTATACGGCCTGGTCGCCGTTAACCACCCTCGACTTGCTCTCCACTTGCGAGAATGGCACATAGTGCACCGACTTCTGGCCCACAAATACCGTGGCCTCGGCGGGTGCCGTGAAGGTCAAGGTATAATATGTCGCTGATGATGACACCAGCGGTGTCACCATCAGCGCGAGGGTTAATAGAATATTATGTATAGTCATCGGTTAATAGAGGATTTTCTGACTGGAACCATTGACCACACGGATCAGCATCTGCCCCTTGGCAGGACGGAGGATGCGCTGCCCCTGGAGGTTGTAGTAGCGGGCGCTGTCGCCTACCGAGTCGATGTCGATCGAGTCGATGCTCGACGAGTCGTCGCCGGAGAGAGTCACGAGGGCGTAGCGGGTGTGGCCCTTGCGGGTCTGCGATACCACCACGGGGGCCTCGCTAGTCTCGGAATCGATGGTCACTTCAAACGATGCGCTCATGCCGTCCCAGGTGGTCTTCACGCCGTTGGTGTTGATCATACCGTCGGGGAAACCGTAGGTGGTTGTGGCGCCGTCGGAGGCTGGAGTGCCGAAGATGTCAGCGAAATCAACGGTGGAATCGCCCACCCCGAGGGTGATGACGCCGCCATCCTCCTCGTCGCGCGAGCCGCCGAGGTCGTCAAGACACAGGTAGGTGGGTAGGATCATGCCGTAGCTGTTGCTCTGCGACCCGGCGAAGCTGATGCGCAGCGAGGTCACGGGGCCAAGGTCGCGCAGGTCAACCCACTCCCAGGTGTCGAGGATATAGCGGTCGGCCTCGACCGAGGTGGTGTAGTCGGCAAGGTCGAAGCTCACTGAGCCGGTGGCGCCCTGGGCATCGTAGCCGGTGAAGGTGACGCTGAAGTAGTCGCCCTCGTCAAACTCTTTCACGCCGAACAGGTCGCCATACGACATGGAGTCAAAGCTGTAGGCCGAGTTGGTCACGTATACACCGCTGAGCGTGGCACCGGCGTCAGAGTTGGTGATCTCGATGAAGGTGTCGTCGGCGCTTTGCGAGGGATAGTAGACTGCGTAGTTGTCGCCGGAGTGGGCTCCACCGGCTGCGTTGCGCCACTGGTGGGCAATCGAGTCGTAGTCGGTAGCGGTCTCGTTGGCCAGGGCCACGCCGTTCCAGTTGTTCTTATACTGGTTGACGGTGAAGAGGATCGAGCCGCTGTTCCAGGGTGTGCCCTCTTGCTCGCCAGTGAAGTGGGATGACTCGTCGAGGGTGGCGTTGTCAAAGTCGGCCGTGGCGAAATCGCCGTTGACCTTAACCACAGCCGTCGCGCTCACAGAGTTGAGGCGGGCGTCGGTGACTGTTACGGTATAGACGCCAAGCTCGTTGGCGGTCAGCGACAGATCCTCGTCCATGGTCAGGGTGGCGCCGAAGGCGTCGGTCCACAGATAGGTGTAGGGGGCCTCGCCGGTACCGTCGGTGAGGATCGGGGTCAGAGTCACCTGGTCGCCTTGGTCGGCGGTCACCGACTCCACGGTCAGCTCCAGGGGGAGATATTCGGCCACGGTGCCGAGCTGGGCCACGAGGGCCGGAGCGTCGCTCATCAGCAGGCCGTCGGCCGAGTAGAGGATGGCATAAACCTTGTAGCTCGACTCCTGCTGCAGGCCGGTGAGGTCAACGAGGTTGGCCATGTTGGGGCGCAGAGTGGAGGTGATGGTGCCTTCCTGTACCTCAGCCAACGAGGGAGTGGCGGCGTCGCCGTCAACCACCAAGAGCTGGATCTTGCCATGGGCGTCCACGCGCACGTCGAGCGTGGCGGTCGACTCGCTCAGAGCGGCCACTTCGGGATAGCCGTCAAGGTAAGCGGGTAGCGGCAGCGGCGAGAGATACTCATATGCGCCGGGGGTAGCCGCGCTGGAGGAGCGGGCGCGGCCATCGAGGTCGGTGGTCACATAGTCGAGGGGAGAGCAAGCGGTGTCGATGCCTGAGAGGGTGGTGGGCATAGAGTAGTCGTCGCCCAAGAAGGATACCTGAGCGTTGGTGTCATCCTCCCAGCCGGTCTTTGTCACCCACTCGTCGTAGGTGATGCCCCCGCCGAAGTAGGCGATATTGGTGCCGGTGGTGCCGAGCACGTTGTCGCGCATGGTGGCGCCGGTGATGTAGCTGGCTTGGTTGACGCGCACGGCATAGCTGCCATGCTCGTTTTGGAAGATGTTGTTTTCAAGCAGCACGTTGGTGTTGGCGTCGTTAAACCAGTAAGCGGCGTGACTGGTGCCGGTCGACGAGCTGTTGAGGATACGGAACGTGTTGTGGGCTATGCGGGTGTTGGATATCGCATAGTTCTGCTGCAGGGCGTAGGAGGCCGATGTGCCGTAGGGCACCACGAGGATCTCGTTGTTGGCCACCAGGCCCACAAACTCGGTGGAGGAGTCGTCGGTGAGGTAGTGCTTGCGGAAGGAGATGCCGCCATACACATAGTTTTGAGCCGCCAGGTAGACAACGTTGTTGGTCACCGTGAACGCGTCGTAGGGCTGCAGGGCAATGCCGGCGAAGCCCGACTTTGTGGTGACGGTGTTCTCGATATAGTTGCCGTCGATCACTATATCGCGCACAAACGATGCGTAGATAGCCTGGCTACCCTGGTTGCGGAAGATGTTGCCGCGGATCACGTCGCCCTCCTCGGGTGCCGTGGTGGTGTAGCCCGAGCCGATGTAGAGGCCCGACAGGCCACCGTCGATCACCGAGTTGTCCACGGTGATGTGGTGGTTGAGCTGCGAGTCGTCGCCGCTCACCTGCTTCACTCGCAGGAGCTGCACGGTGGTGGTGGACCCTTCGTTCTCAGGGGCGTAGAGCTTGGAGTTGAGCAGCGAGAAGTGGTGAGAGGCATTAAGCAGGTATACCACGGCGTTGTAGTTGACGTCGGTGGTGGAGATGGTGATGCCGTCGAAGGTCACGTAGGGGGTGCCGTCGATAGTCACCACACCATAGTAGTCGGAGCCATAGGCGCCTGAGCTGTAAGAGTTGTGCTCAAGCACCACGTCGGCATACTTGCCGGTAGTGGAGCGGAACGTCAGAGTGTTGGTCTCCGAAATGCCCGGCACGTCGGCGATGGTGATGCGCTCGATGTAGTCGCCCGGCTCTACCTCAAACACCACGGGCCCGTTCATGCCGATGGCCAGGTCGGCCACAGCGTCGGTGAAGGTGGCGTAGTCGGCCTCTGAGGACGAGCCGATGCGGTAGGTGCCGTGCATGCCGTCGACCACGGGGATGGTGACGGTGGCAGCCTCAAGGGCAGTGGTCGCGCCTGAGAGGGTGACTGAGGCGGGGTTGATCATCACATTGTCGCCCACGGCGGCGTCCTGGGCCACGGTGACGCGTACCCAGAAGTAATAGGTGCCGGGGAGGGTGATCTCGTAGTCGCCGGTGAGGGTCACGGTCTCAGAGGCGAGGGCTGTCACGGAGGCGTAAGGCTCAGCGGAGGTGCTAAGGGTGGTGGCGGTGCCGCTGGGGATCACCTCGATCGAGGCGATGTCCGTCAGGTTGTCACTGCCGCTAAGCGAGAGGATGATTTCGTCGACGGTCATGCTCCCCTTGTCACCGGCCACCGTGATCGCAATCTGATGAGTAACCGAGGTGGAGCCGCCAAGAGCCTTGCCCACGGGTTGGGCCTCGGTAGCGGTGGCGCTTACCGAGAGGGGCTCGAGACGGCTTTGACTTACGATTATCTCCCAACCATCGCCGATGGTGGTCGATGACTTGGAGGTGTATTTAACGGTGATGGCCCCGTTGTCGGCGAGCGACTTGATGATCGCGCCCACCTCGGGGAGTGAGTAGTAATCCCAAGTGTAGGCGGCGGTGCCGGTGGCCTCAGAGCCGTAGTAAATCTCTAAATTGTCGTAGTAGGTCAGGGCTATCTGGCTGATTTCAAGCTGCACGCAGCAGCCATCGGTGGCCGGGGTGAAAGTGACGGTGCCGGTGGATGTGCCGGTGGGCTTGCCGTCGGCGCCACCCTCGTCGTAGAAGAGCAGCGACTCATCGCCGATGGTCACTTGCTGATCGTCGGTAGGCTGGAGCAGGTAGATATTCATCGTGGGTCGCGACCCATCGGGGTCGCCCTCAGCTACGGTCTCCACCTGGTCGCTCAGGGTCACGCTGATGAGCTTGGCGTCGATCTCCAAGCCGGAGGCAACCACGGGCTGCATGTCGACCGACACGGTGAACACGTTGGAGCCTTCGCCCAAGCTGAGGGGGTTGGTGAGCGCGAGGGTCACCTCTGAGCTTTCAGTGACCTCGGATGTTGCCAGCAGAGTGCTGCCCTGGTAGAGTTTCACTGCCTGGAGAGCCGATTGGCAACCTTTAAGGTCAACCACGGCCTGCTGGAGGGCTAAGGGCGACAGCAACCCTGCCGTCTGGATGTCAAACGTGATCAGCTCCTGATCCGTTGCCCCAGCCGAGCAGGGGATAACGGCGGTTGAGGCCTGCGCCACGGTGATACCCTCGAGGGTTTGCACCGACGGCATATACTCGCTCACCGTACCCTTGAAGCCGTAGGTCGACGAGTAGTTCGACCCCGTGCCATGGGTGTTGAACACCACCGTCAGCGACCCGTCGGCTGCCGTGGAGCGTAGCACCTCGCCCGGGCCTGTGGTGCGCTGGTCGTAGTTGGTGTTGCGCGAGCATTGCCACAGCAACTCCCCACTCGTCCCCGAGCCGCTGTACACCTGGAAGATAGGCTGCTGCGAATCCTCGTTGTACCAGCTCTGCATATACAGATAGAACTTCTCCGATAGGTCAAGCTGCAAGATATGGTTGGCCGTGCCGGGGTGCATTATCGTGATTTGGTCGCCGGCATCGGTGCGATAGCTGTCGTAGCTGCTTGAAATCGGCGTGTTGCGGAAACCCCACTCGCCGATTACCGTGTACTCGTAGGTGCCGATGGCCGATAATATCTGGTTGTAGATAGTCACAACGCCATCGGGGTTGCCGTTGCTCACGGCCGTGCCGTTAACCGCTGTAACCTCGCAGTCGAGAGTCTCGTTGTTCACGGCGTTGGCGTCGACCTCAAATGTGATCCACGCGTAGTTGTGCCCCTCGCTCATCGTCGCTGGGGTATCGAGCGTGATCGTGGCCTGGTTGCCGCTGAAAGTGGCGGTGCCAAGGGCCACGGGGGAGCTTGGCCACTCGGCGGAGGCGCCAGTGAAGTATACCGACGCGCTGACGGCGCGGCCTTCGGAGCCAACGGACTTGACGGTGATGCTCTCAAGCAGAAGTGCCGGCTCGGTGTTCTCGGTGATGATATCCACCATCACCATCGGCACGGCGGCTGTTGAGGCGCACGCTGTTGAGGTGCCGGCGTCGGAAACGGCGATGTCGCTGATGGTCATCGCCTGGGGGGTAAACAGACTCACCACGGCCTCAAAGCCGGAGTAGGAGGAACCGTAGTAGTCGCAGGTCATCTTCACTGTCAATGCACCGTCATCGCTGGTGGAGCGCACCAGGAAGGGGGTGCCGGAGTCTTTGTTGACAGTGGCGATCAGGTTGGCGTCGGTGGCCGTGGTGCCGTTGTAAATATAGATGGTCTGCGAGTAGTAGGACGAGAGGAAGAGGTCGAGGGTGGTGAAGTTGATCATCACCTTCTTTGAGGGGTCGCCCGGGAGGAGGGTCAGGGCGCCTCCCTTGAAGTAGCCCGAGACGTTGCCGTCGGGACCACCGTCGTCATAGAGCATGATACCGGCCTCAGGCACGGTCACGGTCTGATCTTCGGTGGACAGAAGCACCACAGCGGCCACGGTCTGCTCCGGGGCCACGTCCAATGTGAGATTGGGGGACGAGGCGGCGTCAAAGCTGATGCCGGTGATGGTGGTGGTGCAGGTGTCGAAAAAGGGCGCGTCGGAGAGCACTGTGCCCTGGAGGGCCACGGCGCAGGCTGTGCCGTTGACAGGAGCGCTTAGCTCAGCGTGGTAGGCGTTGGCGCCGGTTGAAGTGATCGTGGCGCTGGCCGCTGTGCCCCCAACGGTGATGGTCAGCGCTTGAGGGTCGTAGACCGCGGTGTTGCTCAGGGTGAAGTCGACCCCCGTGACGTTGGGGGCATTGAAGATACCCTCAGCGGTGACGTTGACCTGGCCTAAGGTCACGGTTTGCCCTTGGCGGATAGTGGTAGGCACCGCCGAGTAGTCGACAGCCACCCCGGTGAGGGTCATGTCGTCGGCAGAAATTTGCTCGACGGTGGCGATCATGCGGGTGTTGCCCTTGGCGTAGCGCCAGTGCCAGAACAGCGACAGGGTGCCGTCGGAGGCTGTCGAGAAGTAGCTCTTGCCGTTGTACTGGGTGTCGCTGGTCGATGAACATTCCAGGCGATCGATCAGGTTGGCGTCGGAGTTGTAGCTCTGCTCGCTGCTCTCGTTGTTGTAGTAGGTAAACGAGCCGTCGGCGTCAAACTCCTCGTTGTACAGCTTGATGTAGCCGGGGTAGGAGTTGCCGTCGTTCATGATCATCAGGTCGGTGAACGTGATCTGGATCACCTTGCCCGCGTCGGCGGGCTTGAACACGGTGGCCGCCATCGAGCTGTTGGAGCTGCTCGATGACATCCCAGCGCCCCCATACCAGTCGGTGAGGGTGATCGGCTCGTCGACCGTGACGGTCTGCTTGCCGTTTTGCAGCATCGCCACCGTTTCGCCGCGAGCCGACGCGGGGCTCAGCAGCGACAGTGCGGCAAATGCCAGCGAAAAAGAGTGTTTCAGTTTCATTTGATTGGTTATTAATTTGATAATGAAGTATATACGACAGCGACTACGCCCCGCGGCCATGGCGCGGGACAAAGACAACGACCGGGAGACCGCGGCCCTAAGGCTACAGCCTCCCTCTATGGGTAGGGATGGGTTTGATGTGCATTGTGTTCCTAAATCTATTCCACGAGATCAGTTAACCTATGTCGTTTTGGCAGGTCTCCTGGCTCGCCCCCGCGACTCACTGCCTTCTCGTATGGGAGAGCAACCACTAATTTCACTAATTAACACTAATTGAAATTAACACTAAATTTTTTCGTGTTAATTCGTGCAATTCGGGGTTTTTCCCAGCACAATGGCTTGGATGTGAGTGCGTTTGAGGTGGGACTTACAGTAGCGGGTCTGCTCAGGACTCTCACCTGATTCCCTTTTCAACAGGCCTCTCTCGGGCCTGTCACCAAAACGGTTGCAAATTACGGAAATATTTCTTTAATATCCAAACCATTGGCCGATTTTCCTTTATGATGCGCCGGGAATATTATCCCAGCCTCTCCATCGGCTTGCTAAAAGCCTGTCTCCCCAACCTTTACATGCTCAAAAGATTTTTGGCCGTGCCCGGCCTCAGGCCGAACAGAACATATCCCCCTATTAACATAATGATAAAAAAAGAATGAGTAACGTAAGCCGAAGCTTAACAATTACTCATTCTCCTCTCTCTCCTGCGGTGCCGACGGGACTTGAACCCGCGACCTCCGGCGTGACAGGCCGGCATTCTAACCTACTGAACTACAGCACCAGGGTGGGCAAGCATCGGATGTCATTCCCGATTGCGAGTGCAAAGTTACGTCAAACTTTTCACTCCACCAAATATTTCCGCCACTTTTTTCAAATTTTTAAGGATGCCCCGAAAAACCCCGAAAAATGCCATGGGTGAGCCGGGGCGGTGACAGCGAAAAGTGATTAATGGAAGA
>JAJBVP010000195.1 GCA_020859755.1 Bacteroidales bacterium | reverse complement strand
CTCACGTCAATCGAACTCCCTGCGTCCCTTACTTCCATTGCCAGCTATGCATTCTCTTTCTGCAGCTTCACGTCAGTTGAACTACCCGAGGCTCTTACCTCCATTGGCTCCCATGCATTCTATGGCTGCAGCTCGCTGAGAACTATAGAAATTCCATCGAAAGTTGCAGTAATTTCATATTGCGCTTTTTATGGTTGTAGGGATTTAAGGTCGGTAACAATAGGGGCAAACGTGCAATATATTGAAACTGACGCATTTGGAGAATGTGAGAACTTGAATAAAATAAAATTTTTGGGTAATACCCCACCAACGATTTCATCGTCATTTCCAGAGTATTCTACTCGCATGACTTATGCATCGAACTCCAGTTATGGAAGCCTTAATGAAAATTTGGGTATTGTTAAGGTATTAGACTATCTGAGCTCAGAGTTTGAAGTGGATGGCGTTAAATATGTGCCTCTATCGCCCAGCGATCGCACTTGTGTGGCTATCGATTGCACCTACGCTCCAGAAGATTCGGTGATTAATATTGGCGAGACTGTAAACTATCGAGGAGTGGACATGAAGGTTATAGATGTTTATCAAAACGCCTTGCGATACAATCCTTGTATAAAATCTTTCTCTGATTCTAACGCTGGAAACATTGGAGATTTTGCCCTTTATGGTTGTACGAGTTTGCAAACCGCCACAATTTCCAACAAAGGTTCGATTGGAGATAATGCCCTTCGCGATTGCACGAGTTTACAAACAGTTTCTATTACGAACACAGGTGCGATTGGGGAGTATGCTCTTTATGGCTGTTCCGCATTGAAATCGGTACAATTGGGCGAAGAAATAACTGACGGAATCGGTAGTTATGCTTTCGCTGAATGCACAAGCTTGGAAAGCATCAATATTCCTTCGACACATACAGTACTCAATAGCGATTTGTTCTACAACTGCAAGTCGCTTAAGTCGATACAATTGCCGTCAACGCTGAAAACTATAAACAGTGAAGCTTTTGCCTACTCTGGGCTTGAAAGCATAACGATTCCTGCGGCCACAACGACAATTGGCAACTCGGCGTTTTATGGCTGTACCTCGCTTAAGGAGTTTGTCGCAAAGAATGGTGATACTGATTTGTCTCTTGGATATGGCTCTTGGACTGGTCAGGGACAATTTTACGATTGCCCCCTCGAAAGGGTAAAAATTGGTCGAAACCTTAAGTACAACACTGGCAAGACTTACGGATATTCGCCATTTTATCGCTGCGAGACGCTTAAAAGCGTGGAACTGACCGATTTTCCCACCGAGGTTTACGCCAATGAGTTTTATGGTTGCACTGCGTTGGAAGACGTGACCATCGGCGATGGAGTGACCAAGATTGGTGATTACGCTTTTTCGGGTTGCTTGTCGCTAAAAGAGTTCACTTTCGGCTCATCGGTTGAGACCATCGGGGCCGAAGCGTTCTCTGATTGCACCGCCATGACCTCGCTCTATGCCGAGCCTGCCCAAGCTCCCACATGCGGTACTCAGGCGTTGGACGACATCAACAAGTGGGACTGCACGCTCTACGTACCCGAAGGATATGTGTCAACATATCAAGCCGCTGACCAGTGGAAAGATTTCTTCTTCGTCAACGACTACACCTATTCGGGCTTCCCCGGAGATGCCAACGGAGATAATTACGTGACCGTGGCCGACGTGGCTGTTATCGTTTCGGCTGTGATGGGGGTTTACACCGATGATTTCTCTCGTCGCGGTGCCGACGTAAACAGTGACGGCGTGATCAATGTGATCGATGTGACGATGGCCATCAACCTTGTGCTGTCGGGTGAATATGACGCTCCCGAGAGTACCGCGTCGGCAGATGCAGCTTGGAGCGGATATGCGACGGGCAACGAGGTAGAGCTGTCGTTTATCGGACAGGAGGCATTCTCGGCTACACAGTTCGACGTGGAACTTCCCGCCGGAGTAACCATAACCGGGGCTAAGTCTACCACGGGTCACTCTGCATCTTACGAGCAGATGGCAGATGGCCGCATCCGCGTGGTAGTTGCTTCCGACGACAACCGACATTTTGACGACTTGGCGCCTGTGGTAACTCTCGCGTTGGCCTCCGATTATGAACTTTATGACGCTCAGATTGCTGTCAAGGCCACCCGCGTGGCTGCAATCGTTGGCACCGAGGTTGACGAGCAGCCGGTCGACGACGCTCTCATTACCCTTCCGCATCTTTCGGGAGTGGAAAGTATGGCAATCGGTAGCATGGAGATTAGCACCGATGGCCACACGCTCATCATCCTTTCACCCGCTGCATGCTCTGTGACAATGACCACCGTAGGCGGCGTTACCACTCAGCTTGCGGTAAAAGCCGGGCGCAATACCTTTGAGATTCCCGCTGCTGGCATCTACATCGTCAACGGGCAAAAAGTAGTGATACGATGAAAACGCGCTTATTGACAACCATTTTGGCACTCATGCCCGCATTGGCGGGTATGGGTGCCCCTTCGGTGGCACTATATCCCACTTCGGTTTACCCCGGAGAGAAGACATCGCTTACCGTGAGCCTTGACACCGACGGCGAAAGCGTGACTTCGCTTCAATTTGACCTTGATCTACCATCCTGGGCCGTCGCGGGAGATGCCACACTGGATAACACTCTGACTAATACCCATCAAGCGGTTACTGCCCGCATGGTAGGCGGCGCTCTACGAGTGATGGTCTATTCCGCGACCAACGCTACAATAAGCGATGGAACCTTGGTAACCCTGCCAATAGCGGTGGGTGAAAGCGTGATGGCCGGGGATTATACAGTCAACGCCCACGATATAATCATAGTGTCGCCTGAGGCGGTATCTTGGAATCAAGAAGATAGCTCAACCACAATCACCATAAAGGAGCAACCAATCGTAGAGGTTGCAGAACTTTCGTGCACTCTTAGTTTGGACGGCGAGGATTTGGAGGTTACAAAAAGTGGTGTTGTGACACTGAGCGTGGATCCCGCCGATAGTCCTCATCCCGTGGCTGTACAGATTGACCTCATTGCGGATGACCTGACCCTTTCAGATTTCACTCTTAATGCCGACTTGATTTCCACCCACAAGTTCTCCATAGGCGATGTTGATGGCAAAACACGAGTGATCATCTACTCGATGACCAACGCGACGATCGACGTTGCCGACCTGTTGTCGTTCATCGTCACCGCCCCCGATGTCGAGGGCATGGCCTCGGTAGTCACCTCTGGTGGCTTAATGGTCGACGCGCAGATGCTCAGCTACCCGCTTCCCGATTCAACCTTATCCATAGAGGTTAAAGGGTCTTCCAAAGTAGAAAGCATTGACGTTGAACCTAATACTACCTTAAACGTATGGTATAATCTTCAAGGACAACGCCTTGCCAACCCTCCAACTACCCCCGGTGTCTACATCACCAATGGAAACAAAGTTTTAATAAAGTAGCGCACAATTGTAGTTACAAACCCTCGGAAAGCCATCGCGCTTCTCCGGGGGCTTGCTCTATCAATTGGTCGGCAAAAGTTCACAAGGTTGTGCCCTTTCTGGTCTTAGGGAATAAAAAGAGGCTCCCGAATCGCGCGTGGGAGCCCCAAAATCCATTTTAACGATGGGATATTGGCGGAAAAGTGGTAAATTTGCGGAAAATATCAACGGAGCGATGAATGAAGGAAAGAGCATGACGGAGAGTCTGTCGCCTTACTTGTTTTGGGACATGGACACTCGCGGGTTGGACTGGGACAGTTTCCCGGCCTACATAATCCAGCGTGTGCTCGAGTACGGGCAGATGGACGATTGGCGCGCAATCCGCGACCATTACGGCGTGGCCAAAATCGCCGAGCATTGCAAGACGCTGCGCACGCTCGACCCCGTGGCCTTGGCTTTCGTCACCTGTGTCTCAGGCACAAAAAAAGAAGATTACCGATGCTATCACTACGCACAATCCAACCCCACACTCTGGAACTCCTGAAAGCCATTTCGGCTCTTCCCGAAATGAGCGGCACAAGGCTCGTAGGAGGCACTGCGTTGGCACTACAATACGGTCATCGCACGTCGATTGATCTCGATTTCTTTGGCGATTTCGACCTCGATACCGACTTTGCTGAAATCTTCGGAAGAATTGGTGCTGTTCGCCAACTGACCAAGTCAAAATCCATTCGCACCTTCCTACTTGATGGGGTAAAAATTGATTTGGTGCATTACGCCCAATATCCATGGATTGACGAGGCGGTTGTGGAGAATGGAATTCGGTTGGCGTCACCTCTTGATATAGCCGCTATGAAAGTGCAAGCCATCGACGGACGAGGCAGCCGTAAGGATTTCGTGGATCTTTATTACCTTCTACAACGATTCTCGCTTGAAGAAATATTGCAATTTTATGAGCGGAAATATCCGCAAGGCTCACGATTCCGCGCTTTGATGGGCATGGCTTACTTTGAGGATGCAGAAACCAGCCCGATGCCACACATTTTCGACGAAATCTCTTGGGGCGAAATCCGCACCGTCATACAAAAAGAAGTTGCCAAATTCCGATAACCATGGTAAAGAGAACGATAGAGGATTACGCATCGGCTACACCGTCACGATGGCGCGAGAATGCTGAGAATCTTTCGCTGGAGACTATCTCCAAAATTGAGGACGCGTTGGAGATGGAATTCCAATCCGTTCCACTGCCCGTATTGGTGGAACGATAAAAAATTTTGGACTGGGGGAATCTCCCGGTTGAACAATTTTAACGGACTGGGGAATCTCCCGGTTGGAAAAGGGGTATCGGTTTCCGGTATCTCTTTTTTGTGCCCGAAAACGAGAAATTTACAGGCTTTCGTTAAGCACCTACAACAATCCGAATTTTGATTTTGTAAGAACTAAAAATCACTTGACGAACGCAATTTCTTAACTTAAGAAATGGCTTGAATAGAGGCTCTACAAGCAGCGATATATGACTCGGTTTAAATTTTTACAAAGATCGGCGATGGCTCCAAGATTACATCGGCTACCCACTCCCTATATTACCTGGTCACGACGGACACATCGCGCAAGCGCTTTGCTTGGCAAAGAACGCCGACGCTAAAATCTTGTGGACAGACACTATGGGCTAACCTATCGTTTTCGGTGTCACCGGCTACAACGGCCACAGTGATTTCGACTTGTCGGAATTATCTGGTCACTACACCCGGCGAGGAACGAGCGGGTGGGAAGTAGGCTCCCCACCTCGGATTTCGTCTGATCCGAACAAGTTCGATTGGGAGCCTACTGACCCAGCCTGATTCACCCCCCGTGGATACTCAAAAGGGCACCTCTGCTTGCGTGATTTTGTGGTCTCGGTCAAGCCCATCGCGAGGGGGTTGACGTATCAGGCGCCCCACACCTTGTTTCCCTCTGGACACCTGGCCAGCCAGCTTACAACTGCCGACGACCCATCGTTGCCAGTCGTGTGCCGACCCGAGGAATGCCAATTCGGAGCGCTTTGAGGGCTGTTTTGGCGAGCTTGGTGCTTCGGGGGCACAACCGTGCCACCCCCCAGCGGGAAAGCGGAGGCTCGAACACCAAAGACGCACCCACAACAGCCAACGGCACAAGCACCCCGATGGCTTCCAATAACGTTGGCAAGATAGACGCATCTTCTGCCGAAGCCTCCCTCCGCTCGATGTCATCCTTCGACCGCGCCGTGGCCATCATCAAGCACTACGAGACACTCCACATCAACAAGGGCCGCTACATTGGCTACGGCCACCAGATTAAACCAGGCGAACCCTACCGCCCCAACCAACGCCTCACCCCCTCCCAAGCCGACGCCCTCCTCCGCAAAGACCTCCACCATTTCTGCTCCCTGTTCCGTGCCTACGGCCAGGACAGCCTACTCCTCGCCACCCTCTCATACAACGTTGGCCCCTACCGCCTCCTCGGCACCAAGAACCACCAACACTCTCAACTCCTCACCGCCCTCCGCACCTACCGCACCAACCCCACGCCCACCAACCTTGCCACCCTCCGCAACCACTACCTCTCCTTCTCCCGTTACCGAGGCCATCCCCATCGCCTCCTCCACCTCCGCCGCACCCTCGAATTCGAGCTACTATTCGATCCTTGAAGTTGCGAACGAAGGGTTCGCATTGAGGCTGTACCTTTGCGGTACAAAATTTGACGACTGACTATGAACGCTAAAGCATTGAAGTTTTGCTACGATTTGGAGACCTCGCATGGATTGCCCTTTATCGGAATGATAGAGGGAAATCTTAAGGGGATGTGTTTCCTGATTGACTCGGGGAGCACCGAGTGCGTAGTATTCAGGGGGTGCGTGGAGTCTTTCCCCGATAAATTTACCCAACTGGAAGAAAAAGGGACAATGTGGGGTGTTGGTGCTATACCCTATGAAACTGGGTATGTAATGGCCGACATGGAGTTTTGCGGTCGGCCCAATAAGGTGCCTTTCCAAGTGATTGACGACGCTACCGCGGAAAGGCTCTATGCTGAAACAGGCATCACGATGCACGGTGTATTGGGCACCAACTTTATGCTGGCCAACAACATGCTCATTGATTTCGTGAATCAAAGAGTGTTAGTGGCTTCCGATAGCTTTCGGGAAAAGGAGTAACGGTCAGAAACAGGTGCCGATACACTCCAGTTTCATCTGCTTATAGTGGCAGACTGGGCACGGCACCATGTGCTCGTTGGGGTGAATGTTGATGTTGGGGCTATCGCAATACATGCAATGCCGACGCAGACGCACCCTCTCACCCTTGTGGTTGAGAAAGCTGTCAATGTCGTCATCGCCGCGAATTGGTTCCACGCCGCGGTTGAACATGCCATGGCAGTCATTGCAGGAACAGATCAAACAAGATTCCATCCCGAAAGTCCCGGCCAATCCATCATCGGAGGACTGATAGCCACATTCGGGGCAGCTATATTGTATTAAGAAACTCATAATTAAAAGGGTAAAGGAGTATCTATGGATAATTGCAGCCGGTCGACCAATGCAGCCAAATCCGGGTTACGGTTTGTAAAAGCGTCAAGCCGATTGTCGGGATGTGTCGAACTCGTGATGTCCTCGATAGCCATGGAAAGGAATATTTCCCTATAGTAGGCCCGGGTTTCAGGTGTCACAATGGGATAGGGATTCTCGGCGTAGTCATGACGATATATAGCGTGGATGCGGTCTTGTAAGGAATAGTCCCACTTGCGCACTTTATCAGCAAGATCCCCTAAACCAAGCATGCGGATGTCCTTCTCCCACCCCTTTATGTCCTGGTTGTCAAAGAGGGACATGCAGAAAGCCTCACCTCCAATTGTGTCGGATTCATCCTGGGACAGGCACAACCCTTGGTTAAGGATGAAGTCTATTAAATCCTGACGGGCTTCAGTCTCGGCTACGGTTCTGTGATGCTTGGCCAAAACGGTGTAGTAGGAAAGATTGACGCATCTCTCTTTATCGATTTTCCAATTTTTGTCGCCAGCCAGTCTTAGAGCCAACGACCAATAATCTACGTCGATGTATCGGCTGAGCGTTTTTTCATGCTGGCGCACAACCGACAAAGGCATATATTCAGTGAAAAAGGATGCGATGACTTGAGTTGATAAGTGATTCAAAGTATAGTCTTGGAGACTGTCTTTCAAGGCTTTTGCACTCGTGTCTTGGTACTCTTTGATAATTTTGTTAAGAGTGTCCCAATAACCGCGGTGCAGGATAATGTAAAGCCGGATAATGTCTTCTTTACGCTCGGCTTGTAGGTAGGCGTTAAGAATCGCCAACTGGTCGTGCCAGTCAACGAAGTCGAATCGGCGGTTGAGTTCTTTACGAAGGACGTTGATCTTGGTTCCCTTTGCGGCGAGATATTCCTCAACGATGGTGCCGATGGGTTGATTTATGGTATATGAAGTAGGCATAAGTCAATCAGCCAGGATTACTGCTCCAGGGACTTCCTCCATTTTGCCGCCGCATTTGGGACAGTGGCCGTCAATTGGGTTCCACGTGCGTGTAACGCGTTTGCCGCATTTTGGGCAGTCAACCCAATACATATGGTCGTGCATCAGCGCGTCCACGATCTCTTTGCAGTGCTCGCAATAGAAATCCACGACCAGACCGGCCATGATGCCGTCGAAACCAGCGGGGTTGCCCTCATGCTCATACCCGCATTGGGCACATCGATAAGTGAAATATGTAGCCATTGTGTTACATCTATTGTGAGCCTAATTTTGGGACACCTACAAATCCCTGTGTTGAAAAATTTGATTATGTGGGGAGGT
>JAJBVP010000106.1 GCA_020859755.1 Bacteroidales bacterium | reverse complement strand
CACGTCGTCGGTACTGATGCGCGCCCACGATATCTCCACCCCCATGCAGAGCCACCACAAGTTCAACGAGCATCGTGCCGTGGCCCCGGTGATTGAGCGCCTGAAAGCGGGCGAGACTATCGCCCTGGTATCCGACGCTGGCACCCCAGGCATCTCCGATCCTGGATTTATGCTCACCCGCGAATGTCGCCTTAACGACATCCCGGTCGAAACCCTCCCTGGTCCTACGGCATTCGTCCCCGCGCTGGTCAATTCCGGACTCCCTTGCGACCGTTTCTTCTTCGAAGGTTTCCTCCCGGCCAAGAAAGGACGCGCCACTCGGCTTGGAGAATTGGCCCTCCTTCCAGTGTCGTTTATCATCTACGAATCCCCCCTGCGTCTGGTCAAGACCTTGGAGGAATTGGCTGGAGTCTGCGGCGAGGATCGACCCGCTTCGGTGTCACGCGAGATATCAAAATTGCACGACACCACCCATCGCGGCACTTTAGGCGAGCTCGCTGCCTATTTCCGCGAAAACAATCCCCGCGGCGAGATTGTTATCATTGTCGGAGGCTCTAATCAAGAAAAGGCCCCAAAGATACATAAAAATAAATATAAAGATAGCATTTAGCGTTTAGCATTTAGCATTTAGCCCCGAGAATATCGAAAGAAAAAAGAACAAAGGTTTCAACTAAATCCTATAACAAAATGAAAAAATTACTTACAGGAATCGCAGTGTGCGCTCTGGTGCTCACCGCTTGTGGAAAGAAAGAAGGCAGCGCCGAGGGCGTGCCCACTACCCACGACTCTCTCGAGGTGGCTCTGGCCAACCAGGACAGCCTCCTCTCCCTTATGAACGACATCACCGACGGCATGGCCCAGATCAAGGACCTGGAGCAGATCCTTGCCTCCACCTCCAACCTTGGCGCCGAGAGTCAGTCGAAACGCGAGCAGATTCGCGCCGACATGATCGCCATCCAGCAGACACTCCAAGAGCGCCGCGAGCGCATCGAGCAATTGGAGGCCAAGCTTGCCGCTTCCGGCTCATCCAACGCTACCCTGCGCAAATCCATCGAAAGCCTGAAAGCCCAATTGGACCAGCAAGAGCAATCAATGGCCGGGCTGCGCCAGGAGTTGGCTGCCGCCAATATCAAGATTCAGGAGCAGGGCGTGACAATCGACTCATTGAACACCCGCGTGGGTGACGTCACCTCGGAGCGCGACGCCGCCGAGCAGTATGCCGGCCAGCTCACCGAGGAACTCAACACATGCTACTACGCTGTTGGCTCCAAGAACGATCTCGACAAGCTCGGCATCATCAAGAAAGGAGGCTTCCTGAAATCGCAAAAATTGAAAGCCAGCGACTTCACCCCTGGATCGTTCAACAAGGCCAACAAGACCACCCTCACTGTGCTCGACCTCCACTCCAAGAAGGCCAAAGTGCTCACAGCCCAACCCACCGATTCCTACGAGCTTATCGACCAGGACGGCCACAAGGTGCTGAAGATCACCAACCCCACCAAGTTCTGGAGCACCTCCAACTACCTGGTTGTGCAGATTGACTAACAACCAAGGAGCATGGGCGCCCGCGCCCGCGCCACTTTTCCGCGGGCCGGGGCGCCAGCGTATCCTTGTCAGCTAACCCCTTCTCAGGGCTGGAACGATCAAATAGCCCAGCCACGCGAGGGTAGCCAACACTACCGCGGCTGTCTCTACAAGCATCGCTTGAGAGATGGCCGCTTCCTTTGTCTCTCGCCAAAGCCATATCCAGCCCCCAATGAGCAACAACGCTGTCACGGCGAATGTCACTTTCTCCACCGTGGAGAACAAGGGCCGCTCCTTTTCGGGCAACCGGTTCATCACCTTGCGAGTAAACCACTCGTCGCGCCTCTCCAGGGGCAATTCCTTCTGGAGCAGATCCTGTAGGCGGGTGTCTTCGGCTGTATGTCGCTTTTCCTTTTTCATCATTCTTCAAGATATTTTGCCATCTTTTGACGGCTACGGTTTAGATAAGATTTGACGGTGCCTTGCGGCATTCCCGTGATTTTCACTATGCGGTCGATCGGCTGATCCTCGAGGTAAAACAGAAGCGTTACCGTGCGCTCGTTGTCGTTCAAGGCTCGCATCGCCTGCGCCACGTCCAATCGGGCCGCTGTCACCGCGTGGGTGTCGCCCGGTGCCATCAGCGGCGGCGCGTCGTCAAGGTCAATATCGGGGTGCTGACCGCGTCGATATGTGAGAAACTCTCGGTAGGCAATCGTGTAAAGCCACGTCTTGAACCTCGCCACGCCCCGAAACGAGCGTATCGCCAGGTAAGCCTTCAAGAACGTCTCTTGAGCGAGATCGTCGGTAAGCGCCGCGTCGCCTAAGGTGAGATTCAACAGGAATCGTCGCAAGCCGCCCTCATAAGCCACGACCAACCGCCCGAACGCCTCGCGGGAGTCGCCGGCGAGGCATCGGGTGATCAGCGCAAGCTCTTCTATACGGCTTAGCATGTCGCTCAGGTGTTAGCGCATGGGAGGATAAGGGGGATACGGGGGCTGGTTCTGGCCGCTTCCAGGGAAAGGAGGGGTGCTATCATGGCCACCCTTGCTTGTGAAATAGGAGATTAATTGGCCTATGCCGATAATGCCGGGAATCGAACAGCAGAAGGCCACAAACCAGCACTCATTCACTGCGAACGCCAAGAAAAGGCACAAGCCCACAGCGATATTCTTCCAAGCCTTTTGCAAAAGCGCCGGGTTGCGTCCCCGAGAGGTGTCGGCTGCGTGCCCCCCGAGATAGAACGCCTCAGGAAGTTGGTAATCGTTCTCTATGGCCATCTCGATCACCCGGTTGCGCATGCGGTTGCGCTTCAACAGGAACACGATCACGGCCACCACGCAGCCCAGTACGATGGCTAAAATGGTTCCGAACACGATTGCTATAACGGCGACGCTCATTTCGTCTTCTTCGTCGGCATTAACCACGACCGTGATGTTGGGGACTGCTTTGAGCGCCTTTTTGACGCTCTGGATGGTGTCGTTGACTGCGGTCAGGGTGGAGTCGGTGATTATGTTGGTTGTCGTGTCGATAACGGTAGTCGACTGTACAACTTCTTCATCCTCGTAGTAATCATCGTCATCGACGTTGATCAAAGCATTTTGAATGGATGTCGCGACATCTTGCCATACGTTGTCGCCGGCCGGATTATGGTGGCAAGAGCTTAGCCCAAGCATGGCCACAAGCGCGATCAAAAGAGGTAATTTTTTCATATCGTGATGATTTTTTATTTGCTATTATACCCATTAGACGCGCTGGGCACAAGAAAGGTTGCATCACCCCTCTTTATTCCTTTACACCTTTCATCCTTTTAAAGTAATAAAGGAGGAAAGGATTAAAGCGTTGCGCCCGAGGCCACTTCGATGATACGTTGATTGGATGAGCCACGGAAAAGCAGATCGCGGTCCTTGAGAGCCTCAACGAATGGCCCGTCAACTATCACATCAATATATGGTAACACGCGCGACAACGAGGGTGACGCCTTCACCTGCTCGTAGGTGAAGCCTGTGTAGAGCCAGATGTTGCGCCCATGCTCTGTGGTGCCATTGGGGTAGACGCGCTCTTGTTCCTTGATGCGGCGGCACAGCTCCACTACCCCATCTATTTGATAGAGGGGGTCACCACCGCTGAGGGTAACGTCGAAGTCGTTCTCCTCGACGCGGTCAATCAGCTCGTCGATAGGCCAATCCTCGCCAGCGTCAAACGGCCACGACTGGGGGTTGTGGCACCCCGGGCACTCGTGGGCGCACCCGGCCAGATATAATGACGTGCGAAGACCCGGACCGTCGACGCTCGTCCCGTCCACGATCCGGATCACACGTAATGTACTAGCTTTTAGCATTTAGCGTTTAGCGTTTAGCGCCGGTGCTACGGTATTACGTTATTACGAAATTGCGGCGCAATTTAAAATTGAAGGGCCACGGTGCCCCGCGGTTTGCCGCGGTGGTCGTTATTCGTGCACCACGCGATCGTTCAGCTCGGCGAGCTTGGCCGAGTTCCAGCGGTCGGTGGTTCCCACAAGGTAGCCGGTGATGCGCTGCAGCTTGTCGATGTTGCGGCTGTGGCACTTGGGGCACTCGTGCAGGTTCTCGTCGGCGTTCTCGTAGCCGCAGTCCATGCAGCGGTTGCGGTTGTGGTTCACCGAGCAGTAGCCGATGTTGTAGCGGTCCATCAGGTCCACGATGTCGCTGATTGCCTTGGGATTGTGGGTGGCGTCGCCGTCAATCTCCACGTAGAAGATATGACCGCCTCCCGTGAGCTCGTGGTAGGGCGCCTCTACCTGTGCCTTATGGCGGGGCGAGCACTTGTAGTAAACAGGCACGTGGTTGGAATTGGTGTAGTAGATCTTGTCGGTGATGCCGGGAAGGATGCCGAACGATTTGCGGTCCTTGGCTGTGAACTTACCCGAGAGACCCTCTGCAGGGGTGGCAAGCACCGAATAGTTGTGCTGATACTTCTCCGAGTACTCGTTGACGCGTGAACGCATGTGGCTCACGATGCGCAGGCCCAATTTTTGGCTCTCCTCGCTCTCGCCATGGTGCTTGCCGGTCAAGGCGATCAAGCACTCGGCCAGCCCGATAAATCCAATGCCAAGCGTGCCTTGGTTGATCACAGGCTCGATGGTGTCGGTGGGATTCAGCTTGTCGGCACCGTTCCACAGGCGAGTCATCAACAATGGGAACTGCTTGGCCAGAGCCGTCTTTTGGTAGTTGAAGCGGTCGTTGAGCTGCTTGGCTGTGAGGTCAAGCACCTCGTCCAATTTCTTGAAGAACAGCTCGATGCGCTCGTTCTGATCCTTCAAGGCCATGCACTCTATAGCCAGGCGCACGATGTTGATCGTGGAGAACGAGATGTTTCCGCGGCCGATGGAGGTCTTCTCGCCGAAGCGGTTCTCAAACACGCGGGTGCGACACCCCATCGTGGCTACCTCGTAACGGTAGCGCTCGGGGTCGTTGATGTCCCATTTCTCGTGTTGATTGTAGGAGGCATCGAGGTTGACGAAGTTGGGGAAGAAACGACGTGCGGTCACCTTGCATGCCAGCTGGTAGAGGTCGTAGTTGCGGTCGCCGGGGAGGTAGCTCACGCCCTTTTTCTTCTTCCAGATCTGGATTGGGAAGATAGCGGTGGCGCCGTTGCCCACGCCCTCGTAGGTCGACTCCAGCAACTCGCGGATGATGCAACGTCCCTCAGCCGAGGTGTCGGTGCCGTAGTTGATCGACGAGAATACCACCTGGTTGCCCCCGCGGGAATGGATTGTGTTCATATTGTGGATGAACGCCTCCATAGCCTGGTGAACGCGCCCGGCGGTCTTGTTGATGGCGTGCTGCTTGTAACGCTCCACCCCTGTGAGGCCATCGAGATCCTTTTTGACGAAATCGTCAATCTCAGCGTTGTAGAGCGCTGAGAGATCCTCGCCGGTGAGTTGCTCGAGGGTCTTCACCTCTTCTATATAAGAGGAGCGCACGTAGGGAGCGAGGTAGAAGTCGAAGGCGGGAATGGCCTGACCGCCGTGCATCTCGTTCTGGGCGGTCTCAAGGGAGATACAACCGATGATAGAGGCGGTCTCGATGCGCTTGGCGGGGCGGCTCTCGCCGTGTCCGGCCGAAAATCCGTAGCGGAGGATACGGTCGAGGGGATGCTGCACGCAGGTGAGGCTCTTGGTGGGATAGTAGTCCTTGTCGTGGATGTGTAGATAATTGTGCTTCACGGCCTCTTTCACGTCAGGGGCGAGAAGGTAGTCGTCGACGAACGGCTTGGTGGTTTCCGAGGCGAATTTCATCATCATTCCCGCGGGCGAGTCGGTGTTCATGTTGGCGTTCTCGCGGGTGATGTCGTTGTTCTTGGTGTTGATAATCTCCATGAAGATGTCGCGCGTCTTGGCCTTGCGGGCGATGTTGCGCTGGTCGCGATAGGCGATATAACGCTTGGCAACCTCCTTGCGGGTCGACTTCATCAGCTCCATTTCCACGCGGTCCTGAATCTCCTCCACGGTCATCTTTTCCGACCCGGTCATGCCGATACGGTCGGTGATGCGATTGATTATCGTCTCGTCTTCGCCCAGCTCGGTGGCGAGCATGGCTTTGCGGATGGCGGCCTTGATTTTCTCCTCGTTGTAACCCACGACACGGCCGTCGCGCTTCTCTACCAGTTGTATCATTTTTATTACGGGGGTGTTTATGTTGTTTTAGTTTTTATGGCTCTCTTGACGTTTTTCCCGGTTGCCAAAACGGCACGCCGAAATCGGTTACAAAGCTACGCGATATTTCCTAATTCAACAAATATTTTTGTGTAATTTTTTTCAAATATTTTTATTTTGGAAAACTTTTTGGCCTAATTAAAATCTCAAATACTTTACAATCAAATAGTTATAAATTTTTTTGGAAAACTTTTATCTAGCCAAGACGATTTTGGCTTTATTATTTGTTATGAGGCTGAATCCCACGCCATGGAAAATCCCGTCTCTTAAAAAGCGCAAAAGTATCCCATCAGAAATTGGTTGCGGTGAGTAAATGCCCCATGCCCGGGGGCCATGCCGCCTCGTGTAGAGCGACTGATCGACTGGATCACATTGTCGCCCAAAGCGTTGCCTGTGGTACTGGAGCGATGCGAGGAGGTGAATTAAAATCCCCATAGGGCTTTGCCCAGGGGAGTGAGATAGTCGTAGAGATGGTAGGGTGCGACCTCCACGGCAATCTCGCCAGCCGCGTACGGGGCGATTTCATAGGGTGCGTAGACAAAGGTGATTCCTTGGTCGGTCACATAGAAATTTTCGTAGGATTCGATATTGTCGGCGTCGACCATAGTGTCGTCGGTGGCGAATTGCTCGCGTGCCGAGTCGCGGATGGTGTTAATGATGTTGACCCGCTCGCCAGGATCGAATACGTTGTCGGGGGTCAACACCTCAGCCGCGGGAACGTAATAGTTGACGTATTGGGTGGCGTACATTCCATGGGCGGCACCGTACATATAGTTGCTCTGGAAAATCGCGAATGAAAGCAACGTCGAGCTCATCGACTTCACTGAGATCACCGTCGATTGCTCCGACATGGCGCTATCGGCCTTCAACTCGGTGGCCTCTTTCAATTCGCCATCCTCGTCCTCGGCGATGGCAGGATGGGTGATATAGTACTTTATGGCCTCGGCAATCGTGCCTCCCTTTTGGCCGTAAGCCAGGGAGAGTATGGAGTCCTGTAGTGGACGAAGGTTATGGTCGGCCCAACTCACCGGAAACACAGCCGAGGTGATTACCGTGGCGTAAGAGGGCACGCCCAACTCCTTGGTCATCGACGGGAGCTCCATGATAGCGGTGTCGGCATACTGTACCAGCTCGATGGCCTCGGCGCCCTTCAATCCTTTCGTTATATCGTTGTTGCCCGAGCCGCAAGCGCCCAGCATTGCGACCATAGGGAGGGCCAATGCCCATTTCATTGTTGCTTTCATGTAGCGAAGTGTGTATAAATTTTGATGCAAAGTTAATGATAAATCAATACGGTCACGCGAAAATTTTGTACTTTTGTGACTTGATATAATAACAATTTACGATGGTAAATGGATTTCTGAGAGTAGCGGCGGCTGTGCCCAAAGTCACGCCTGCCGATTGCAGCGCCAACGTCGAGGGCATTATCTCATTGGCTAAAGAGCTGGATGCCAAAGGCGCGCGCCTGATCGTGTTCCCCGAATTATGCGTCACGGGATATACCTGCGGCGACCTTTTCCACCAGCAAAAGTTGCTCGACGACGCTCAGGACAGCCTCGAGAGGCTGCTGTCGGCATCCAGTGGCATCGACGCCATTCTTGTCGTGGGAATGCCTCTGCGTATCGGCTCCGGGCTATACAACTGCGCCGTCGCTATCCACGATTATCAGGTGCTGGGTGTTGTACCCAAATGCTATATACCCAATTACAACGAGTTTTACGAGAAGCGGTGGTTCCACAGCGGGAGCCACCTTGACACGACAGTCGACTTTCTCCCGGGGACGCTTAACTCCAAGGCGCCTGTATCGCCCAACCTTATCATCAAGGCTCGCTGGGACGTGGGCGACGACCGCCTTTCTAAATGGTTTCATGACGAGGTGAAGATCGGCATCGAGATCTGTGAGGACCTGTGGAGCCCCACCCCGCGTTCCACACAGCTGGCGCTACAGGGAGCCGACGTCATCGTCAACCTCTCGGCGTCCAACGACCTGATCGGGAAGTACCACTATCTCACCGACTTGATTCGTCAGCAGTCGGGACGCTTGTTAAGCGGATACGTCTACGCTGGCGCGGGTTGGGGCGAATCGTCGACCGATTTGGTGTTCGACGGAAAGGCTATCATCGCCGAATGCGGCTCCATTATCGGACGCAACGAGCGCTGGACTCGCACTCCCCAATACGTGATCCGTGATCTTGACTTGGAGACAATCCGTCGCGACCGCCTCCACCTGGGCACATTCACCGATGCCGCCCAGGCTTATCACCCTGAGCCTGAAACCGTCACCGTGACTTGTGCCTTGCATTACCACAACCACAACGACCTGCTGCGCGCTGTTGTCCCCCACCCCTTCGTGCCCTCCGACAAGGGTCACCGCGACGAGCGTTGCTCCGAGATCATCAACATCCAAGTGGCTGGATTGGCTCGCCGTCTTGACGCGACAGGGTGCCGCAACCTCGTAGTGGGCATTTCAGGCGGATTAGACTCAACCCTCGCCTTGTTGGTGGCTGTTGAGGCATTCGATTCACTGGGATTGAACCGCAAAGGTATCATCGGCGTGACTATGCCCGGATTCGGCACCACAAAACGCACAAAATCCAACGCCACCCTGCTAATGGAGTCGCTCGGCATCACCATCCGCGAGATTCCCATTGGCGAGGCCGTCAACATCCACTTCCGAGATATCGGGCACGACCCCGAGGTGAAGGATGTCACCTACGAAAACAGCCAAGCCCGCGAGCGCACCCAGATACTGATGGATCTCGCCAACCAAGAGGGTGGCATGGTCCTTGGAACTGGCGACCTCTCGGAATTGGCGCTCGGCTGGGCCACCTACAACGGCGACCACATGTCGATGTACGGTGTGAACGCCTCGGTGCCCAAAACGCTGGTGAGGTATCTCGTGCGGTGGTTTGCCGATAACACCGCCAACCCCGAGGAACGCGCCACCCTTCTCGATATCATCGACACCCCCGTCAGCCCCGAACTCCTCCCGGCCGACGACCATGGCGACATCGCCCAAAAGACCGAGGACCTTGTAGGCCCCTATGAGCTCCACGACTTCTTCCTTTACTACACTCTTCGCTACGGATACACCCCGGCACGTGTACTGTTCCTTGCCGAGCAAGCCTTCTGCCCCAATGTCAGCAACCAAGAAGGCTGTTGCGTGCCCAGCGGGTTACCGCAAGATCAAGAATTAAAGCCTTGCTTTAATCAAGAAACTATAATAAAATGGCTGAAAATATTTTACAGAAGATTCTTCAACCAACAGTTTAAACGCTCATGCTTGCCCGATGGCCCAAAGGTGGGAAGCGTTTGCCTCTCGCCCCGAGGCGACTGGCGCATGCCCAGCGATGCCTCGGCCCGCGCATGGTTAGCAGAAATTGAAAATTTAAAATAATAGAATAAATGAAGAAATATATTGGCATCGTCAGCCTGCTGGCAATTGCACCTGTTATGGCACAGAAACTGATCTATCCAACGGCGCCCAAGGACGACACCGTTGACGAATACTTCGGCATGAAGGTGGCCGACCCCTTCCGTCCTCTCGAGGATGACACTGCGGCCGTCACAACCGCTTGGGTACAAGCCGAGAACGCTGTCACTCGCGGCTACTTGGATCAAATCCCGTTCCGCGACGCTATAAACAAGCGACTTACCGCGCTCAACAACTACCACAAGAGCGGTACTCCTTCCAAGCACAAGAACGGAAAGTACTATTTTTACGAGAACAACGGCCTGCAAAACCAGTCGGTCCTTTTTGAATTGGAATCGCTCGATGGCACTCCCCGAGTGTTCCTCGACCCCAACACATTGAGCGAAGACGGAACTGTGGCCCTCACCGGCGTTTACTTCTCCAAGGACGAGAAATATGCCGCTTACACCATATCACGATCAGGTAGCGACTGGACCGAAATTTATGTGATGGACGCCAACACCCTGGAACCACTACCCGACCATATCGAGTGGGCCAAATTCACCGGTGCCTCCTGGCGCGGCGACGGTTTCTATTACAGCGCTTACGGCAAGCCCGAGGCGGGCAAGGAATTCTCCAACGCCAACGAAAACCATCGCATCTATTACCACAAGCTCGGCACTCCCCAAGAGGAGGACGTGCTGGTATTCGAGGACCCCGAGAATCCCCTCCACTTCCATAGCCCGGGCGTGAGCGACGACGAGCGCTTCCTTTTCCTATATACCAGTGGACAAGGGATGGGCAACGCCGTGGCCGTAATGGATCTCCAAGCCGAAAATCCACATTGGGTCACCATTGAAGGCACCCAAGAGAAGGACGTGAACGTCATTGACGTTATCGACGGCAACCTGCTGATTCTCACCACTTGGGATGCTCCTATGGGACGTGTCGTTACGGTGCCTATCTCCAATCCCTCGCGAGAGAATTGGGTGGACTTCATCCCCGAGCAGAAGGGCGTGATGTCGTCCATCCAGCGCGCGGGGAGCGACCTCCTCATCGTGGGCGTTGAAAAGGACGCCTCCGACCATTTCTACCTCTACGACCTCCAAGGCAACCTCGTGCGTGAGATCGCCCTCCCAACGCTTGGTAGCGCCGGTTTCACATCGTCGAAACACCACGATGAGGTATTCTACGGATTCACTTCATTTGTTTACCCCAATGCATCGTTCAGCTACGACCTGAAGACTGGCGAGAGCAAGCTCATCAAGAGCGCTAAAATCGAGGGCTTCAACCCCGATGACTACGTCACCGAGCAGGTGTGGTACAAATCCTCGGACGGCACCCCCATCCCCATGTTCCTCACCTACAAGAAAGGCCTGGAGCGCAACGGTAAGAACCCCGTTTACCTCTACGGTTATGGCGGTTTCAACGTCAACCTCAACCCTGGTTTCTCGGCCAACCGACTCTTCTGGCTGGAAAATGGCGGCATCTACGCCCAAGCCACGTTGCGTGGCGGCGGCGAGTACGGCGAGACATGGCATGAGGCTGGCACGAAGATGAACAAGCTTAACGTATTCAACGACTTCATCTCGGCTGCCGAGTACATGATCAACCAGGGCTGGACCTCGCCCGAGCATCTCGTGATCGAGGGCGGAAGCAACGGCGGACTCCTGGTGGGCGCCACTGTCAACATGCGTCCCGACCTGTTCAAGGTGGCCATTCCTCGCGTGGGCGTGATGGACATGATGCGCTACCACCTGTTCACCATTGGCTGGAACTGGGCTTCCGATTACGGCACGTCGGCCGACTCCCCCGAGATGGCCGCCTATCTGCTTGGCTACTCCCCATTGCACAACATCAAGAACGATGGTACCCCCTACCCCGCCATCCTGGTGACCACCGCCGATCATGACGACCGCGTGGTGCCCGCTCATTCCTTCAAATACGCCGCCACCCTCCAGGAGGCCAACACCGGCGACGCTCCCAAGATTATACGTATCGACTCCAAGGCCGGACACGGTGCCGGAAAACCGATCTCCAAGACCATCGATGAGTGGACCGACATCTACTCGTTTACCTTCCAGAACCTCGGCATACAACCCACTAAATGAACGTCAAGGCACTCATATTGCCCTTTTTGACCTGCTTTACGCTCACAGGATGCTTCACGGGCATCGAAAGCACCCCCAAGATCACGTCAAAGGACGTGCGTCGCGAGGGCGCCGACGCTGTCACTGCCGAAAAACGCTATCTCGAGGATATCGAGGCTTTCCCCGCCTCCCAGTGGAAGCGCGGCAAGGAACTGATGGTTTCCGACCCGAAAATCGCCCTGGCGCTCTCGGGCGACGCCGATTCGCTACAATATGGCGACATCCTGGTATTCGACGGCTTTGAGACAGCGCGCGACATCACCGGCGAGGAAGTGACGCTGTTCCGTCTGGTCAACCGCGCCGACGACTACGCCTTCCTTGTCTACCGCTCAAGCATGTCGCCCGAAAAACTCGCGTCATTGCCAGGCATCGACGTGCCATTCACTATCGACATGGATATCGTCGCCGCGGCACGCGAAAGATTGGTCACCAAGCAGCTCTATACCCTCACTTACAATTGGCTCGACGATAGTGGCCGTACAATCAAGGGACGCAAATTCGTCCCCGTGATCGTCACCAATGTTTCTCCCGGAACTACCGATTTCCCGATACGAGTGGAATTTGTCGACGGTGGCGGTCAAAAGGGATCTTTCCTTATAGCATTGAGCCGCGCGTTGCAATCCACCCGAGGATTCGAGACCGTGTTCTCGTTTACCGATCCCCACCTGCGTTACCCACAAGTGAACGATTACATGTGGGAGCGCATCACCCAAGGACGTGTCGAGGATGAGATGACCACCACCGAGGTGAGGCTTGCCATCGGAGCGCCCCAAGAGATTGTGCGCGCTCCCGGATACGGCGGCGTGCGTGAACGCTGGATCTACTCCGACGGCGTATATGCCGACTTCGAGAACGGTCTGCTTGTAAATTTTAGAAAATAACAAACAAAGATATGCGCTTAACATTTCTCGGAACCGGCACATCCACAGGCGTACCCATGCTTCGGTGCCTGTGTGATGTTTGCCGTTCTTCCGACCCTCGCGACCACCGATTGCGCGCCTCGGCACTCGTGGAGGTAAGGGGGCTGAACCTTCTGATCGACTGCGGCCCCGATTTCTACGCTCAGATGCTGCGGCTCAAAAGCCCCGAATTGGACGCTCTGCTCATCACCCACGTCCATTACGACCATGTGGGTGGAATCGACGACCTTCGCCCCTATTGCACGGCTGAGGGATTCCCAGTGTATTGCCGACCCGACGTGGCCCGTAATCTGCGCGACCGGCTCCCCTACTGCTTCGCTGTCAACCATTATCCGGGCGCCCCTCGTTTTGCCATGCACGAGATCGACGAGCGGTATCCATTTTGTATCCGTGACGTGGTGGTCACTCCCCTACCCGTCAAGCACTACCTGCTCGACATCCTCGGTTACCGTATCGGCAAACTGGCCTACATCACCGACGCAAAAGATATTTCGGAGGAAACCACCAAGAAATGTAAAGGAGTTGATACACTGGTGATAAATGCTCTTCGCAAGAAAAAGCATATCTCTCACTTCACAATCGACGATGCCCTGGGTTTCATCGCCAAGGTAAAGCCCCGCGTGGCTTACCTGATACACATGAGCCACGACTTCGGCCGTCATGCCGACATTCAACCTTCTTTGCCGCCAAACGTTTATATAGCATACGACGGTCTCACGATTGAGATCCCCGACTGAAGTCCACATTACGTTTCGACTATGCAACAAGAAGGTACACTTACACTAAGCCACATTCCAGCCTCATTTGAGGTGGTGGCTCCCCCATGCCATGGGGCATTTATGGCTCATTATCTTATGTGGTGGCTCAGGCGCTGGTGGTGGATACCCACGCTGATCATGCTGGTGCCCGTAGCGTTGTGGGTATACAGCGACAATATCGCGTGGCTCCTGGTTTCGGCCATGCTGTTGTGCCTGTGCTACCCGATGATGCTTTATCTGATTTTGGCGCGATATGCCTTGCATGTGGATGGGCGTAGGGCGATGCACACGGCCCAGGTTACGCTCACCCCCTCAACATTTGCTATCCATTACCTACCACTGGACGAGGATCACAATCATGCGCCTGAGGACATCACGGTGCCACGTAGCGAGATACGCGAGTGGGGAGTCGGGGGCAAACACATTCACGTGGTATTCGGCCCTTCGCCTCACGACTTCATAGCTCTCCCCCTCACCGAAGGGACCTAAATAAGTTTCTCTATCTCCCTTAATAGGGCTTTCTGTACTTGTCGGGAGCTGAATCCTGTAAAATGCTAAGATAAGAATTGTAGCGCGATTGGGCTATGCGGTTGGCCTGAAGAGCCTCCAGTACGGCGCATCCGGGCTCGTGAGTGTGCGTGCAGTTGCCATAGCGGCAGTCCTTGGAGATCTCAAAGATTTCCGGGAAATAATGACTCGCCTCTTTGTCGGAGATGTCAATCGTGCCGAATCCTTTCACTCCCGGGGTGTCGATAAGCCATCCTCCCTGGGGCAACTGGTGCATCTCCGAGAATGTGGTGGTGTGCATTCCCGTGTCGTGGATTGTGGAGATTTCGGCTGTGCGCAGTTGCAGGCCCGGGATAAGGTCGTTGATCAGCGTGCTTTTACCCACGCCCGAGTTACCCGACAGCAATGTCACCTTGTCGTGAAGCAGCGTGCGCAGCTCTTCCACGCCCTCTAACGTCTTGGCCGAGGTGTGAAGCACAGTGTAGCCGATGGAGCGATAGAGGTAGGTTACAGCCTCAAGCAGCTCCATCTCCTCGGGGTCGTCCTGGAGCAGGTCAACCTTGTTGATCACAATCACCGGCTTCACCTGGTAGGCCTCGGCGGTGGCAAGGAAACGGTCGATAAAGGTGGTGGAGGTGGTGGGATGGGCCAGCGTAACCACAAGCATCGCTTGGTCGAGGTTGGAGGCAAGGATATGGGCTTCCTTGGAGAGATTGGACGCGCGACGGATGATATAGTTGCGCCTGGGAAGAATGCGGGTAATAAAAGCCGTGCCGTCGGCACCGGGGGTATAATCCACACGGTCGCCAACGGCTACGGGATTAGTCGTACGTATTCCTTTGAGTCGGAGGTTGCCTTTTACTTTGCAGTTGACCAAGGCGCCTCCCTCATCGGGCAACACCTGATACCAACTACCGGTATTTCTTACAACCAGCCCCTCCATAGGATAAACATTTAGCATTCAGCATTTAGCCAAATAGAAATGCCATTAACTTTAAACTTTAAACGTATCCTCGGATGATGCCACGCTTAGCGTTCTGGACGAAGAGGATGATCTCGTCGCGCTCGGGCGTGGCGGGCAACTCGGCCTCGATGCGCTCGATGGCATCTGACACGTTCAACCCCGAGAGGTAGAGGTAGCGGTAGATCTCCTGGATGGAGTAGATGGTCTGTGCCGAGAAGTTGCGGCGACGCAAGCCGATGGAGTTGACTCCGGCGTAGGAAATCGGCTCGCGGGCGGCCTTCACATATGGGGGAATATCCTTGTTGACCAAGGCCCCTCCCTGGATCATCACGTGGGGACCGATGTGGCAGAACTGGTGGATCAAGGTGCCACCACCGATCACGGCGTAGTTGTCGACAACCACCTCACCGGCGATTTGGGTAGCGTTGGACATAATCACATTGTCTCCTACCACGCAGTCGTGAGCGATGTGGCTGTAGGCCATTATCAAGCAGTTGTTGCCCACGACGGTTTTGCCCTTGGCGGCTGTGCCACGGTTGATGGTGACGCACTCGCGGATGGTGGTATTATCGCCAATAATCGCGGTCGTTTCCTCGCCGCGGAATTTCAAATCCTGTGGGATACCGGAAATGACGGCACCTGGGAAGATTGTGCAATTCTTGCCGATACGGGCGCCCTCCATGATGGTAACGTTGGAGCCGATACGAGTGCCCTCGCCGATCTCCACATTCTGGTCGATCGTCACGAAGGGGTCGATCACCACGCTCGGAGCTATTTTGGCTGCCGGGTGGATATAGGACAACGGTTGTTTCATAATCGTTTATTTAATGATTGGTAATTCTCTTTCAACGGTCAGGAGCAAAATCTCTTTAATCCTTTACTCCTTTCCTCATTTAAATTTAGCCTTTGTTCTTTACGATCTGCGCCATGAACTCGCATTCACACACCACTTTCTCGCCCACGAAAGCGATGCCCTTCATCACGGCGCAACCGCGACGCAGCGGCGACAGGAACGACACATGGAACAGCAGTGTGTCGCCCGGTACCACCTTCTGGCGGAACTTCACGTTGTCGATCTTCATGAAGTAGGTGGAATAAAGCTCGGGATCCTCCACGGTGGATAGTACCAGCAATCCTCCAGTCTGTGCCATGGCTTCTACCATGAGCACGCCGGGCAACACCGGTTCCTGGGGGAAGTGACCCTGGAAGAAAGGCTCGTTGGTGGTGACGTTCTTCACGCCCACGATATGGTTCAACCCCTTCTCGATCACCTTATCGACCAAGGCGAACGGGTAGCGGTGGGGCAACAGACGACGGATGTCGTTGATGTCCATAATGGGAGCCACATTGGGGTTGTAAACAGGGGCCTGCACCTCCTGGCGCTTGATCTCGCGGCGCACGCGCTTGGAGAACGTGGTGTTGATCGTGTGGCCCGGACGGGTGGCGATGATTTTGCCCTTGAGCGGACGGCCGATCAAGGCGATGTCGCCTATCACGTCGAGCAGCTTGTGGCGGGCAGGCTCGTTTTCCGAGGTAAGGGGCTTGGTGTTGAGGTAACCCAGAGCCTCAGCTCCCTTGTGCTGCACGCCCATCAAATCGGCCAACCGATCCAGCTCGGCTTGAGGAACCGGGCTGTCGTAGATTACAATCGCGTTGTCGAGGTCGCCTCCCTTGATAAGGTTGCCCTTAACCAAAGGCTCGATCTCGCGTACAAACACAAACGTGCGGCTTGCGGCCACCTGGTCGTTGAAGTCGCTCATCTTCTCCAAAGCGGCGTATTGGTTGTTCAACACCGGGGAATCGAAACCGATCATGGCGTCCACCGAGAAGTCGTCGTCGGGGAGAACCACAATCGAGGAACCGGTAGTGTCGTCGCGCACCTCTATTTTCTGCTTTACCACATAGTAATTTTTGTCGGCTTCTTGCTCTTCGAGACCAGCCTCGGCGATTTTTTCGCTGTAGATTTTGGCCGAGCCGTCAAGGATGGGTACCTCGGGGGCGTTCACCTTTATGAGCACGTTGTCGATGCCGGCGGCGTAAAGCGCGGCCATCGCGTGCTCGATTGTTGACACTTTCACATCGCCCTGGGCGATTACCGTGCCGCGGGTGGTTGCCACCACGTTCTCGGCCAAAGCATCCACTGTGGGCTCTCCTTCGAGATCCATTCGTTGGAATTTGTAGCCATGCCCAATAGGTGCGGGACAGAATGTGGCTTCGATATCCAAGCCCGTGTGAAGACCCTTGCCTTTTACGGTAAACGGTTGCTTAAGAGTGAGTTGCTTCATAACGTTGCTATGAGGTATATGTTTCTTTATTTGTCTATATTATTAAGACGACGCTCGATGTCGCGCACGGTCTTGATCAAGTCGGGCAGTCGCTTAACTGCCGCTGCCTGACGGAAGAAATCCTTGATGGGCGACGGCGGCGAGCCGATAATCTGCTGGTCGGAGGGAACGTCGGCGGGAATGCCGGCTTGAGCGCCGATCATCACGCGATCGCCGATGTGCAAGTGACCGGCGAAACCCACTTGACCTCCCACCTGGCAGTTGCTCCCGATCTTGGTGGAGCCTGCGATACCGCTTTGTGATGCCATCACCGTGTCGTGACCCACCTCGCAATTGTGGGCCACCTGGATCAAGTTGTCAAGCTTCACGCCATGGCCTATGCGTGTGGCGCCCATAGTCGCGCGGTCGATGGTGGTGTTAGCGCCTATCTCCACGTCGTCGGCAATCTCAACGATACCGATCTGGGGTATCTTCTCGTAATGCTCGCCCACGGGAGCGAAGCCAAAGCCGTCGGCTCCGATCACCGCGCCGGCGTGCAGCACGCAACGAGCGCCTATCTTGCAACCGTGGTAAATTTTCACCCCGGGATATATCACCGAGTTGTCGCCGATAGTTACGCCGTCGCCGATATAAGCTTGCGGGAAAATCTTCACGCCCTTGCCCAGGGTGACTCCCTTGCCAATGTAGGCAAAAGCACCCACATAACCGTCTTCGGGTATCGTCACCCCCTCGCTGATATATGAGGGTTGCTCAATGCCCACGTGCTTGGGAGCGAGCATTTCCGACACCATTCGCAATAAAGTGGCCACGGTCGCATAGGGATCATCAACCTTGATGAGCGTCGCCTTCACCTCGCCCTCTGGCTCGAAGTCGCGCTTTACCAGCACTACCGACGAGCCTGTGGTGTAAATGTACTTGCTGTATTTGGGATTGGCAAGGAACGAGATGGCGCCAGGCTGCCCCTCCTCGATCTTGGCGAAGGTGCTGACGGCCGCGTCCGGGTTGCCGATTACGGTGCCCTGCACCATCGCTGCTATTTGACTTGCTGTGAACTGCATTCTTTTGGTAGATCTAATACTATTTCAGCGCACGATAATCCTTTCACACGCTTTTAACCCCACAAAATTGCGAAAAATTTTTGGATTAAAGGCAACACTTATGCGCAAAAATGAAAAAAACGTGCAAATTAGGGGTGAAACGTTAAAATTGTTAACACTTGATATTGCGTTATTAAGGGAAAATTGCTACCTTTGTGGTCAAATCTCAAAAGCGGGCAACTATAATATGTCAACTAGCACAAAAAGCCTGGTATCCATCGCCGACATCACTCGCGAGGAAATTCTCACTTTGCTTGGCCAGGCGCGTTATTTTGAGGAGAACCCCAATCACCGCATCCTCCAAGGTATGGTGGTGGCTACCCTTTTCTTCGAGCCATCGACGCGCACTCGCCTGAGTTTTGAAACTGCCGTCAACCGCCTCGGGGGACGGGTTATAGGTTTCTCCGACGCGTCAACCACCTCCTCCACAAAGGGCGAGACGCTCAAGGACACCATCAAAATGGTGAGCAATTACGTCGACCTCATTGTAATGCGTCACTTCCTCGAAGGCGCCGCCAGATACGCTACCGAGGTGACCAACATCCCCATAATCAACGCTGGCGACGGGGCCAATCAACATCCCTCCCAGACGATGCTCGACCTCTACTCAATCTACAAGACCCAAGGACGCCTTGAGAACCTCGACATCACCCTTGTGGGCGACCTTAAATACGGCCGCACCGTCCACTCCCTGCTACACGCCATGAAGCACTTCCCATCGCAATTCAAATTCGTGGCTTGCGACGAGCTCAAAATGCCTCAGGAATACAAGGACTTCTGTGACGCCAACGGGATACAATATCAGGAGTACACCGAATTCTCCCCCGAGGTGATCAACAATTCCGACATTATATATATGACCCGCGTGCAGCGTGAACGCTTCACCGACATCATGGAGTACGAGCGCGTGAAAAATCTTTACAACCTCAACAACGCCATGATTCAAGATTCCCGCGACAACCTGCGCATCCTCCATCCACTACCCCGCGTCAACGAGCTCTCCATGGACCTCGACGACAATCCCAAAGCTTATTATTTCGAGCAAGCCAAGAACGGCCTCTTTGCCCGCCAGGCGATCATCTGCCGCTCCCTTGGTATCGACATCCCCGTAATACCCGCTCAGAAATGACCACAACAAAGAAAGAACTCGCGGTGGCCGCCTTGCGCAACGGCACTGTTATCGACCATATCCCGCCAAAAGCGCTCTTCAAAGCTGTCAAAATCCTCGGCATCGAGGGATTGGACACCCAGCTTACAATCGGCAACAATCTCCAGAGCCATCGCTACGGGGCTAAGGGTATCATCAAGGTTGCCGACACATTCTTCCCGGAGGAAACCCTCAACCGTATCGCCCTGATCGCCCCGACGGCTGTGGTAAATATCATCCGAGAGTATGAGGTGGTGGAAAAGCGTCCCGTTGAGTTACCCGACGTCATCACAGGACTGGTGAAATGCGACAACCCCAAATGCATCACCAACAACGAGCCCATGCCCACGCGCTTCCACGTGATCGACCGCGACCCCGTCACCATCAAGTGTCATTATTGCCTTCACACCCAAACCAACTGACCGATGAAAGTAGATTGGCGACCAGGAACCATGCTCTATCCACTCCCCGCGGTGATTGTCACCTGCGGCACATTGGAGCAATCCAATATGCTCACAGTTTCTTGGACCGGAACTATATGCTCCGATCCCCCAATGCTTTATATTTCAGTGCGCCCCTCGCGACATAGCTATCCTATAATAAAGGAACGCATGGAGTTTACCGTCAACTTGACGACAAAGGCGATGGCTCGCGCCACCGACTGGGTAGGCGTGCGCTCAGGCGCTGAGTACGACAAGTGGAAAGAGACTGGCCTCACCCCTGAGCCAGGCGTGAAGGTCGCTTGCCCATGCATCAAGGAGTCGCCTCTGGCCATCGAGTGTAGAGTAAAAGAGATAATTCCCCTGGGCACCCACGACATGTTCATCGCCGACGTGCTGAACGTGCGCGCCGAGCAATCCCTGATCAACCCCGAGACCGGAGCCTTCGACCTGGGTGGTGCCGACCTGATCAGCTACATCCACGGAGGCTATTACAGCCAAGGCGAGAAGCTCGGTAAATTCGGCTTCTCAGTGCAAAAGAAAAAGAAGTAAACCACCAATAGTACAATTATTTAGGTAACATTATGGAAAAAGACCAAGAGATTTTTGACATCATCGAGCGCGAGCACCAGCGCCAGCTCCACGGCATCGAGCTGATCGCCTCCGAGAACTTTGTAAGCCCCCAGGTGATGCAAGCCATGGGCTCCTGCTTGACCAACAAATACGCCGAGGGCTACCCCGGACACCGTTACTACGGCGGTTGCCAGGTCGTCGATTTGGCCGAGCAGTTGGCAATCGACCGTATCAAGAAGCTATACGGCGCCGAGTATGCCAACGTGCAGCCTCACTCCGGAGCCCAAGCCAATATGGCTGTCTTCATGGCATGCCTGCGTCCCGGCGACAAGTTCCTGGGACTGAACCTGAGCCACGGCGGTCACCTGAGCCACGGTAGCCCTGTCAACTTCTCCGGCCTTGTGTTCCAGGCCCTCGAATACAATGTCAAGGAAGAGGATGGCCGCATCGACTACGACCAGATGGAAGAGGTGGCTCGCCGAGAGCGTCCTAAACTGATCATCGGTGGCGCCAGCGCCTATTCCCGCGAGTGGGATTACGCCCGCATGCGCCGTTTGGCCGACGAGATTGGCGCTATCCTCATGATCGATATGGCCCACCCCGCTGGCCTCATCGCTGCCGGCTTGCTCGAGAACCCAGTTAAATATGCCCACATCGTCACCTCCACTACCCACAAGACCCTCCGCGGTCCACGTGGCGGACTCATCCTCATGGGCAAGGACTTCGACAATCCCTGGGGAAAGACCAATCCAAAGGGCGAGATTCGCAAGATGTCGGCACTGCTCGATTCCGCCGTGTTCCCCGGCGTGCAGGGCGGTCCGCTCGAGCACGTCATCGCCGCCAAGGCCGTTGCCTTCGGCGAGGCGCTCCAGCCCAACTACAAGGAGTACCAAGCCCAAGTGAAGCGCAATGCCGCCGTAATGGCCCAAGGCCTCGTTGACAAGGGCTACAAAATCATCTCGGGAGGCACCGACAACCACTGCATGCTCGTCGACCTCCGTCCCAAGTTCCCCAACCTTACCGGCAAAGTGGCCGAGCGCGTACTCGTGGAGGCCGACATCACAGCCAACAAAAACATGGTGCCCTTCGACACCCGATCCCCCTTCCAAACCTCCGGTATCCGTCTCGGCACCCCCGCTATCACCACTCGCGGCGCCAAGGAGGACCTAATGGGCGAAATCGTGGAGATGATCGACACCGTGCTCTCCGCTCCCGAGGACGCTGCCAAGATCAAGGCCGTGCGCGAAAAAGTCAACGCCACGATGGAGAATTATCCCATGTTCGCTTGGTAACCAATTCTCATGATCGTTCTATATAGAATATATCAAATATGCATAATGCTGCCAGTACTGCTCGTGTTGACAGCATTTACAGCTATTGCCACCATCATCGGCTCCGCCCTGGGCGGCGGCCGGTGGTGTGGCTATTATTTCCCGAAATACTGGGCAAAGTTGTTCTGCTGGTTCACCATTGTTAGAGTGAAAGTCTCGGGACGCGAGAATATTTCCAAGGACACATCCTACGTGTTTGTGGCCAATCACCAAGGCGCCTACGACATTTTCTCGGTGTACGGATTCCTCAACCACCAGTTCCGCTGGATGATGAAGAAATCGCTCCAGAAAATCCCCCTGGTGGGTTACAGTTGCCTGAAATCGGGACAGATTTACGTCGACAACTCATCGCGCTCAGCCCTGCAAAAGACTATGGCCACGGCCGAGAAGCAACTGCGTGGAGGAATGTCGCTGGTGGTGTTCCCTGAAGGATCGCGCACGTTGACAGGCCGCATGGGAGCCTTCAAGCGAGGAGCCTATAAACTCGCCACCGAGTTCCAGTTGCCCATGGTGCCCCTCACCATCGACGGAGCCTACAAGGTGTTGCCCCGCACGGCGATTTTACCCCATTGGGGCACAATCCACCTCACTATTCACAAGCCCATCCCGCCAGCCAAGGACGAAGCCGGCATCCCAGCCGTGATGGAAGCCACCAAGCGAGCCATCGCCTCCTCCCTCCCCTCAGAAAGATAGTCTATTAGGCTAAATGCTAAATGCTAAATGCTAAATGCTTAACATGAGAATCAAACGATTATACACTTTCATGCTACAGACGTTTCTGCCTCTGTTCATGATGACGTTTTTTATCGTTTTGTTCATCGTGTTGATGCAATTCCTGTGGCGTTATATCGACGACCTTGTGGGAAAAGGATTGGGGATGAGCCTAATCGGCGAACTGTTCTTCTACGCCGCCTTGACGATGGTGCCCATGGCCCTGCCACTGGCCATCCTCCTGGCCTCGCTGATGACATTCGGCAACCTTGGCGAACGATTCGAGCTCACCGCCATGAAAGCCGCTGGAATATCCCTTATCAAATGCATGAAACCGCTGATATGGCTAATGGTCGTGATCGCCATCGGCGCGTTCTTCTTTCAAAACAACGTGTTGCCCGTTGCCCAAACCAAGATGTGGACCCTCCTCTACTCAATGCGTCAGAAATCCCCTGAAGTGGAGATACCCGAGGGAGTATTCTACGACCAATTGCCTGGGCTCAACATCTACGTCGAAAACAAAAACAAGGAAACCGGTACACTGTACAACATGATGATCTACGACACGTCAAAAGGCTTTGAGAGCCTGCGCGTGTTGCTTGCCGACTCGGGAAAAATGGCCATGACCGAGGATCAAACCCACCTCTTCCTTACCCTCTACGACGGCGCCCAATTCGAGAGCCTTCGCGAGCAACAAGCCGGCGCCAACCCCGGCAACCAGCCCTACCGTCGCGAAGCCTTCGACCGCAAAGAAATACTCGTGGCCTTCGACAACAATTTCAACCGCATGGACGAAAGCGGAATGCGCAATCAATACGTGGGCAAGAACATCGCCGAGCTTCGTGCCACCATCGACTCCGTTTCCGCTCGCGTCGACTCGGTGGGCGACATCTATGCCCGCGAGCTCAAAACCACCACACGCGTGGGCGTAGAATACTACCGCAACAAAATGCAAAACGGCGAGGTGATCAAGGTGCCGTCACCCCCGGTGATTCTCGACCAGCCACTCGATCTCGACTCCCTCGTTATGGCCGACAACGGCGTCTATGCCCGCGGCTACTACAACCAAGCACTCATTCGCGCAAAGCGCGTGAAACAAGATTACGAATTCAAGGCAATCGTCACCTCCGACGACCTCAAGACCATACGCCGACACGGAATCGAGTTGCACAAAAAATTCACCCTGTCGTTCGCTTGCATCATCTTCTTCTTTATCGGCGCACCGCTCGGTGCTATCATCCGCAAGGGAGGATTGGGCACGCCACTAATCATCTCGGTATTCTTGTTCATTGTCTACTATATCATCGACAACACCGGCTACAAGATGGCTCGTGAAGGCCGCTTGGAAGTGTGGGAAGGCATCTGGCTTAGCTCAGCCATTCTCCTGCCCTTAGGCCTCTTCTTCACCTACAAAGCAATGAACGACTCCGCAGTGTTCAACAAGGACGCCTACCTCAACTTCTTCACCCGCCTCCTCGGCCTCCACGTCACCCGTCACTACGAGCTTAAAGAGGTGGCCATGGACGACATGAACCCCGTCGTGGCTCTCGACATGCTCAACAAGGTAAAGACCTCGCTCACTGAATTGTTGGCTAAAGTTGAACACCCCATGGGCTACGTCCGCTACCTCACCGTGGGAGGACCAAGAGCCCAAATTGAGGCCACAGAAGCCGAGCTCTCAGCCACCACCGATTATATCTCCAACGCCCGCGAGCCCCTCGTGGTGAACAAGCTAAGCGACTTCCCCGTATTGCGCACCTATTGGCTCACCAATCCCTTCCCAAAGCCCTGGATGGGCTGGACAGCCGCCATAATATTCCCCGTAGGAGGAACAATGTGGCTCATCGCCCGTCGACTGCGACGCAACCTCCTGGCCAACATCCAAAAGGCCCTGAAAGTCGCCGACGAAGAGCATGAACTCCTCTCCAAAGACATTAACCTGGCACAAAATTCGCAAAAATGAAAGATACCCCTACCCTACTCGATCCCATTGAGGACGCCCTGGCCGACTTCCGCGAGGGCAAAATGGTAATCGTGGTTGACGACGAGGATCGCGAAAACGAAGGCGACCTCATCGTGGCCGCCGAGAAAATCACCCCTGAGCAAGTAAATTTCATGCTCAAAAACGCCCGTGGCGTCCTGTGCGCTCCCATCACCATTAGCCGTGCCCAAGAGCTCGACCTCGCCCCGCAAGTAGCCAACAACACATCCGTCCTTGGCACTCCTTTCACCGTCACGGTCGACAAACTCGAAGGATGCTCCACCGGCGTCTCAATACACGACCGATGCGCCACGATCCGTGCCCTGGCCGACCCCGCCTCCACATCCGCCACATTCGGCCGTCCCGGTCATATCAACCCCCTATACGCCCAAGATCAAGGCGTGCTCCGTCGCGCCGGCCACACCGAAGCCGCCGTCGACATGGCTCGCCTATGCGAAATGCAACCAGCCGCTGCACTCATGGAAATCATGAGCGACGACGGCTCTATGGCACGACTGCCCGAATTACGCCAACGTGCCGACGAATGGGGCCTCAAACTCATATCCATAGCCGACCTTATAGCCTATCGTCACCGTCGAGAAAGCCTCGTCGAAAAAGGCGTCGAAGTACATATGCCATCAGCCTACGGCGACTTCCGCCTTATCCCATTCCGCCAAATCAGCAACGGCCTTGAGCATATCGCCCTGATCAAAGGCGACGTCGCCGACGGCAAGCCTGTACTCGTGCGCGTACACTCATCTTGCGCAACCGGCGACATCTTCGCCTCCAAACGCTGCGACTGCGGCGAGCAACTCCACCAAGCCATGCGCATGGTTGAAAAAGAAGGTCGCGGGGCCATCCTCTACCTAAGCCAGGAAGGACGCGGTATCGGCCTTATGGACAAAATCCGCGCCTATAAGCTTCAAGAGGAAGGCATGGACACCGTCGACGCCAACATCCACCTTGGACACAAAGCCGATGAGCGCGACTACGGCGTGGGTGCCCAGATTCTTACCGCCCTCGGTATCAAGAAAATGCGACTGATGACCAACAACCCCTGCAAACGAGCCGGCCTCGAAGGCTACGGCCTGGAAATCGTGGAGAACGTCCCCATCGAAATCGCCCCCAACGAAATCAACCGCTTCTATATGCACACCAAAAAGGACCGCATGGGCCACGACCTCCATCAAGTCGACTAACCCCACCCTTTCATCCCTTCCCCCTCCCTCCTTTTAAGCTTTATCCATTCCTCCTTTAATGTATTAATCCTTTCCCTCTTTTTCCTTCCCTCCTTTAAAGGAAAAAGAAGGACAGGAATTAAAGGCAGGAATTAAAGTTAAAAACCCTCTTGCGCGGTCCAAAAATTCTCCTTACCTTTGCACCGCAAAAGACAGCACGCTGGGTGCATACTCAACGCTAAAGTCGGTCAGGCGCCTTGTGTGCTTTTGCTGGAGAGATGGCAGAGTGGTCGATTGCGGCGGTCTTGAAAACCGTTGAGGGTAACACCTCCAGGGGTTCGAATCCCTTTCTCTCCGCTGAGACACTATTCCCAAGAGAAATCTTGGGAATTTTTTTGTATTTTCCCTAATGATTAATCCAGTTAAAACCTTGATAAATAGTCTTTTATCAGTCTAAGGCTTTCCAGTGCCTGTCCGTCCCTTGTCCACGCCTTGCAGACTAACCTATATTATTCACTCCATAACATTTAGGGCATAAATTTTTGCATTAACTTTGCTCATAAGAACGCTCTGTATTATTTTGATTTTTAACATCTTAAAGTTAATGCTTTTCTTGCAAATATGCAAGAGGAGCGTTCTTTTTTACCATAAATGTTATGGTGTGAATAATATAGGTTAGAAGTCGATTTTGTCGGGGTGGAGACCCGAGCCTCCGCAGTATTCCATAGCGTCTATCCGTGCCATGTCGGCATCGGAGATGGTGAAGTCGAATACTTCGAGGTTCTCCTTGATTCGGGATGGGGTGACAGATTTCGGCAACGGTAGTACATCGTGCTGTAGGCACCAGCGTATGCACAGTTGTGCCACCGATTTGCCATAATGGGAGGCAATCTCTTGTAGCGTGGGATTGGTGAGCATGCGCCCGGTACCGAGCGGCGACCACGCCTCGATTTGGATACCCCGGGCTTGGCAATATGCAACCGTTTCGGGTTGCATCTGCCCGGGATGGTACTCAATCTGGTTTACGGCGGGGATTACCTCTGCGTGCTCTATCAGCGCATCAAGATGATGCGGCATGAAGTTGCTCACCCCGATAGCCCGTATCTTCCCCTCGCGATAGAGGTGTTCCATGGCTCGCCATGTGTCGCGGTTGATGTCCTTCCAGTTGTCAAACTGGCTTGCCGACGCGGGCCAGTGGATAAGATATAGGTCGAGGTAGTCAACGCCAAGGTCGCATGCGGTCTTGTCGAAAGCCTTGAGCGTCCGGTCATAGCCCCGCTCGGTGTTCCACACCTTGCTCGTGAGGAAAATCTCGCAGCGAGGGACGCCGCTCTGCGCAATGCCTCGACCCACACTCACCTCGTTACCATACACCGCCGCGGTATCAATGTGACGGTAGCCATCTGCCAATGCGCATTCTACCGCCTTTACGGCAGTCTCCCCATCGGGCGTCTGCCACGTGCCAAACCCTACGCAAGGAATCAACACTCCATTATTCAGTTTATAGTCTTTCATCACTTCTTTAACATATTAGTGTGCAATAAGTTCTCAAGAATGCACGTCTTTAAGGTTTTAGGATGGCATCGCGCCGGGCTCGGTACAGACATAGGCCGAAACTTCCACGGCTCGACGATGGGCCTCTTTGACCGTTTTGCCCACAGCGCTCACGGCCACTCCCTGACATCTGCATTGAGCGGCGTGCCAGACGAAATTCGCCGGCGCACCACCAAGTTGTTTCCCGGAGGGTAGCATATCCCAAAGGATCTCCCCCAATCCTACGACACCCTCACTGAATCCTTGCTTATAAGCGGAAAAAGATACACCTCTCCCGAATCGGTAGGAATCTTCACCCTCTGCAAAATCGGTCTGCCATCCGCGGTAGTGTCATTCTCCACATATTGCGAAGCTGTTACGTCGGCACTCCCGCTAACAAACCAAATGACAAGTCCCGAAACAAGTACACCTGCCAGAAAACACAGCAGCATTTTGGGGATTTCATTACGCATAATCGACCTAAAGACTATCTGGTATTTAGGCTATATCTACTATAACTATAGTTATAGTTACGACGCCGAAACTTTTCGAGTTTTCCCTATCGGTTGCCAAATCATCTTTGGATGCTGTCCTTGATGATCTCGACAATTCTTTTGGCGTGGTCGAGGGTGACGTAAGGACCCGAGGGAAGGCAAAGGCCGCGAGCGAAGAGGGATTCCGAAACGGAAGGCCCCCCAAGTCCCCCGCGGCGGGGGGTGTTGCCATCCGGATGGTAAGCCCCCTCTGCAAGGGTTTGGGGGCCGTAAAATGGTGCGTCGCGGTAGACGGGCTGCTTGTGCATCGGCTTCCAAAGGGGGCGAGATTCGATGCCCTCACGGTCGAGGGCGAGGCGAAGCGCCTCCACGTTGCGGTTTGGCTCGCAATCGGTATGGGAGGATTTGGCAGCGTGGGTGACGCCAGCAGCACCACCAACGGCACCTGTGATAACCTCCGCATAAGCGTTCTCTTCGCCTTTTACCTTAACCGAGGGGTCAATGAGGATGGTATTGAGCCAGAAATTGGAATCGAAATCCTTGCCTGGATTGCCATGGAACTCGATTCCATCGACATCCGCAAATGCCTCCTCATAGAACTTAGCCAGCATCTGGTGGTGGCGGATATGATCGTCGAGGATCGTCATCTGGCCGCGGCCGATGCCCGCGCAGATATTCGACATGCGGTAGTTGTAGCCGATCTCCTCGTGCTGGTAATAGGGATAGCTCTCTCGCGCTTGTGTGGCGTAGAACATAATCTTCTGCTTGGCCTCCTGGTCGGGACAGATAAGCGCCCCTCCACCCGAGGTGGTGATCATCTTGTTGCCGTTGAACGACAGCACACCGTAGCGCCCAAACGTGCCGCAAACCTGACCCTTATACCTCGAGCCTAAGCCCTCGGCGGCATCCTCAATCACCGGAATATCGTATTTCTCAGCGACAGCCATAATCTCGTCAATCTTAGCTGGCATCCCATAGAGATACACTACCACTATCGCCTTGGGCTTCTTCCCCGTCTTCTCTATCCTATCCTTAATCGCTACCTCAAGCAGCTCGGGATCCATGTTCCACGTCTCCTCCTCGCTGTCCACCAGCACCGGCTTGGCCCCCAAATACGTAATCGGATGGCAGCTCGCACAAAACGTAAAGCTTTGGCACACCACCTCGTCCCCCGCCTCCACACCGCACCCCAACAGCGCCAGATGCACCGCCGCCGTCCCTGCAGACAACGCCACCACTTCTTTAGTGGTTAACGGTGAGTGGTGAGTGGTGAGTTCTCGAGTGGAAGGCGAGGTGACGAATTTCCTCACATCCTCCTCAAAGGCGTTGACATTAGGTCCCAGTGGCACCACCCAATTGTCCCGAAACGCCTCCTCAATATACTTCTGTTCGTTGCCCGACATATGCGCCAGGCACAGCAAAATCCTCTCAGCCATTAGTTTCGATATTATTTATAATGGGATCAGTAAAATCCAAGTATCCTGGTTAATACTGAAATTTCTTTATCTTGCTCAAGTCAAAATCCCCAGCAGCATTGTCGTAAGTGACTTGCAGCCTTACATAAGGCATTTTTACTGGGTAAAGTATCTCCATATTTTCGGCAAAGCGTATTCTGAGGTCATTTTTTGTGGGTTGTGTGGAGTACACACGACTCCCTTCAACTAGGGGGATGAAATCTTTGTCCTCAAGTTCTTGCGCCACACAACAAGGTAAATACTTCTTTTGCATGACAATTAGAGAATTACCACTTACCGTGAGTGGCTCAATAGGTGCTCCCAAATATTCTACATTGTTGTCTTTAACAAAAACTTGCTTCTGGTTTTGATCCCTTTTGGCCCATTCCTCAATTTCATCGTGAACGATGTCGTATATTTTCTGCATTCCCTTGTCGTAACCCACTTGATTGTCATTGCGGTCGGCAGCAATCGTTATAACCCCGATCTTAAAGATGTCCTTATCCGTGCATCGATCTATCAATGTTCGCGAACTGCTATATGAGATAATCAAATTACCCACCTTAATCAAGTCATGCAAGAGCCAAGCTATAAACGCCAACTGGAAAGCGAGAACTACACAAACCCAATGCCAATTCAATTCATAATCCCATTGCTCGATAAGCCAAATGAGAACCGGTGCTAAGACAGAGAATCCCAGATTTACCCATAACAATTCCCTTAAACATCGGAACTTCTGTTCTTCTGTGAACCAACCTAGCACCAAATCCGAGCGATACTCATCCTTCAACCTTTGAATAGCGTTGATACACAAAGGATAGGCAACTCCAAGCACGCAGCCGAACAATCCGACCCACATGCTCACGGCCCATCCCTCGAAGTCATCTCCGCTAAACGTCCCTACCATCGAATTGTAGAGTACAGGTATTGCACCTTATAACTTATCAAATCTATTCCTTAATCGAAAATATCTTCACTTTCCAGGATAATCGGCTCCACATCCACATCGCGCAGGAAGATATATGGCTTTTCGTAGTGGAAGAAGGGAGCACGTTCCACGCGGTCGGCATTGCCGTCCTCCATGATTTTTATCGTGTCCTCAATAAGGTCAAAACCCACTTGAGCCATAACCCCAGCATACGCCATATGGCGTATATTCACTTCGGTAACTTTGAGATTGCCATCCTTGTCCTCCTTGAGGTCAAACGAGAGGATGCCATGAGCTGGCACCTGCAATTTTCCACAGAGGTACTTGATGCAGTCATCGCAGAAACGATTGATGCGGTCCTCGTTGAGGAATCGTCCAAAAGCTGTGTTGCCTGTGACCTTTGACGGAGCCGTGTTGGCCATAACGTATTCAGCGCATTCCAATGCCGCACCCTTGACATACTCATTATTATAATAGAGCATCTCGTTGGCCAAGTGACGACCAGTAAGGAACTCACTGACGGTGAACTCAGGAATCGCGCTATTGATGAACAACCAACTTTTGTAACTGCTAAGATTCTCCAACTTTAGCGAGCCGAGACCGCCAGTCCCTTCAGTGGCCCTAATCCAACATGGGAAACCAATCTCGTTTTCCACATCCTCATAACGAGGATTGTCTTGGGTGACCTTGATGGTTTTGGGAATGAAGTCGGTTCCTTCCAAGAGCTCGGCCATAATTGACTTATCCCGGAGAGATTCCGACAACTTCTTGCAACCCATAAACACAGGACATGGGAAATTCCCATGCCTCTCATAATAATCTCCCCACGCAACGATTTCGCTCTCGGGTTGCACAAAGGCATAATCAAATTTCTTTTCAGCGATCAACTTCTCCAAGAACGGGAAATAATCGGGGGAATCACAGCGAGGACAAACATAATGTTCATCCAACAACCCCTCCATAAAAAAGCCAATGGCCTTCTTATTAGCGTCCACCCCTATAATTTTATAATCAGGGGGATTCTCTCGGATAATTTTGGTAATTGATCGTGGAGTCAATCCCCCGATACCAGTAACTAAAATTGTCTTCATATCGATTTACGAGCTAAGTTTTTTCGAGTTGACGTTTTCTGTGATCAACGAATGAGCCTTCAGTTTCTGGATCTATCTCAACGTCGGTTCTAAAAACCACATTTTTGATTGTCTTAAGAAGTATTGAAACATCAAGAGAAAAAGACAAATGATCCACATAATACACGTCCAGTGCCAGTCTTTCATCCCAAGAAACAAAGTTCCGGCCGTGGGTTTGGGCATACCCCGTGATCCCTGGTCGTACGTTGTGTCTTTTGGCTTCTACAGGGGTATACCATGGCAGATAGTAGGTACGCAAAGGTCGAGGTCCTATGAGGGACATTTCGCCGATCAAGACGTTCCACAATTGTGGCAGCTCGTCGATGGAGGTGGAGCGCACGAAGCGTCCCACTTTGGTCAAACGCTGGGAGTCGGGAAGCAACCGTCCCTCAGCGTCACGTTCATCGGTCATTGACTTGAACTTCACGATCTTGAATATCTTGCCGTCCTTCCCGGGCCTTTCCTGAAGAAAGAACGCCCCGGCACCCTTGTTGGCGAAATGCAGCCACAAGGTTATCACGCCCAATGGTATCGCGAGAATCAGTAACGCGCAACCGCTGGCGGTCACGTCAATCAATCTCTTGAAGTATCTTCGGTACATACAATACTTCGGTAAATTTTTAAAGTTCACGAGGCATAAGCCTCAAAGTTGTT
>JAJBVP010000265.1 GCA_020859755.1 Bacteroidales bacterium | reverse complement strand
CGTGCGGGCGCGGATGGAGTCGCGTCCGGGGTTCTTCGACCCCCGGACGGGGCAGATAGTGATCAACTTGGCGAAGTGCCGAGACGCTGCCGACGCGGCCGCGACGGGCTTGCGGCCGGGGAAGGCGCGCTCCTTGGTCGCAGGCGGCAACTTCCTTTGGCGTAACGGCGTTCCCGAGGACAGGGATAGGGTGAAGGTTAATTTTTTATGAACTAATGTTGTAGAGAAAGGTTTGGGGATATGTGTGACTATTATTTTGATAATTTCGGGGGTAATGGCTAAATTTGCGGGTGAATATGGCAGAGGGGAAAGAATATTTCTATAGGCCGTGGGTCGGAGGCGGGTATGCCGAGGGCTGCAAGGGGCTGCGCACGCTGGTGGTGGGTGCCCACCACGTGTGCTACGCCAATCGCGTGGGTGGGTGTCCGGTGTGCGAGGGTTGCACGAATAGCGCGGGGATAAGGGGCGTGGAGTGTCCGCTATATGAGGGACGCGACCCGTATTACCGATTGGAGAACTCCAATGAGATTGAGATCCAGTCGTATATCGACAACGATGCGGGCTACCCGGCTTACAGCGCGTTCACGCATTATATGCTGGGCAAGAGGGATGGGCTGAGCGCGGAGCAGCGAGAGGGGTTTTGGAACCAGGTCGCGTTCACCAATTATCTGCAGCATTTTCTCCCAGATGACATCACTCCCGACTACAAAGGACATAAAGCCCTCTATGACTACGATTATGAGTCGTTCCGTGAGGTGCTTGACGAACTAAAGCCTGAGTTTGTAATCGTGTGGAGTAAGGCCGTAAAAGAGTGCATTCAGGCCCACGGCGACCTGCGTTATGTGGGGCTGGCCGACATGCAGTCGTTATCGGTGCATCTCTTTGTCAGGAAAGGCGAAGCTAGGCCTAAGTGTATGCGCAAGATCCGTTACGACTATAGCCTCGCTACGCCTCGTCACAACTCCGGGTGGTATCGCAAGCTAGTGCGGGAGGCCTTCCAGCCGTGGGTGAGGATTGACGAGAAGATGCGCCTACTGCTCAACCACCTGGCCGATGCGCTTATGGAATTGACTAAAGAGGGCGTCGCTTTCGCCTTCGAGGAGCTCATGTGCTTCGAGGAGGATGTCACCACTTCCCACAAGGCAATGCTGCGCGACTTGCTCGGTCGCCATATCCCGATCCCTCAAGGCATCGCCCCGGCCCTCGCCCATATCTTCAACGATCGAAACATCGGCAAATACACCATTGCCAAGCAATCGCCCAAGAGCGACCCTATCACGGCCAAAATCAAGGCCGTGATCGAGAGCAATCTCTAGGGCGGTTTTGGCTCTGTTTTGAAACTTTGCAGCATTGAATCATCTAAGGGTTAACTAATTAGCTTTCGCTCATAAATGTCCGTTTAATCCACGCAGTTTTTTGATTGTATCTTTGGGAGATATATTGACTTTAACCCATAAGACCAATCAAAATGAAAAACTTGCAACTCGTGGCTCTCGGAGCCATCGCTGTAGTCCTCATCGGCTGCTCGAAATCAGAATCAGTAAAAACAGTGCTCTCGCCTTCGGTGGCCCAAGCGGCCGAGCACCTCACGGTCGACAAGGTGATCCTCACCGACTCGATGACCATCATCGACTTCAGCTTCACGCCGGGACCCGAAGGATCGTGGGTGCGCATCGCCCCAACCGCCTCCATCTCGGCCGACGGAGGCAAGAAGCTTCAAATTATCGGCACCAAGAACATACCCATGGGTGAAACGCCCACCGAGACGTTCATGTTCCGCGACTATACCTTCTCGCTCATCTTCCCGCCCATCAGCCGCAAGGCCAAGAGCCTCGACTTCGCCGAGGGTGGCGAGGGTGGATGGACCATCAAGGGAATCAACCTTGACGGAAAGTCAACAACCGTGGCCTACGCCGACACTGCCGCCAACCGCGAGTATGCGGCACTCGCATTGGCCTACGAGCGCGAGGTACAGCGCTTGGAAGCCCAACGCGAGGCTCAGCATAAGCGAGAACTCGCAGCCGCACAGCAAGCCTCGCAGCAGAAGTTCTACTGCAAGCTTTGCGGCAAGGAATTCCCGTCGATCAAAGCCATGTATGCCATCGGCGAGCGTTGCTACAGCCACCCAACCGGCAAATACGGCGACCCCTGGGGCAAACACGTGCCCTATTAATCCCTTAAAAATCGGCTCACGCCCGGACGGGTATGTTGTAAAACATGTTGCGCATGTCACAAATCCTGCGTAATTTTGCGTTGCGCAATAGTGTGCGACATAAAAACGACCGCTTACCCGAACGTTAGCACAGGCAATGCAAGAGCCTCGACAAGCGTGAAGGTCACAAGTCGGTTCACGCTTTCGTGTAAATTGGTGCCCATATTCAATCCCAAAATATGCAATGGAATAACGGACGAAACCTGTAAATTTGCCTCTGAAGAACAAGACTAAGAAAGAAATGAAGCACTGCCATATTTTCTTTTACATATTTCTTGCGTTTTTAACGTCATGTAGATTTTCCTCGGATAACAGTGGATGGATAAACACTGGCGAGGACATTTCTGTGTGGGTAGAAGATATGGACACAACTCTCCAGTATTCTTGGAGAGGGGAAACTTTCGAGAATGTTGCCCATGGGAAAGGTGAATTAATAATTTATCGGGACAGTACTATCTTAGAGTCAAAGAAGGTTAACGCATATTACGGGGCAATCGACATTGAAAGCAAGGTCGATCTCGATGACGGAGGCAAATTTATCGGGCAGATTAAAGATAATAAGATGGAAGGCTTTGGAGTTTTGTCCAAAGCCAATGAGTTGTATGTGGGACATTTTCATGAGAGTAAACCCCATGGATACTTGAAATGGTTCAAGAACGACTCGCTTTATTATGAAGGCACATGGAAAAACGGTGTCTTTGATGGCGAAGGTACACTGTATAAGGAAGATGGTTCGGTTAAAAGTGGAGAGTGGTCCAATGGCCAATTAATACAGACGTTGGTAGATGTGCAATTGGCGACAGGTCATTATGTGGGATATGCGAAGAACGGAAAGCCAGATGGCGCGGGACAGATGGATTATGCTGGTGGCGCTTCTTATAAAGGCAAATGGAAAGAAGGAAAATGGAATGGCGAGGGATTATATGTGTGCAATTCCGATTCAGTATTTGCCACCTGGGCGGATGGGGAGGTCAATGGTGATGTAATTTATAAGACCGGCGACTTGTTCTTCGAGGGTACTTTTGTAGATAATATCCCCACAGGCATTGGAAGTCTTGCCACGAGCGATGGCACATTCTATGCCGGCTCGTGGGTAGACGGGCAGCGAGGTGGCGATGGCGATATGATCTTTGCTAACGGTGATAGATATTCCGGAGAGTGGGAGAATAATTTATTTAATGGCTATGGAACTTATCATTACAGCCAACAAAGAGCGTCGTATGCTGGAGATTGGAAAAATGGGCTACAAGATGGAATAGGTAGATACCGAAGCCACCAATTTGCTTATCAAGGAGAATGGGAAAAAGGCTGGATGGATGGTGACGGGATATTGGTATTCAAGAATGGCGACCGCTACGAAGGTACCTTACATGAAAACGTTATAGACGGTATAGGCTCATATATGTTTGCCAATGGCAATCGTTATGATGGGGAATTTGTCAACGGCAAGATGACGGGTCTGGGAGTCTTCCAGTTTAAAAACGGCAATAGATTCGAAGGCGAGTTCTACGACGGCAAGATCTATGGCGATGGAACTATGTATCTTGTTAACGCTCAAGATACCATCTGTATTACAGGCTTTTGGCCGCTTGATGGCAGTTTCCCCAAGCAAGCAAGTATATTGTTTGCCAATGGCGATCTCTATGAAGGGCCAATGGTCAATGGCCTCTCGTCCACGGAAGGCTTATGGATTTCCGGAAAGGAACGGCAAGAAATAATTGATAAAGTTGAAGGCTCTTTTTCCCACAAGGCGAATGAGTTGTATAAGAAGCACCGCGAAACAATTAATTGGTGCTTAATGGGAGTAAGCGCGGTTGTGACTGGAGTTGAGGTGGCTGCGGCATCAACGGTGGTATTGGCTCCTGTGGCTGGCATTGCGCATGGCGTGAATGTGGGAATCAATGTTGTCGATGCAGGCCTGGCTATTGCCTCGGCGTCACTAGATGTAGCCGAGAGTAATACATTGGGAGAGGATAACACAGAAGCTTTGGAAACCCTTGGCACAGAAGTAGGATTAAACGCATCTTTTATCCTAATCCCTAAGGTTGCCAAGGTCGTCACCAAGCCTCTTGGCAAAGCCGTCAAGAATGTCACAAGAAGTATAGCGGCTTCTAACGCCATGAAAGCCACTGGCAAACTTATCGTAAAGAAATCAGCGCTTAAGTTTGTCAAAGGCAAAGTAATGGGTAAACATCATCAAATCAAAATTGTCATAGAAAAAAAGGTCAGGAGGATAGAAGCCGCGCTTATTAGGAGTAAATACACCAGAAATACTTTCATTGCAGTGGGACGTCTGTTGACCACTATAAAAAACCAAACTATAACCTATTCCTCTTATCTGAAGAAGATTAAGGATAATCCGGCCCTTAAAGATCAATTGAAATTGTCATCGGAAGGAAACTCCAAAAACCTGGGGTACAATATGCGTCTATTGGGGCATGATAAATTCGTAAAACGCAATGAACGAATACGCCGATATCTCGGATACCCAAAGCGACAAGTGGAGCCACATCATATAGTGCCGTCTAATCCAGTGACTGAACAAGGACGACAGGCGAGAAAGATTTTGGACAAATATTTTGGGAGCCCAGATCACCCATGTAACGGAATATGGTTACCCAGAAGTAATAAACAATATGGCTATAAGGGTTTGGCTAAAGGGTCTAACCATAGTCCAAACACAATAGAATATGAGGAACGTGTGGCAGCCGCTATAAATCAGACATTTAACAAATACAAAAAACAGTACGCCAAGAATCCTGAAAAGATGCAAAAGGTTCTGGCGGAAACGCTTGATAACCTCAAAGAGCAGTTGTACAAAGGAACTTTAGCTACTGGTAAAGACAAGACAGTTCATACCGTTCTCAGTATTTTCAAAGAGTCGCAAGGAGTCGTTTCTAAGGCTGCGGCTCCAACGCTCAACTTAACATCACGATTAGCAATACAAACGAGATGAAAATTTATTTAATCAAAAAAGACTATAGCTTTGCGTCGGCAGATATAGTTGAGAGCCTCAACGGGGCCGACTCATTGGATTTGTCAGTCGAAAATCTAGAGATTCTTCCCGATTTCCGATTTGGCTGGTTGACAAATGAGTCGAACCTTCTCCCCGACTTCACGATACTAAATTCCGATCTGTTAGTGTGCGATGCGAGGGGACAGGCTATAGTGGCTCGGATGTTACCCACGGCAATCTTTAGTGAGATTAAAATTGGAGAGGTAACCTTTTACGTATGCTCCCATATCCCTGTTCTTACAGGATGCTTAAACATGAAAAAATCTAACGTCAAGCGGTTCTCTAATGGCGATATTATGGAGGTGTCTTCTCCTGTGTTCCTCCCTAATGAATACCCCAATTTGTTCACTATCGAGGAAATGCCGAGCGCCTACTTCTGTACTGAAGCATTCAAAGATGAGGTAGTGAAAGAGAGGGCATCGGGCCTCCTTTTCGAAGAATGTCCTGTTAAAGCTAAATCATGGTTCTAAAATAAAACGAAATGGAAGAAACAGTAAAAAAACCAAGCACTTCCCCCGACCCCAACCAGAAGGTGGAGTGCATCAAGTGCCACAATCAAGTGCCGGCCAACAATGGTATTCAGGCCAAAGATGGCTTTGTGTGCAACGATTGTGTGGTCAAACAAAAGAAGCGCCAGCGTAATGTGATCTGGATGGCCTGCGCAGCTGTAATTGTGATTGCTGCGGCCTGCGTTGCAATCTGTTTGTCAACTGATGGCAATAGAACAGGTCAAGGCTTCGAAGGCGTCGGACAGATTAACGATGACATGAAGGTATCGGTTGATTCCGCTGCGGTCGCATTCGATATGTCAGGAGTCACGGCCGTTAGCACTCCTGTAACCACACAGGCTCCCATCTCCGACCTTGCCGAGTTCAAGAATGTCATCAAGAGGAATATAGCCAAGGCTCAACAAGACAACAGCAACGACTTAGATATCCCGGCTGTTGGGGTTATGTTTGAACTCAATACCAACCAATTGGTAGCTGGTGGTGAAGATCTGGCAAGGGAATTGGCAAACACTTACTTGAAGACCAATCAAAAGGCCAAAATCTTAGTCGAGGGTTACACCTGTGATCTTGGCTCAGAGAGGGTTAATGACGCACTGTCTAAAGCGCGCGCAGAAGCGATTGTTAAATTGCTGACAGATATGGGCGTAGCTCCTGATAAAATCGAGGCTAAGTGGTATGGTAAGTCCCGTTACCAAGAATTCAATTATCCAAATAAGAGTGATTATCGACGGGTGATTTTATCCATCAGATAAGATACGCTCTTAGTTTGAACATGAAGGGCTGGAGGCGCGGGCGGGGGCGCCCACGCTCCTTGTTTGTGGAGTCGGGGATTAGAGGGGGAGGAGGTCTTCGGGGGCGTTGGTGAGGCAACGGAGGCCGGTGGGGGTGACGACGTAGGAGTTTTCGACTCCGACGGCTCCCACGTGGGGGATGACGAATTTGGGCTCGAGGGCGATGACGTTGCGCTCGGCTAGGATGTCGCGTGAGCGGGGAGCGATGACGGGTGCTTCGTTGACCTCGATGCCGATGCCGTGACCCACGAAGCCGGCGTGCTGGCGGTGGCCCATGAAGTAGGTTTCGAGCTGTGCCTCGCGGGCCATGTCGTAGGCGGTGTCGTAGAGGGTGCGTGCCTCAATACCTGGGCGTGCCATTTGCTCGAGGGCGCGCAGGATCTCGCGGGAGCATTCGTGAGCTTTCTGTGCGAGTGGCTCGATGTCGCCGAAGGCGAATGTGCGGCTCATGTCGGTCATATAGCCGGTGAAGTTGCCGTTCATGTCGACCATGACGGTGTTGCCTCGGCGTATCTCGGATCCGTCGGCACCCACGGGCAGGGATGGGTCCAATCCGGCGCCGCCCATGGCGAAGTCGTAGGGGGATGGGGCATCGGCGTTGTCGCCGGTGATTACGTTGCCCATATAGATCTCCATGGTGTCGCCCGAGATGCGGAATTGTCCAAGGCACCCTTCCAGGCGCGACATTCGCTCGATTTCGACTTGTAGCTCGAGGTCGGTCATACCGGGCTTGAACACGCGGGGGATGCGACGGTACACTCGCTCGTGGCACACGCCCGATCGCTCGATGAGGTGAATCTCCTGGGGAGTTTTTACCGAGCGGGCTTGGCGCATCATGGGGGATATGTTGACAGGGGTGGCCTCACGCCATAGCTTGGTGTAACGGATTACGGTGGTATAAGGGGTGAGGTCCATCTCGAGGCCAAGGGTGGATGGCTTGGGCAGCCCGCGGTGCTCCAATTCGGCGGGGATGTCGCGGGTGCCGGTGAAGTAAACGACGCCTTTTCCTTCCAGCTCTACGGGACGGCGCACGAGGTAGACGGGCTGTCCCTCTCGTGGCAGATATATCATGCCTGCGAAGACGCGGCCAGTGAGGTAGTAAAGGTTGGCGTTATCGGTGATGAGGGCGGCTGCGATGGCTGCTTCGGTCATCATTTGGCGTATGGGGTCGAGGCGGCGTAGTTGCTCCTCGGGGGCGAGCAGGACGAGTGGTTTCATTGTCGTAAATGTTAGTGCCGAATAGGCGTGGTATTAGGTCGGGACGGTGGAGTGATTTTAGCGACCCGATAATTTGCTGGCGATAGGTGCGGTCGTACCAGAAGAAGTACTTGCGTTGGGCGAGTTTTTGCTCCTGGGTGATGGGGGTATAGACGCGCTCCATCGTGTAGGGATGGTAGCCAGTGTAGTAGATTTCGGTGGCGAGGGTCATGGGGGTGGGGGTAAAGTCCTGGACCTGCTCGAGGTGAAGATTGAGGTCTTTGGTCTTCACTGCCAATTCGGCCATGTCGATCTCGCGGCAACCGGGATGGGAGGAGATAAAATAGGGAATTAGTTGCTGTTTTAGTCCCTCGCGGCTATTGACGTAGTCGAATATCCTTTTGAAGTCGTAGTAGAGGTCGAACGAGGGCTTGCGCATGAGGTTGAGCACGTGGTCCTCGGTGTGCTCAGGGGCCACTTTGAGGCGGCCTGACACGTGGTGGGCGATTAATTCCTCGTTGTATTGGCGGTTGACAGCGTCGATGCGTTTGTCGCCGGTGGGGTGCATCGACAGGTCGTATCGCACGCCCGAGCCGATGAACGATTTCTTCACCTTGGGGTGGGTGTCGACGGCGTGGTAGATGTCGAGCAGGGGGGAATGGTCGGTGTTGAGGTTGGGGCAGGGCTTGGGATGGAGGCATGATGGGCGCAGGCATTTGGCGCAGGCATCAAGGTTTTTGCCGTGCATTCCGTACATGTTGGCGGAGGGTCCCCCGAGGTCGGAGATGTAGCCTTTGAAGTCGGGCATTCGGGTGATTTGGTCAACCTCTTTCAATATCGATTGCTTTGAGCGGGAAGAGATGAATTTGCCTTGATGGGCTGAGATGGTGCAGAAGGCACAACCGCCAAAGCAGCCGCGGTGCATGTTCACCGAGTGGCGTATCATCTCGTAAGCCGGGATTCGTTTTCCCTTGTAGCGTGGATGGGGAAGACGAGTGTAGGGAAGGTCGTAGGTGGCGTCGATCTGTACTTGGCTCAGTGGGGGGAGCATGGGGTTGATCACCACTGTTTTGTCGCCGTGGGGCTGCCAGATCACCGATCCGTGCATGCGGTTGCTTTGTTGCTCTACGATTTTGAAATTCTCGGCCTGGTGTTTTTTGTTTTTGAGGCAATCCTCATAGGAGTGGAGTATGATTGGGCCCTGGGATGACTCCCCGGGCACTTCTGGTTCTTTTAGCTTAGAAGATGGGAGGAGGAATGCTGTTTGTGGAACGTCGCGGATGGCTTGAATAGGCTCACCTGCGTCGATGCGTCGCGCGATCTCCACTATGGGCACCTCGCCCAGGCCGTAAACAAGCAAGTCGGCCGGCGAGTCGAGGAGGATGGATGGGCGCAGGCGGTCCTGCCAATAGTCGTAATGGGCCACTCGGCGTAAGGAAGCTTCGATGCCGCCTATGATGACGGGGCAGTCGGGGTAAATGTCTTTTAGTATTTTGGTGTAGACGATCGATGGATAGTCGGGACGCGCGCCATGGCGTCCGTCGGGGGTGTAGGCGTCGTCGGAGCGTCGTCGACGGTTGGCGGTGTAGTGATTGACCATGGAGTCCATTGCCCCGGCGCTTACCGAGAAGAATAGCCTGGGGCGGCCAAATTTCCGGAAGTCGCGTAGGTCGTCTTGCCAGTTGGGCTGTGGCACGATAGCCACTTTGTAGCCAGCGGCTTGCAACGTGCGACCGATCACAGCCGCACCAAACGAAGGGTGATCAACGTAGGCGTCACCGGTGAAAAGCACGATGTCGGGCTGATCCCAACCTAAGGCTTTCATCTCCTTTACCGTGGTGGGGAGAAATTGGTTCATTTCGCGGCCTCCATTTCGTCGAGTTTGGCTTGCATTTTGAGCATCTCGTCGCGCAAGCGGGCGGCCTCGATGAACTCCATACGCTTGGCCTGTTCAACCATCTCAAGCCGCAAACGGTCGATGGAACGGCGTAACTCGTCGGCGTTCATGTAAGGGATGACAGGATCGGCGGCGATGTCGACACTGGTTGAGAATTCCATCTCGTAAGGGGAAGCGGCCGGACGACGGCTTGCGGCACGCTCTTGTTGACGCGTCGGGCGAGTAGCCTTTGGCGTTGAGGGAGCTTCCTCTTCCTTGCCGATGATACGGTTACGCGCTTTGATGATTGCTTGCGGGGTGATTCCGTGCTCCTCGTTGTAGGCGAGCTGAAGGGTGCGTCGGCGGTTGGTTTCGTCGATTGTTTGCTGCATGGAATCGGTGACCTTGTCGGCGTACATAATCACACGGCCGTTGAGGTTGCGTGCGGCGCGGCCCACTGTTTGGGTCAACGAACGGTGGGAACGGAGGAAACCCTCCTTGTCGGCGTCGAGGATGGCCACGAGCGACACCTCGGGCAGGTCCAATCCCTCGCGAAGGAGATTGACACCGATCAGCACGTCGTAGACGCCGGCTCGCAAGTCGTCGAGGATCTGTATACGGTCGAGAGTGTCCACATCGCTGTGGATGTAGGCGGCTCGCATCTGCAATTTTTTCAGGTAGTCGTTGAGCTCCTCGGCCATGCGCTTGGTGAGGGTGGTGACCAGCGTGCGCTCATCCTTCTCGGCCCGCTGCTGGATCTCCTCGATCAAGTCGTCAATCTGGTTCATGGAGGGGCGTACCTCGATCACAGGGTCAAGCAATCCCGTTGGACGTATAATCTGCTCCACTACGACGCCCTCGCTACGTTCCAGCTCGTAATCGGCTGGCGTGGCCGAGACGTACACCACTTGATTCTGCAAGCTCTCAAATTCCTCAAATTTCAATGGACGGTTGTCCAACGCCGCGGGAAGGCGGAACCCGTAGTCCACAAGGTTCATCTTTCTCGACAAGTCACCCCCGTACATCGCGCGTATTTGGGGAATCGTCACATGGCTCTCGTCGATTATCGTCAAGAAATCCTTGGGGAAATAGTCCAAGAGGCAGAAGGGTCGCATTCCGGGCTGACGGCCGTCGAAATAACGGCTGTAATTCTCGATACCCGAGCAGTGTCCCACTTCGCGTATCATCTCCATATCGTAGGTTACTCTCTCGTACAAACGCTTGGCCTCAAGCGGCTTGGCCTCCTTGTTGAAGAAGTCGACCTGCTGGGTCAAGTCGAAGCCGATTTGGGCCAAAGCCGAGTTGACGCGCTCCTTGGACGTGACGAAAATGTTGGCCGGGTAGATTTTAAAGATATCATGGCTGCCGAGCGACGCCCCCGTGTCGGCGTGAATGGTTGATATCGACTCGATCTCGTCGCCCCAGAATATCACCCTGAGGGTAATCTCTTCGTAAGCCAGGCGGATGTCCACCGTGTCGCCCTTCACTCGGAAATTGCCTCGTCCCAGGTCGAGCTCGTTGCGCGAATAAAGGGCGTCGACAAGCTTGCGCAGGAACACGTTGCGGGCAATCTTCTGCCCCACATGGATGTCGATGACGTTGGCGTGGAAATCCTCAGGATTGCCGATACCGTAGAGGCACGACACCGACGACACCACAATCACGTCGCGTCGCCCCGACAACAACGCCGAGGTCGTGGCCAGGCGCAGGCGGTCGATCTCATCGTTGATCATCAGGTCCTTCTCGATATACTTGTCGACCGAGGGGATGTAGGCCTCGGGCTGGTAATAATCGTAATAGCTCACGAAATACTCCACGGCGTTGTCCGGGAAGAAATTCTTGAACTCGGAGTAAAGCTGGGCAGCGAGCGTCTTGTTGTGGCTTAGGATGAGCGTGGGACGGTTGACGCGCTCGATTACATTGGCCATTGTGAAGGTTTTGCCCGACCCGGTGACGCCAAGCAACGTCTGCGCCGGGGAGCCATCCTCCACGCCTTTCACCAGCTGGTCGATCGCCTGAGGCTGGTCGCCCGTGGGCGCGTACTGCGAACTGAGTTTGAAATCCATATCACTTATACAATCACGCAAAATTACATAAAGTTTTCGCCATCGGCAAAAAAGTGGCCAGAAATATGCCAATATGCCAGCCTACTCGCGATGCCTACTCGCGATGATATCGCTGGGCTCAGTGGACCTTCGTCGGGGGAAACACATTGGGGGGGGACGCCGTGGGATCGCCGTGAAATCGGGGAATTGCCAAAAATTCATTAAAATTTTTTGTCGGGTGAAAAATAATGGCTAAATTTGCAGGCCATTACGAGAGAAACGCCTTACCAGCGCATCAATCATTTGATAATCAAAAAGTAAAAATCGACAATAAAGATGAAAAAAGACATCCATCCCTCCAACTACCGCGAAGTAGTATTCAAGGACATGTCAAACGATGAGATCTTCATCACCCGTAGCACCGTTGCTTCGCGTGAGACCATCGAGGTTGACGGTGTAACCTACCCGCTGGTAAAGCTTGAGATCACCAGCTCGTCCCACCCGTTCTTCACCGGCAAGCAGAAGCTTGTGGACACCGCAGGTCGCGTCGACAAGTTCATGAGCCGCTACGGCAACCGCAAGAAAAAATAATCCTATTTCCCGATATTACCTCTTACCCCGAGGCGCCTCCCCCCAGGATGCGTCTCGGGTGCTTTTTATAGGGGGGCATGATTCCTTTATTTATAAAGCTTTAAATCTTTAAAGGGGCACTTACAACGAGAGGGGCCGATCCCGCGTTGACGGAACCGGCCCCTGTGATGTTAATCATTTAAACGTTAAAAAGTTGGGCCCGGGAGACGAGTCCAACTTTTCTGTGCTTTATTCGGCCACCACTTCGAAGGGCACCTCTACGGCAACCTCCTTGTGGAGCTTGATGAGGGCTACGTATTCGCCCACTTCCTTCACGGGCTCCTTGATGTCGATGAGATTGCGGTCGATGTTGTGACCCATCTTCTCGAGGGCCTCGGCAACCTGGATGGCGTTGACCGAACCAAAGATGGTGCCGGTCGAGGAGGTCTTGGCTCCGATTGTGAGCTTCACGTCCTTGAGGGCAGCCGCGGTTGCCTCGGCGTCGGCCTTGATCTTGGCGAGCTTGTGGGCGCGCTGGCGCTGGTTCTCGGCCAATACTTTCAGGGCCGAGGGGGAAGCGATGACAGCCTTCTGGGTGGGGATCAGGTAGTTGCGACCATAACCGCTTTTCACTTCTACTACGTCGTCCTTGTATCCAAGGCCTGCGACGTCTTCTTTAAGGATAAGTTTCATAATCTATCGGTGGTGATAACGGTTATACAGTTTATTTCATCAAGTCGGTTACGTAGGGCAGGAGGGCCAAGTGGCGTGCGCGCTTCACGGCCTGAGCCACGCGACGCTGGAACTTGAGCGAGGTGCCGGTGATGCGACGGGGAAGGATCTTACCCTGCTCGTTGAGGAACTTCTTGAGGAACTCGGGATCCTTGTAGTCGATGTACTTGATGCCGCTGCGCTTGAAACGGCAGTATTTTTTCTTCTTCACGTCCACGGTGAGGGGAGTGAGGTAACGGATTTCAGATTGTGACTGTGCCATGGTGATTAATCCTTGTTAGCTTCTGCTTGGGGTTCAACATTCTCAACAGGGGTCTCGGCGGCTTTCTTGGCGCGGAGGCTGCGGCGCTTGGCGGCGTACTCGGCGGCGTACTTGTCGAGACGGAATGTGAGGTAACGGATCACGCGCTCGTCGCGGCGATAGGCGGTGTCAAGTTTCTTGACGATGGTGGGCTCGCCGTCAAATTCAATGAGGGTGTAGAAGCCGGTGGATTTCTTCTCAATGGGGTAAGCGAGCTTGCGCAGGCCCCAAATCTCCTCGTTCACGATGGTGGCGCCGTTGTCGGTCAACACCTTTGTGAACTTCTCTACCGCTTCCTTCATCTGTGCCTCAGACAAAACGGGAGTTAAAATGAAAACGGTTTCGTAATGATTCATTTTCTCGGTTGATTGGTTAAATAAATGATTTTTAATAAGTTGCATTACCTTCACGGCTTTGCGACCGCAAAGTTACCACTTTTTTCCGACATGGCAAAATATTCACTAAGAAGTTTCAAGAAGTTTTTGGTTTTCAGAGAAGTGTTTTAGGAATTTAGGTATTTTAAGAATTAAATCCTTAAAGGAGGAAAGGACAAAAGGGGTAATGAACACTGAAAACTGAACACTGGAAACTGAAAAAACAAAACTTTTCGCTAACTTCGCGACAAATTCATCTCACATCACCTTATGCAGGAAAAAATCATCATCCTCGACTTCGGCTCGCAGACGACACAGTTGATCGGTCGCCGCGTGCGCGAGCTCAACACCTATTGCGAGATTGTCCCCTACAATAAGTTTCCCCACGACGACCCCTCGGTAATTGGCGTGATCCTCTCGGGTAGCCCATTCTCGGTGTACGACGACAAGGCTTTCAAGGTCGACCTGTCGAAGATACGCGGCCGACTGCCCATCCTGGGCATATGCTACGGCGCCCAGTTCATGGCCTACACCAACGGCGGCACCGTAGAGCCGGCCGGTACCCGCGAGTATGGTCGCGCCCATCTGGCCAAAATCGACGAGTCCAACCCTTTGTTCAAGGACATCAAGGCTGGCTCGCAAGTGTGGATGAGCCACGGCGACACTATCACCTCCATTCCCCAGAATTTCCATCCTATTGCCTCTACCGACTCGGTGGCCATCGCCGCCTACCAGGCCGACGACGAGAAGCTTTGGGGCGTGCAATTCCATCCCGAGGTATATCACACTGAGGATGGTACCCAGTTGCTGAAGAATTTTGTTGTCGACATCTGCGGCTCGCGCCAGGATTGGGACGCAGCCTCGTTCATCGACACCACAGTGGCTGCCCTTCGCGAGCAATTGGGCGACGACAAGGTGGTGCTTGGCCTGAGCGGTGGCGTCGACTCGTCGGTGGCCGCAGTGCTGCTCAACCGCGCTATCGGCAAAAACTTGACCTGCATTTTCGTCGACCACGGCATGTTGCGCAAGAATGAGTTCAAAAACGTGCTCCGCGATTACGAGGGCCTTGGCTTGAACGTGATCGGCGTGGACGCTTCCGAGGAGTTCTTCAACGAGCTGAAGGGTGTCACCGAGCCTGAGCGCAAGCGCAAAATCATCGGCAAGGGTTTCATCGACGTGTTTGATCGCGAGGCTCACAAGGTGAAGGATGTGAAATGGCTGGCCCAAGGCACTATCTACCCCGACTGCATCGAGTCGCTCTCCATCACCGGCACCGTCATCAAGAGCCACCACAACGTGGGAGGGCTCCCCGAGAAGATGAACCTGAAGCTGTGCGAGCCCTTGCGTCTGTTGTTCAAGGACGAGGTGCGCGCCGTGGGACGTGAGTTGGGAATGCCCGAGCATCTGATCAAGCGTCACCCCTTCCCGGGTCCTGGCCTGGCCGTGCGTATCCTTGGCGACATCACTCCCGAAAAGGTGGCCGTGCTGCAAGAGGCCGACGACATATTTATCCAAGGACTTCGCGACTGGGGATTGTACGACCAGGTGTGGCAAGCCGGGGTGATACTGTTGCCGGTGCAAAGCGTAGGAGTGATGGGCGATGAGCGCACCTACGAGCGCGCCGTGGCGTTGCGAGCCGTCACCTCCACCGACGCCATGACTGCCGACTGGGCACGTCTACCCTACGACTTCCTGGCCAAGGTGTCCAACGACATCATCAACAAGGTCAAGGGTGTCAACCGCGTCACCTACGACATCTCTTCCAAGCCACCAGCCACCATCGAGTGGGAATAATATGTTATCTATGCGTTATTAATTGCCGAAAAATTTTGGCCAAAGCTCTTGCAGGCGCATTGCGATATTATAGGCCAAGACCGGGGGTACGGCGTTGCCTATCACTTTATAAGCGCCCGAGGTGCTTACGGCATATTTACGCAAATTAGCCTCATTACGCCGAACAAACTCATAATCAGGGGGGAAGGTTTGGATCAAGGCGCATTCGCGAGGGGTCAAGCGGCGTTCGGGGAGTTTCTCCACGCCACATCCTCCATGTTCAGGGGAAAGACGGCGAAACTCTATATTGCCATGGTGTTCCGACCGAATTGTCGGGCCGATTGCATTTAGAGAAATCTCCTTTTGGCCCTGGCAATGGGTGCCCATGAATTTGGCTTTGGAGTAATAGTGGTGGGAGAGGTCGTGAGAATCTTCCGGCTCGGGCAACTGGGCGAAAATATCGCCACAAGTCACCGTGGGGAGCAAGCCTTCTTGCTTGTGATGGTAATTGTGAGTGGGGAGGGGATAGGGGTCATATTCGGCGGGGATGTTTTCGCTTGATAGGGCATCTAAAGCCTCGGGGGTCAAGGCGTTTTTGCGTATTCCGATGAAAATCACCCTCTCTCGGGATTCAGGCACACCATAATCGGCGGCATGCAGCACTCGGGGCGTCAAAACAATGTACCCGCCATTTCCAGCCGAGGCAAAGTCCTGTTGGATAATGGTTTTCACGTCACCAAGATTCACCAGTCCCTTAACATTCTCGGCCACAAATATTTTGGGTTTGGTGTTTTCAATTACCTCTTTCATCCAGCAATATAGCTTGCCGCGGGTTTCCTCGGTGGGGAGGTCGTCGCTGCGCAGATGCCCAGTGTGGTCCTTGTGGGAGTCAAAGCCAAGACGTTTGCCTGCAACGCTAAAATCCTGGCAGGGGAACCCGCCCGTAACAATATCAATGTCGCTGGGGAAGATGTCCTGGCCGGCTTTGTGTTTCTTCACGAAATCTACAATGCTCCCAAAATGGTATACATCCTTTTTGTGACCACGTGGAGTCATGTAGGAAAGCCAAGCGTTACGCGCTTCTTCGAGGATATCGTTGGCGAAAACAGTGACGAAGCGTGTTTCCTTTACCCGCACCCAATTATCATCAACCACGCGGTCAACCCAATCTCGGGTAGGGTCGATTGATTTGCGGTGGGTAATGAATCCTCCCTCAAAGCCGATGTCCATACCACCGCAGCCCGAGAAAAGCGAAAGGAGTTTAAGGTTCTTATTGTGTCTCTTGGTCATTGATTGCTTATTTTTTGCAAAGGTAACATTTTTCTTTTACTCCTCAACTGCCTGTTTCCTTTTCTCCTTCTACCATAAAACGGGCGCAGGCCCCGGTGGACGGATGTCCAGAGGGGCCTGTGGTCGTTACCGGGGGGGAAATCCGTTGCGGGATTATTCGCCGGGGATGATAGCCTCGGAGGGGCAAACCTCAGCGCAGGAGCCGCACTCGATGCAGGTGTCGGGATCGATGTGGTAGATGTCGCCGGGGGTGATAGCCTCTACAGGGCAGACGGGCTCGCAAGTGCCGCAAGCCACGCATTTGTCGGTGATTACGTAAGCCATTGTAATGTTTGTTTTAGATATTATACGATTTTACCGTGGCAAAGATACAACTTTTTCCCGAATCACGATTATTTTATTTGTTTTTTCGCTTCATCAGCGGGCAAAAGTGGCGTGGAGAGGGCTTGGAGGGCGCCTTGAAGGTCGAGTTTTTGCGCCGCGTATTGGCGGTTGAGCAGGTCGTCGGGAAGGTATTGGTCCCACTTGCCTCGTTCTTTTTTCACGCGGGGAACACTTGATGATAGTTCCATCTTGAGGCCGCTGAGGGCAGGGGCTGTCCCAGTTTGGGCTGACGAGGGGAAGGATTCGGAAACCAAACGCTGGAGCAGGTCTACTTGGTCGGGGGAGAGGCCGGTGACGGCGATGTGGTCGTAGGGGAGATTCACGCCCAAGAAGCGGTGGGCGAGCATGGCTATCACTCGATTGGCCTTCATTCCAGCCCAGGTGATCCAAGCCAGGGTGTCGCCTTGCCTTACCCATGGTTGCTGATCAAGCGCATGGGCACGGTACCATTGTCGGGCTGATTCCAGTTGCTGGGCTGTAGCGGTGGCGGGGTCGAGATAGGGGAATTTCTGGGTGGACTCCAAGATTTCACGCATCTTTCGCACGACAGTGGGGGATGTCTCGGGGCCAGTACCCTCAAACATCATCTTCCCTTTGGAGTGGGTCTGTGACACCCAGGCGGTGGATGAGCGTTCTTCAACAGCATCCACGATCCATTTCTCACCGGCAAGGATGAACACCTCGCCGTAATAGGGCTTGTACTGAACGGCTCCAACAGTGCGTCGCGACGTGCGGTCGACGATGGTATAGTCGGCTGGCGTGGTGAAAGCCGAGTAGAAGTCGCGGGATCCCATCATCCGCTCTCCCTCGCGCCCAACGACGATTTGGCCGCTATTGGTGGGGGCTATCAGCCGTTTTTTCTCCATCTCCTTTAGCAAGGATTCAAAATCTTCCTCCGACAGGTAGGGGAATGCTCCCTCGCCGCGACACAGGGTCATGAATGCCTCCGATGAGTAGTAGCTGCCATGCTCGCCAAGGAGCGAAAGGAGTTGCTGCACGATGACGCTTAGGTTGGCCTCAGCCGATGTCTTGGCCATTGCCTGAAAGTCGTGAAGGCGTAGCAGCTCGATCACGGCGATGTTCTGCAACAGATTGGCGCGAAGGTGGAACTTGTAGTCGTCGCGAGCCTCGTCCACCGAGTATACACGCAGGATGGAGGGCTCCCCTCGCCTACCCGACCTGCCCAAGCGTTGACGCAGCGAAGCGGGATCTTGCGCTGTGCCGATTTGGGCTATGGATTTGACTTTGCCGATATCGACGCCCAGCTCCATGGAGGCAGTGCAGATGGCGGTGACAGGGCGCTCGCCTGCTTGCAATTCTTGCTCCACCTGCGAGCGGTCGGCCCTTGAAAGCGACCCGTGGTGAATTCTGAACTCGTCGGGGACAGCTTGCTGTCGAGAGATCTCTCCCAGGGCCACTCGGAAGGCCTCAGCGTCCTTGCGGGAATTGGTGAACACGAGGTTGTTGGAGCCTCGCAGGCGTGAAAAGAGGTCTTGTGCGATCAGCGGTTCGGGCTGGTGGTCGGCATCGGCTATTATCTCCTTTACAAGGATCTGGACTGGATACTTCTCGGTGCCATGAATCACAATGGGGGTGGGTGATGCTTGCGGGTTGTCATTTTCTCTTTCCGTAGAGGTGTTGAATCCAGCGGTGGGCAAGGTGGCCGACAAACCGATGCGGGGGACGCGACGTCGGGCGATCATGTCCAACCTGGCCATCAGTTGCTGCAGCTGTGTGCCACGCTCGTTGCCCTGAAAGGCATGTAGCTCGTCCACCACTATATATAATAGGTTGCGAAACGCCTTGCGAGCCCACGGGGAGCGCTTAGCGAGCAAAGCCTCGAGCGACTCGGGGGTGATGAGCAACACCCCTGAGGGATGGCGCAGGAACTCGTTCTTGCCACTCTGCGGGGCGTCGCCATGCCAAGGTGTCACTTTCACTCCCAGTGGCTCGGCCATCTCCTCCAATCGGCGAGCCTGGTCGTTGATCAGCGCTTTCAGGGGTGCCACGGCTATCACCAGGGGTTGTTGACCTTCGGCTTGTGCCAATCGGGTGAGAATGGGCAAGAATGCGGCCTCGGTTTTGCCTCCAGCCGTTGATGCCTTGATCACCACATCGCCTTGTGGATTTAAAATCGCGGGAATAGCCTCGCGTTGGATTGAGCGCAAGTCGTGCCAGCCCTGACGGTGTATCCACCCCAGGAGTCGGCGGTCGATCATTTTCTCCTCTTTCATGAAATTATAACACCCACATAATTTTTTAAGTTTTAAGATAATTGCGTAACTTCGCGTATCCATTAAGAACACAAATATCAAAACATCATAATGTATCGTACTCACAACTGCGGACAACTCCGCCTCAGCGATGCCGGAAAAGAGGTAACCCTCGCCGGCTGGGTGCAACGCGCGCGCAAAATGGGAGGCATGACCTTCGTCGACCTACGCGACCGCTACGGCTTGACCCAAATAGTGTTTAACGACGACACGGACGCCGCCCTTAACGCCCGCGCCAACCATGATCTTGGCCGCGAGTACGTGGTGCAGATCAAGGGCACCGTGGCCGAGCGCACCAGCAAGAACCCCAACCTCCCCACGGGCGACATCGAGATTATCGCCAGCGATTTCAAGGTGTTGAATCCCTCGGAGATTCCCCCGTTTACCATCGAGGACGACACCGACGGGGGCGACGAGCTGCGCATGCGCTACCGTTACCTTGACCTGCGGCGTCCCTCGGTGCGCAAGAATCTTGAGCTGCGCCATCGCATGACCATGGAGGTGCGCCGTTACCTCGACTCCAAGGGATTTCTTGAGATTGAGACTCCGATGCTGGTGGGTTCCACTCCCGAGGGTGCCCGCGATTTCGTCGTGCCTTCCCGCATGAACCCCGGCCAGTTCTATGCGCTGCCCCAGTCGCCTCAGACGTTGAAGCAGTTGCTGATGGTGTCGGGCATGGACCGCTATTTCCAGATCGTGAAGTGCTTCCGCGACGAGGACTTGCGAGCCGACCGTCAGCCTGAGTTCACCCAGATCGACTGCGAGATGAGCTACGTTGAGCAAGAGGACGTTATCTCGCTCTTCGAGGGGATGGCCAAGCACCTGTTCAAGGAGTTGCGCGGCGTGGAGTTGACTGATCCTTTTCCCCGCATGCCGTGGTCGGAGGCAATGCGCCTCTATGGCAGCGACAAGCCCGACACTCGCTTCGGAATGGAATTTGTGGAGCTGATGGACGTGATGAAAGGCAAGGGCTTCCCGGTGTTCGACAGCGCGGCCTACATCGGTGGCATCAACGCCAAGGGGGCCGCCAGCTACACCCGTAAGCAGGTGGACCAGTTGACTGAATTCGTAAAGCGTCCCCAGATCGGGGCCAAGGGTATGGTATACGCCCGCGTGGAGGCCGACGGCAACGTGAAATCGTCGGTCGACAAGTTCTACTCGCAGGACGACCTGCAGGCTCTCAAGAAGGCCATGAACGCCGAGTCGGGCGACCTGATTCTCATCCTCTCGGGCGACGACGCCATGAAGACGCGCAAGCAGTTGTGCGAGCTACGCCTGGAGATGGGCAACCGCCTGGGATTGAGGGATAAGAACAAGTTCTCGTGCCTGTGGGTAGTGGATTTCCCGATGTTCGAGTGGAGCGACGAGGAGCAGCGCCTGATGGCCATGCATCACCCGTTCACCCACCCCAAGGACGAGGATATCCCCTTGCTCGACACCGACCCGGCAGCCGTTCGCGCCGACGCTTACGATATGGTGGTCAACGGAGTGGAGGTGGGCGGTGGCTCCATCCGTATCCACGACAGCGAGTTGCAGGCCAAGATGTTTGAGATCCTTGGTTTCACCCCCGAGAAGGCGCAGGAACAGTTTGGATTCCTGATGAACGCGTTCAAATTTGGCGCTCCCCCTCACGGTGGATTGGCTTACGGCCTTGATCGTTGGGTGTCGCTGTTCGCGGGCTTGGATTCCATCCGCGACTGCATCGCCTTCCCCAAGAACAACTCGGGCCGCGACGTGATGCTTGACGCTCCCGCTCCCCTGGATCAGAAGCAACTCGATGAACTCCAGCTCGAGGTGAAAGATTTAAAGGATTAAAGGGTAATGCCTAAGATCTCTGATATAGTAGAGGCTTTGGAGGCTTTCGCGCCCCCTATCTTGCAAGAATCCTGGGACAACACCGGCTTGATAATCGGCCGTGGCGACCAGGAGTGCACGGGCGTGCTGCTGTGCGTCGATGTCACCCCCGGGATCGTGGCTGAGGCTATCGGGAAAGGGAGCAATCTCATCGTGGCACATCACCCGTTGATCTTCCGTGGGTTGAAACGCCTTAACGGGAACGGGCGTGTGGAGCGAGCCGCCATCGACGCCATCCGCGCCGGGGTAGCTATCTACGCGTGCCACACCTCGGTAGACAACACTGTCGGTGGGGTGTCCTACACCCTTGCCCGGTTGCTTGGTCTCAAGGAAGTGGAGGTACTGGAGCAGAAGCCAGGCACGGATCATGGCATCGGCCTTGGGGTGGTGGGCAATCTCCCCCACCCTATGGCTCCACGCGACCTTGTGGAGCTGGTGAAGACCACCTGTCACTCTCCCGTGGCCCGCTGCACGGCTCCCCCCTCAGGCGACATCACCCGCGTGGCCTTGTGTGGAGGCTCAGGCTCGGAATTCATCCCACAAGCCATAGCCGCCGGGGCGCAAGCCTACATCACGGCCGACACCCGCTACCACGACTTCTGCGACTACTCAGGCCAGATTTTCATCATCGATATCGGCCATTTTGAGAGCGAAGAATGCACAAAAGAAATTTTTTATCAAATAATTAGAGAAAAATTTCCTAACTTTGCAGTCACGTATTCTCAAATCGAAAAAAATCCCATAGTTTACATATAGTTTATATGGCAACCGAAAAGAATAAAGCAGCTGAGCAAACCCTCTCAGTGGAGGATCGCCTAACGGCCCTGCACAAGCTCCAGACCATTCTCACCGAGATCGACCGCATCAAGACCATCCGCGGCGAGCTCCCCCTGGAAGTGAAAGACCTTGAGGACTCCATCGAGGGGCTCCACACCCGTATCGACAACTACAACCGTGAGATCGACGAGCTCAAGCGCAAAATCGACGACGAAAACGCCAAAATCGGCAAAGCGCAGCAGTTGATCGACCGCTACCGCCAGCAATTGGACGACGTGCGCAACAACCGCGAGTTTGACCTCCTGAGCAAGGAAATTGAGTTCCAAAGCCTCGAAATCGAGCTCGCCGACAAGCACATCAACGAATACGGCCGAGCCATCGACAACAAGGAGATGGAGATAAATGCCACCCACGACAAGCTTCAGGACCAGCACCATATCCTGGCCGAGAAGAAGCAGGAATTGGACGAGATCGTCTCCGAAACGCGCCAGGACGAGGAGCGCCTACGCCAGGAAGCCAAGGACCTCGAGCCGAGCGTCGACACCCGCACTCTCCAGGCCTTCAAGCGCATCCGCAAGAACGCCCGCAACGGCCTTGGCATCGTCTACATCCAGCGTAACGCCTGCGGTGGTTGCTTCAACCGCATCCCGCCTCAGAAGCAATTGGAGATCAAGATGCACAAGAAGATTATCGTGTGTGAGTACTGCGGCCGCATCATGATCGACCCGGCCCTCGCCGGCGTCCCCGAGGAGGTGCCCGAAGTCCCCGCCAAGGATTCCAAGGACAAATCCGACAAGTAATTCCCCTCATTCCACCGAATACGGCCCGCTATCCCCACCGATGGCGGGCTTTCTTTCTACATCTCCTCCATCGTGAAAAGAGCCGGTTGTACCGTGAATTGGGACAATAACAAGGAGGATATATGGGCTACTTTCTCCATGAAAAGACGGTGGTCGTAGTTGCGTCGTTGTCGCTTTACCTCTGCCACCAAGGCATTCTTGCCATCGGCCGAGATGCCCACAAGGTCGATCTCGTTGGCATCCTTACCCTTCTTCCTTTCCCACCACGACCCTAAAGCCGAATATTGGTGGCTCTCCTCCATTTTCTGTCGAAACCATCGTTCCAGCATTCCTCCTGAGAAGGTCGTGTAATCGCTTTCGATGATTTGACGCAGTAACACGAAGTTGCGTATCTCCACGATGGTGGTGTTTTTGTCGTAGTAACGAAACCAAAATTTCAGGAAGTTGTCATTGATCTCATACCGCACATTCTGCGACCGAGGTTTGGCCATTATCGGCCTGCGTCGCGTTATCAATGAGTAATCCTCAATGAGCCGACTTAACTGGCCACCCACGCTTATCCCCAAATTGGCCTCGATGGCCCCCTGGGAGTTGATTCCCGAGGCGATGCAACTGAGAATCGAGAAATATATCCCGTAATCCTTTCCAAATTCCTCGATCAACAGGTTCTTCCCTTCTTCGGTAAACGGGGAATTATCCCTTACAATGTAGTCGAGCATCCCGGGGATGGTAAGGTCGGTATTTTCGCATATCAGCTCCATGTATTTTGGCACGCCACCGGTGATGGAGTATAGGGCCAACAACTCGTCATTGTTGTAATCGGGTCGAAAGTCGCCGAGTATCCGCTTGATTACCGGGGTTTCGAATCCTCTCAAACGTATGATATTGTCGGCTCGATGGAAGAGTGGCTCTTTCGAGTCCTCAAAAATCTTTTTCATCATAGTAAAGACGGATCCCATCAAAATCAGGTTCACATGGGTCGCTTGCCGATACTGGTCCCACAGGTTCTGAACATCGCTGAAAACCGACGGATTCACCTTGGCAAATTCCTGGAACTCGTCAATAATCAGGTTGAATTTTCGCTCCTTAGCCATCTCGAGAACCAACTTGAACAGAGATCTGAAGCTTTTTATCTCCGAGGGGATATAGCAATTGAGAGCGGTTGAGATCAACTGGATGAACTCGGAGCATAGCGCAGCCTCGCTCTTGCGCCCCACAAACAGATAGACTGTGGGGAGATCTCCCCGAGTGGCCTCCCTGGCCAGGGACGTCTTGCCTATGCGGCGCCGACCCGTCACTACGGTCATCCGGGAGTACTTCTCAAACGACAGTTTCTGGATGCGACGCATCTCCTTCAACTCCTCTTCTCGATCATAAAACTTCATGTCCAATAGATTTTGTTACGGCCGTAACAGTTACGGAGGTTACAAAGTTAAAGCTAAATTCTTAATCAACCAAAAAAAATCCACATCGCTTACAGCCTTTATCCTTGGCGTAGCCTTTATCCTTGGCGTAGCCTTTATCCTTGGCGTAGCCTTTTTCCTTTCTCCTTTTTCCTTTCTCCTTTTTCCTTGGCGTAGCCTTTTTCCTTGGCGTAGCCTTGGCGTAGCCTGTGGATGTTGATAACTTCATTTGCGAGTGTGGGGGCGAATGTGTACCTTTGTAGGGAAATTAAATCAACCCAAGGAAAATGCCCTCTTTCGTCCATCTACACGTCCATTCGCAATATTCGGTGCTTGACGGTCAAGCGTCGATCCCGGCCCTCGTTGACAAGGCTATCGCCGACGGCATGCCCGGCTTGGCTTTGACCGACCACGGCAATATGTTCGGTATCAAGGAGTTTTTTAATTACGTAAACAAGAAGAACAAGTCGCTGCCTGAAGGCACGCCCAAGTTCAAGCCCATCTTTGGCTGCGAGATGTACGTGTCGCACACTACTCTCGACGATCGCACCGACCCTAAAAACAAGGGTTGGCACCTGATTGTGCTGGCCAAAAACGAGAAAGGCTACCACAACTTGGTCAAGCTGGTGTCGCAGGCGTGGACCGAGGGCTATTACTATCATCCCCGCACCGACCATGACGCGCTGAAGAAGTACCGCGAGGGACTGATCGTGTGCTCGGCTTGCCTTGGCGGCGAGGTTCCCAAGTACATAGCCAATGGCGACTTGCAGGGAGCCGAGAAGTCGGTACTGTGGTTCAAGGAGGTGTTTGGCGATGATTATTACCTTGAGTTGCAACGCCATAAGGCCACCGTCCCCAATGCCAATCATGACGCTTACCGCATTCAGGAACAGGTCAACCCGGTGTTGATCGAGCTTGCCCGCAAGCATAACATCAAGCTAGTGGCCACCAACGACGTGCATTTCGTCAACGAGAACGACGCCGAGGCCCACGACCGCCTGATATGCGTGGCCACAGCCAAGAATCTCACCGACCCCTCCCGCTTGCTCTATTCCAAGCAGGAGTGGATGAAGACCACCGCCGAGATGTCGGAGCTGTTCAAGGATATCCCCGAGGCCATCGAAAACACTCTCGAGGTGCTCGACAAGGTGGAAACCTACTCTATCGACCACGGCCCGATCATGCCCAACTTCGAGATTCCCAAGGAGTTTGGCACCGAGGAGGAGTATCGGCAGCGTTTGACCGAAAAGGATCTCTTTGACGAGTTCACGCGGGACGAGCACGGCAACGTGGTGATGTCGCAGGAGGAGGCTGAGAAGAAAATCAAGAAGCTGGGGGGCTACGAGAAGCTATACCGTATAAAATTTGAGGCTGATTATCTGGCCAAACTGGCTTACGAGGGTGCGGCCAAGCGTTACGAAATGCCCTTGAAAGAGGAGCTGGCTGAGCGTATCAAATTTGAGCTGCACATCATGAAGACGATGGGTTTCCCCGGTTACTTCCTTATCGTGCAGGATTTTATCAACGCCGCGAGGAACCAGTTGGGAGTGAGCGTGGGTCCGGGACGCGGCTCGGCCGCTGGGTCGTGTGTTGCCTACTGCCTGGGCATCACCCAGATCGACCCGGTGAAGTACGACCTGCTGTTCGAGCGATTCCTCAACCCCGACCGTATCTCGCTGCCTGATATCGATATCGACTTCGACGACGACGGGCGTGCCGACGTGCTCCGCTATGTCACCGACAAATACGGCGAGGAGAAGGTGGCCCATATCATCACCTACGGCACCATGGCTGCCAAGAGCGCCATCAAGGACGTTGCCCGCATCGAGCAGCTGCCACTGTCGGAGAGCGACCGCCTGACCAAGCTGATACCGGCCCACATGCCTGTTGTCAACGGCAAGGAGCTGAAACCCAACTTGAAAAACTGCTACCAGTACGTGCCCGAATTCGGCCCCGAGTTGCAGAGTCCCAACAATCTTATTCGCGAGACACTGGAATACGCCAAGCAATTGGAGGGCAACGTGCGCAACACGGGCGTGCACGCATGCGGCGTGATCATCTGCCGCGACGACGTGACCGATTGGGTACCCGTCTCCACCGCTACCGATAAGAAGGACGGTCGCCTGCTCGTCACCCAATACGAAGGCTCGGTGATCGAGGAAACAGGCCTGATCAAGATGGACTTCCTCGGTCTCAAGACGCTCTCTATCCTCAAGGAGGCGGTGGCCAATATCAAGCTCACCCGCGGCATTGATATCAATCTCGACGACATCCCCATCGACGACCCCGAGACCTACAAGCTCTATTGTGAGGGCAAGACCACGGGCACGTTCCAGTTTGAGTCGAAGGGCATGCAGAAGTACCTGCGGGAACTGCAACCGTCCACCTTCGAGGATCTCATCGCCATGAACGCCCTCTACCGCCCGGGCCCAATGGAGTATATCCCCGATTTCATCGCCCGCAAGCACGGCCGCTCGCCCATCGTCTACGACATACCCATCATGGAGAAGTACCTCAAGGACACCTACGGCGTGACCGTCTACCAGGAGCAGGTGATGCTTCTTTCCCGCCTCCTTGCCAATTTCACCCGCGGCCAGAGCGACACCCTGCGCAAGGCCATGGGCAAGAAGATGATCGACAAGATGAACGCCCTGAAATCGTTGTTCCTCGAGGGTGGACAAGCCAACGGCCACGACCCCAAGGTGCTCGACAAAATATGGCACGACTGGGAGAGCTTCGCCTCCTACGCCTTCAACAAGAGCCACGCCACGTGCTACTCGTGGGTAGCCTACCAAACGGCCTATCTCAAAGCCAATTACCCCGCCGAGTACATGGCTGCCGTGTTGTCGCGCAACTACAGCGACTTGACCAAGCTCACGAGTTTCATGGACGAGTGCAAGGCCATGCACATCCAGGTGAAGGGTCCCGACGTCAACGAGTCGTTCTCGAAATTCGGTGTCAACAAGCAGGGCGACATCCGTTTCGGGCTCTCGGCTATCAAGGGCGTGGGCGACAACGTGGTGGCTGGTATCATCGCGGCCCGCAACGAGGGTGGACCGTTCAAGGACATCTACGATTTCATCGAGCGCGTGCCCATGAAGTACCTCAACCGCCGCATGGTGGAGTCGCTGGCATTGGCTGGCGCGTTCGACTGCTTCAGCGACCATATAAAGCGTGAGGATTTCTTCGAAAAGGATCACCGCGACGACTCGTTTACCGAGCAATTGTTGCGCTACGGGCAGCTGTTCCAAGAGGCGTCCCAGAGCCAGGAGGCTTCCCTCTTTGGCGACGACGATCCCACGTTCAACACCGCCGGACGACCCAAAATCAAGCCCGCGGTGGAGTGGGTGGAAGCCGTGAAGCTGGAAAAGGAGCGTGAGCTTGTGGGAATGTACCTCTCGGCCCATCCCCTCGACCCCTACTATATGGAATTGACCTACGGATGCTCCAACAACATCAAGGAAGTCAACGAGATGACGCCAGCCGACAACGAGGGCCGTGATGTGCAATTCGGTGGAATGGTGGTCGATTTTATGTCGCGACCGTCGCGCCGTGGCGGCAATTTCGGAATTATGAAGGTGGAGGATTACTCTGGCTCCACCGATCTGCGATTCTTCGGCGACGATTACATCAACTTCGCCAAATTCGGTGTGCCAGGCACTCCGATTATGATTCGCGGCAAGTTCTCCCGCCGATTCCGCACCTCCGACGTGCAATTCAACGTCACCAACATCGAACTGCTCGAGAACCTGCGGGGCAAGCTCATCCACGGCATCACGCTCAAGATATTCGCCAATCAGGCCGACCGTCAGCTCCGCGAACTCCTGCAAGAGCAGATGCGTTCCTCCAAGGAGGACCTGGGCACGCTCAACGTCACTATATTCGACCCCGAGATCAACCGATCGGTGGCGTTGTCATCGAGCCTGAAAATCCCTGTCAACCGGCAGCTGGTGGCGATGCTCGACGATCTCGAAATCGACTATACCATCCAGCGATAACACCTCTTTAATCCTTTAATCCTTTAATCCTTTAAAGGAGGAAAGGAGGAAAGGAATAAAGAATGGCACTAAGAACTAAAAACTAAAAACTAAATAAATTATGGCAAAAGAATTCACCGACGAAAACATCCACGACATCATCGCCTCCGGCGCACCTGTAGTAATCGACTTCTGGGCAACTTGGTGTGGCCCCTGCATGGCCATGGGCCCCATCGTTGACGAGTTGGCCGAGAAATACGCTGGCCAAGTGGAAATCGGCAAATACAACACCGACGACAACTCAGACCTCGCCGTGCAGTACCGCGTGATGTCAATCCCCACGTTCCTCTTCTTCAAGGACGGCAAAAAGGTCGACATCCGCCTCACCGGAGCCCAGCCCAAGGCCACCCTCGACGCCAAGATCCAAGAGCTCCTGGCTCTTTAACCCTCCCTTTATTCCTTCCCTCCTTTAAAGATTTAATGGTTTAAAGATTTAAATCCTTAAATCCTTAAATCTTTAAAGGGCTGAAAACTGAAAATTTCCCCTAATGGTCACCCTCGAGAATTACGCGGCGATGGTCAACGAGGCTATCGCCCACTTGAAATTGCCCAAGCAGCCAGCGGGCCTGTATGAGCCCATACGCTATGCCCTATCCCAAGGGGGCAAGCGCATCCGCCCAGTGTTCACCCTCGCCGCGGCACAGTCGCTCGGCATCGCCCCCGAAAAGGCCATGCCGCAAGCCCTGGGAGTGGAGATGTACCACAATTTCACGCTTCTCCACGACGACGTGATGGACAATAGCGACACCCGCCACGGGCGTCCCACCGTCCACCGACAATGGAACCTCCCCACAGCCATCCTCTCGGGCGACGCGATGCTTACCCTCGCCTCGGTACTTGTGGGCGACAACGCTCCACGCTCGGTGGTGGAAAATTTCAACCAAGCCGCTTTGGAGGTATATGAGGGGCAGCAGTACGACATGGACTTCGAATCCCGCGACGACGTCACCGTGCAAGAGTACCTGATGATGATCTCCAAGAAAACGGGTGCCCTCCTGGGGGCCGCTTGCCAAATCGGGGCCCTGAGAGCGGGAGCCGACGAGGAAACCGCCGCACGGTTCTACCAATTCGGAATGAACTACGGCATGGCTTTCCAGCTGCGCGACGACTACCTCGACACCTTCGGCGACGCCGTCACCTTCGGCAAACCCATCGGGGGCGACATCCTCAACGAGAAGAAAACCTGGCTGTGGATACGCGCCATGGAGCAGGGCCAGCTTAGCGCGATTTTCGACCAAGGGTTGCGAGGCCAAGAGAAAATCGATGCCGTAAGGGCTGAGTATCAGCGGCTTGGCCTCGACAACGATATCGAGCGGCACATCCAGCGCTACATCGACGCCGCCCAAGAGAGCATCGCCTCCCTGCCCATTTCCCCCGAATTCGCCGCCTTCTTCACCGCCATGGCCGCCTCCTCAGCCCTACGCAAGAAATAATGTCACTGTTCGACACCCACACCCATTTGTATCTCCCCGAATTCGACCCATCGCCCAGCGCCGCCGTTGAGCGAGCCATCGCCGCCGGGGTAACCCGAATGATGTTTCCCAACGTCGACCTCACCACCATCGAGCCGATGCGGGACCTCGCCTCGCAGTTTCCCGACAACGTCACCATGGCCATGGGTCTCCATCCCACCGAAATCGGTCCCGGCTGGCAAGACGACCTCCAAAAAATCCACGAAGAGCTACTCCAGGGAGCAGCCAAGGGAGAATACAAGGCTGTAGGGGAAGTGGGAATCGACCTTTACTGGGACGCCACCTACGAGCGGGAGCAGATGCAAGCCTTTGAGCGGCAAGTGGATTGGGCCATAGAGCTGGGGTTACCCGTCATCATCCACCGCCGCGAGGGACAGCGACAGGCCCTGGAGGTGCTTCAGGGAAAGCCAGTGAAGGCCGTGTTCCACAGCTTCGGAGGCACCCCCCAAGACGTGGAGGAGATACGCCGCGTGGGCGATTTCTACTTCGGCATCAACGGCATCGTCACCTTCAAAAATTCCCGCCTAAGAGAGACATTGCCGGCAATCGGCCTCGACCGCCTACTTCTCGAAACCGACTCCCCCTACCTCGCCCCGGTGCCACATCGCGGTCGCCGCAACGAGAGCGCCTACTTGCCTCACATCGCCGCCCATATAGCCTCCCATCTCTCCCTGCCCATTGACGAAGTCACGGAATCAACCACCGCCAACGCCCTGACCCTTTTCTCCCTCCCCGCATAACTCGACAGGCAGATGCAGGATTTTGTTCCTTACCCATAAGGAGAAGAATCGGTCGTAGATTGTGTACACTTGATTTTCACGGGTAATAAGGTCACGGTCGAGGAGCTGTTTCACCACCCCCGACAATGTGCTCTGCGGGGGCAAGTTGTGAGTTTGGATAAACTTCTGCGAGCCAATTTCACGGGCCTCCCCTTCCTTGGCCATTGCCAAGATCAACGCCCGTTGACGTTCGCTCAGCTGATAAAAGATAGCCGTGTAGGCGTCGTTGCTTCGGTCGAGGATGCGCTGTACTGCCATGTTGATATCCTCAGCCTGAGCCGTCCCTTGGGCAGGAGTGGCGTCATATAGCTGGTTCATTACTTTATGCATATATAGAGTGACACCCCCAAAAAGGTCGTAAACCTTGCTTACCACATCAGTATCCGTCTGCTTCATGCCCCGCTCAAACAGCTTCTTGCAGAATCGAGCATAAACCTCTTTCGGCAACAGGGGTAGGCCATATAACGTGGCCGATTGGAAGAACGGGCGTGAGGCTGATGTGAACATCTCGGCCATTAAATGGCGTTCCGAGCCTGAAAAGATAAAACGCGTATAGGGACTTTGCTGCACGTACGACCGCAACAATGCCTCCACCTGTGAGCCTTTGGGGAATGTGGTGACCTGTTGAAACTCGTCAATCGCCACCAGGCAGGGAACATCCGATGAATTCAAGTATCGGAAAATCTCATCCAGCGTCACCTCCGGCGTTACCCCTTTGCCGATTCCCAGCCCCCAAGATGGCATGCCATTGGCATCAAAGGTGATCTCAGATCGCAGCGACGTTAACATGCCTATAAACGCGTCAACGGCCTTCTTGCCTCGGGGTTTCAATGCCTCGGTAACGGCGCGCCCCAACACGGAAATAAATTCCGAGAGGTTGCGCGTGGGGTAAGCGTCCACATAAATCGGGATAAACTGGTCCTTCACTGCCGATTGGGCGAAAAGATGCTGGATCAAGTCGGTTTTGCCCACGCGTCGGTGGCTTGTGAGCACGACATTGTTGCCGTTCTCCACCAGACGTATAAGGTCGCTGGTTTCCTTCTCTCGGTCGCAGAAATACTCGGCCCCGGCGTATCCGTTCAACACAAATGGGTTCTTAATCGTCATGGCTTATCACTTTTGCGCGAAGATACCAAAAATTTCCCACAAAACGAAATTCCCGTAACGAAAAATACGTTACGTAAAATACGTTACGTAAAATACGTTACGTAAAATACGTTATCGCCATAAACGTCCGCGTCAGCATAGGATAGGCCGCCGAACGTCGGCCCCCCTAAGCGATCGAGCCGCCTTACGGGACGTGGGAATCTTGCCGGTGCATCTCAGGAGGGCTACGGCTGGGAAAGGAGGGCTACGGCTGGGAAAGGAGGACTACGGCTGGGAAGGGGGGAGCGGCCAAAGCGGCCTACGGCTTTCGCTGTAATCAGCTATGGG
>JAJBVP010000139.1 GCA_020859755.1 Bacteroidales bacterium | reverse complement strand
GTGGCGGCCGCAGCCGCTTAACCATATGTCAAATTTTTAACGAACTATTGCTCCAACATATAAGGTCATTAAAGATGCGCCGCTTCGCAAGGCACTCTATATAGCATCCGACCGCAGTAAATACACCGGCGGTTTCGACGACAGCTGCAAATTGTTCCAATATATCGCAGATAATGGCTTCGCATCCCTTGACGATATTGTGGAACTCGACCGCACTTTCGGCATTGACTTCGAGAAGTATCTTCGTTGGAAATACGAGATTGACAAGAAGAAAGCCACCGACAAACCGTGTATCGCCTTTGAGGACATCTTCAACGAAGAACGCAAAGCAAATATGCACAATGGCTTTTATCCCGCTTGTTGGAACGAGTTCCTGACTTTTCGCGGTATGTTCATCAATTTTTGGCTGATAATGGACGGACATTTCCACGGCCAAAAGATGAATGAAGAAACGAAACTCCCAGTCGGCAAGACTGACAATGATGGCTTACGCTATTGGCAAGACGAGGGGCCGCTCTCTCTGAAACCCATGGCTGAGGACCGCAAGGACTATGATTGTGCCGAGCAAGACCCGGAAATCAACGCCTGCTTTGACTATGTTCTTCAGCGCACCAATCAGCCGTGGTATCGCTACAAGTTAGTCGAATTGTTCAACGGCTTTGCGTACCGCAACCGCGTTAGTTGGAGCGATGTCCGATTCCTCGAAAACGAGTTCGGATGCCCTCTGCGCCAATATCTCTGCAATACGGCAGAAGTATGGTGTAAGGGGTATAGGGGCGTTATGTCGATGGACGAGCTGCACACATACATCAACGATTACGTTCACTTCGCGCCCGACGAAGAACGCCCGGAACACTTCATGCCGTTCCACGTAATCCGTACAGCATTTATCGCCGTGGTCGAAGATGCGATGTATAACAAACAGTGGTAGCCATTCTTTGCCATCTCACGGAAATTTCGTAACTTCGCATATCTCAAACTTGTATATGACGAAACCGGCAACTACAATAGACGAACAACTCGGCCTCCTGAAAACAAGAGGTCTTGCCATACAGGATGAAGACAAGGCTCGCGAAATACTCCTCGACATAGGGTATTACCGCCTTGGCTTCTACCTTTTCCCATTTGAAAAATCTTATCCCCAACTTCGCAACCGCACTCACGAATATATCGACGGCGCAACCTTTGAGGACGCGGTCAAACTCTACTACTTCGATTTTGACCTGCGCCTGTTGCTTACGCGATACCTGACGCGAATTGAGATTGCTTTCCGTACTGCATTGATTTACAATCTTTCCAACAAATACTCTCCCAACTCGGTATGGTTCATAAGTCCGGCGGTTGTCAGCCGTTCTTATGCGAGGGATTTTGAAAATAAAGTTTACACCGCCGACTTCAAGCGCAATCCTATCATTCAGCGCCACCATCAGAAGAATCCTAATGACCGCTTCGCGCCCTCGTGGAAAACACTCGAGTTTATGACATTCGGTGCTGTTATGAAGCTGTATGAGCAGCTCAAAGAACGCGATGATAAAATCCTTATCGCTCAGAAACTCGGCATCCGGCAGGTCGTTACGTTTGAAAGCTATATGCACACTATCCGGGAAGTCCGTAACGCCTGCGCCCACGGACACCTCCTTTATGACTTGCGGCTTCCGCGACGCATCAATCGCGGTCCGGCGCATATCACGCCCCAGGAATCAGGAAACATTGTCGGCGCTTTGCGCGTTATCAGATATATGATGGCACAGATTTCGACCAAACGGGCTGATGATTTAAGCGCCTCCGTCAAATCCCTCTACGAGAAGCTTTGCATGGAAGCACCCAATCTGAAGCCGCTGATGCCCGATTTCTCTTGTATCTGAGAAAATTAAATGTTAATTTCTTGTCGTAATTTTGCCACGTTAGAAAAAAGTATTACCTTTGCAACACAAAAGTGCCGGTGCAGACTTCGTCGCTGCATCCTTGCACTATAAAAAAAGGTAAAGTCGAGGCTGCCACTTTGTCGGGTAGCCTCGCTTATTTTTATCTCCTTATTCAAATTGAATAAACAAAGTTTAACATTGGAGTGCAAGAATTAGGCACTCCTGCCGATTAACTTTGCAGTCGAACACAGAAAGTGTTCAAGTTTAACTTCAAAACAGATTCGACTATGGGACTTCTCGTATTGATTTTAGCCATTATGTGGCTACCCTCGGCACTCAAAGACGGCGCCAAGATAAAATAATCGTCAGGCTCTATCAATTAGGGCATTGCAAATACCGCAAATCTCGAAAATTTGTGGTAACTTTGCATATTAAAAGACCTCAAAATCTGACGACTTCAAAATTGTATGGTAGACCAATCTATCGACATAAAAGAAAATGACATATTCGCGCTGTCGCCCGAATTACTTACGACCCTGCTCAAAGACCACACTTTGAGTCCGAAAGAGGGGGAGCAAGTCAATATATTTTGGGCGACAGACAACTATGAGCATCTTGGCGACGGCTACCATTATCACGACCAAATCACCATTCCTTGCATCACCGGCGATAACGGCACCGTAATTGTGCCGCGTTCGGTCAAGTCGCGCCAGCAGCAACAGCAGCGCAGCCGTGAAATGGCTGAGGTTTTCACCCCATCCTGGATATGCAACGCGCAGAATAATCTTGTTGATGATGCGTGGTTCGGACGCGAGGGAGTTTTCAATACTGAAAATCCCGACCATACTTGGATGGTAAACACAGACCCAATTACATTCCCAGAGGGTAAGACGTGGCGCGACTATGTGCGCGACACTCGCCTTGAAATCACCTGCGGCGAAGCTCCCTATATCGTCAGCCGTTACGACACCGTGACCGGCGAGCCTATCCCGGTAGAACAGCGCATCGGTTTGCTCGACCGCAAACTCCGCGTGGTAAGTGAGAATACCGAAACCACAGGCGACTGGCTCAAATGGGCGCAGACCGCTTACATGAATGTCTACGGCTACGAATGGCAAGGCGATAACTTGCTTCTCGCCCGTGAAAACCTGCTAATGACTTTTTTAGACTATTATAAAGCGAAATTCGGAGCGGACAAAATACCGCAGATGAAATCACTGCTTTATATAGCCTACATTATCTCATGGAACTTTTGGCAGATGGACGGACTTAAAGGCGTTGTGCCCGACAGCTGCGGCGACAAGCCTTCCACTCAGCCATCATTATTCGATTTTGGCGAACCCGAACTTATTCCGTGTGCCGGTTGCAAGTCCGGCGACATCCGTCAGCACAACGGCACTTATTGCCTTATCCGAGACTGGGGCGCCAAAACCGAAGATAAGAAGAAAATTCGATTCATCGACCTTATAAAGAATTAATGCCATGCAGCATTTCATTCAACTAAAACCGAAGCTGATATACGTCTATCGTATCAACGATGAGGCGCACCGAGGCATCCTGAAAATTGGCGAGGCTTCTTGCAATTCCTCTGACAATTATCTTGCACTTCAGCCCAACTGCAAGGAGCTGAATGCAGCCGCCCGTGAGCGCATAAATCATCAGACGCAGACAGCCGGTATAAAATATGAGATGCTTTATACCGAAGTTACCGCCCATTTCCGAGATGGCGGTGTCTGCTCGTTCAACGACAAAGACGTTCACGACCTGCTTATCCGTTCCGGCATAAAGCGCAAAGTTTTCGATACCGAAAACAATGCCAACGAGTGGTTTTATTGCGACCTCGAAACCGCCAAAGCCGCTATTGCGGCCCTTAAACAAGGGCGCAAGTCGCTCCGTCCGGGCGAGATAACCGAAGACCGTTCTCCGATTATCTTCCGACCCGAACAGGAGGAAGCCATCAAGAAGACTCTCAAGCAATTCAAAAAGGGCAATCAGATGCTTTGGAACGCCAAGATGCGTTTCGGCAAAACTCTGGCAGCCCTTCAGGTGGTAAAGTTGATGCAGTTCGGGCGAACACTTATTCTCACTCACCGCCCCGTGGTCGATGCAGGGTGGTTTGAGGACTTCGGTAAAATCTTCTATGATTCGCCCAACTATCAATATGGCTCGAAACATAAGGGGGAATCCTTTACTTCGCTCGATAAGCAATTCAAACAGCATGGCATCCACTACGTTTACTTCGCCTCTATGCAAGACCTGCGAGGCTCGGAAACCGTTGGTGGTAAATTCGACAAGAACGATGAATTATTCTCTGCTCCGTGGGATCTCATCATTGTAGATGAAGCCCACGAGGGAACGCAGACCGCTCTCGGAAAAGCCGTAATGGAGGAGCTGACTAAGGACAAGACAAAAGTTCTCCGTTTATCGGGCACACCGTTCAATCTTCTTGACGACTTCAAGGAAGATGAAATCTACACCTGGGACTACGTCATGGAACAGCGGGCAAAACAAGAGTGGGAGGAAACCCACCCCGGCGACCCGAACCCGTATGCCGGTCTGCCGACGCTCAACATATTCACTTATGACCTCGGCAGACTCATGGAACTTCAGGAGTTCGCAGATGAAGATATCGCTTTCAACTTCCGTGAATTTTTCCGCACCAAGGAAGACGGCACATTTATTCACGAAAAAGCTATTATTAGCTTTCTTGACCTCCTTACGAAGACCGACCCCGAAAGCGCATATCCTTTCGCCAACGATGAATACCGCGACATCTTCCGTCACACGCTGTGGATGCTCCCAGGTGTGAAAGCGGCAAAGGCGCTGAGCGCACTGCTTAAAGCCCACCCCGTTTTCCAACACTTCGAGATTGTCAACGTAGCCGGTGACGGCGACGAGGACGAGGAAAACGGCGAAGCACTCAAAATGGTTGAAGCCGCCATCGGTAAAGACCCCGACACAACCCGAACTATTACACTGTCGTGTGGTCGTCTTACTACGGGGGTTAGTGTCAAGCCGTGGATGGGTGTGCTGATGCTGTCGGGTAGCTTCAACACTGCTGCCTCGGCTTATATGCAGACCATCTTCCGTGTGCAGACTCCGGCAACCATCAATGGCCGAGTCAAGGAAAACTGCTACGTTTTCGACTTTGCTCCTGACCGCACATTGCAGGTTCTCGCCACCGTGCCACGTCTTTCTACCAAAGCCGGTAAGACAACTGAAAATCAAAAACGCGCAATGGGCGAGTTCCTGAATTTTTGCCCTGTTATCGCCATTGAAGGCTCCAAGATGGAAACCCTCAATGTTACCCGTATGCTTCAGCAGCTCAAACGTGCGTATGTTGAGCGAGTTGTCCGCAACGGTTTTGAGGACGGGTGCCTCTACAACGACGAATTGATGAAACTCTCTGATATTGAAATCAAAGAGTTTGAAGACCTCAAAGGCATTATCGGTCAGACAAAGGCAATGGGTAACACTGGACAGATTGATGTCAACAATCAAGGTCTGACAAACGAGGAATACGAGGAAAAGGAAAAACTCGAAAAGAAGAAAAAGAAAGAGTTGACCGAGGAAGAAAAGAAGCGTCTTGAAGAACTGAAGAAAAAGAAGAAAGTCAAGGAGGACGCAATCTCAATACTTCGCGGTATCTCTATCCGTATGCCGCTGATGATTTATGGCGCAAAGGTCGAGAACGAGGACGAGGAACTGACTATCGACAACTTTACAAACCTCATCGACCCGCAGTCGTGGGAAGAATTTATGCCTCGCGGAGTAAGCAAGCAGAAGTTCAACGCCTTCAAAAAATACTACGACCCCGAAATCTTCTCGGCAGCCGCCAAACGCATCCGCGCTATGGCTCGCGCCGCCGACCGTCTGACAATCGAGGAGCGCATCGAGCGTATCGCATCTATCTTCGCCACGTTCCGCAACCCGGATAAGGAAACAGTGCTGACTCCGTGGCGAGTGGTGAATATGCACGTTAGCGATACCCTCGGTGGTTATACTTTCTTTAATAAAGATTTCACTGAGGCGATTGAAGAACCTCGATTTGTTGACCGTGGAGAAATTACGGCAAACGTATTCTCAACCGAAACTCATTTGCTTGAAATCAATTCAAAATCGGGTCTATATCCATTATTCCTTGCATACAACGTTTACCGTTCACGAATTAAGGACGGAATGTTTTCACCCGAAACTCTCGAAGACCATCAAGCCCTTTGGGATATGGTTGTGGCTGAAAACATTTTCGTGGTATGCAAGACACCTATGGCAAAAGCTATCACTCAGCGAACTCTCCTCGGCTTCCGCAAAGGTAAAACCAACATGTGGGCGCCAGATGATTTAATCAACAAAATCAAGAACCAACCTGAACTTTTTATCAAGAAAGTTCATGACCTCGTAGGAAAAGACGTGAAAATTAACGCAATAGTCGGAAACCCACCTTATCAAGAAGTAGTGGCAAAAGTTGAAACGGCCAATGGGCAAAAACGTAGTTCCAGCATTTTCCAATATTTTCAGACAATTTCTGACAGAATTAGCAGATATGTAACTCTGATTTATCCCGGAGCGCGATGGATACATCGCTCTGGTAAGGGTATGGATGAATTTGGGCTTACCCAAATGAATGACCCGCACCTGATGTTGTTAGAGTTTTTCCCGGATTCTACAGATGTCTTTGAAGAAGTAGGTATTGCGGACGGTCTTTCTATTGTCCTAAAAGACACCAAGAAAACCTATTCAGGCTTCATATATATATACTCACTACACGGAAATAAATCTTGTGTTGAAGCTCAATGTCCGGGTGAGGGTCTATTCCACCTTAACCCTGATGATTCTAAGATAGTCGCAAGTTTGGATAAAGTTATTTCTGAGTTCGGAATGCTTCATGATTCAGTTCTTTCTCGGAAATTATTCTCTATCGAAAGTGATTTCGTAGAAAAGAACCCCGACTTAGTACGCGAATATAACGATGGCGATATTTTTAATCCCGATACCGAGATTAAACTATTCACCAACGATAAAGCTGGCAAGAGCGGCCGTGCACGTTGGTACATAGCAGGTCGCGATGTTATAACGACTGGCGTAGACCAACTTAATCGGTGGAAAGTGATTGTTTCAAGTGCCAATGCCGGAGGTCAGAAACGTAGCAACCAAATCGCTGTCGTAGATAACCATAGCGCTTTCGGTCGCTCTCGTGTTGCGCTCAAGACCTTTGCTACCGAACAAGAGGCTCGTAATTTTTTCAAGTACGCGACAAGCGAGCTTATCCGATTCGCATTCCTGCTAACGGATGAATCGCTGACATCTCTTGCTAAGAAAGTTCCCGACCTCGGAAATTATTCCGATGACAACGGCATTATAGATTACAACGGTGATGTCAATGAACAGCTGTACCAATACTTCGGTATCGGAGAAGACGACCAGCAACACATTAGAGAAATACTCGCAGCCAAAGCCCAATAGTACAATATGAAAGAAAATATAGATTCCAAAAAAATCGGTAATCGCAAAATTATTATCGAACTTAGGTTTGAAGCGTTGCCTTCCATCATCGACCGCAAAGGAACTCTGATTGAGGCCATTGAAAAAACTAATCCCAATCTTTTCCAATATTGGGAAATGAATGGCGATGGTATTATACTTCGTGACAAAGAAAAAAGAGAAGAATTTACTATCCTTGTAGCGCTCAGTTACCATCGATTGAGTTTTACCTCGTGGAAGATAGACACCATCGAATCCTTCTATGCTAATTTTAAGAAAGTATATGAAGCCGTCCAGAGAGTCTTAGGAAATATCAATCTTACAAGAATAGGCTGTAGAGTAATTTCAACTTACCCCGTAAAGGCCAAAGATTATTCTATGCTGTTAACCAATTTCAAAGAGAAATTTCCTCAGAAATTCTTCTTTGAAAATTATCCATGTCGTAACGTCAACTTAAAAATGACTTATGACAACGGGATGTACCAAATAGGATTAATCCAAGAGGATGACGCATTTTATGAACGTGAATTTCAGAATGAGAATACAAAAAAGCATTTTGGGTTCTTCTTGGATACTGACAATTACGTGACAAATGCCTCAAAGCCTCTGACAGACAAAGAATTGGTCAAGGAAATATTCACATTGTCATTAGCTGTAGAGAAAGACATTTACGAGAATTTGTGTGACTTATAATATGGCTAAAGGCAGAAAGAATAACTCAAAACCATATACACAAGCGCCAAAGCCAGATTCCGAGTATGACCTTACTCGGAGTATGCAACGTGTACGACAATATCGTTCCAGTAAAGGAGGTAATTATTCCCGGAATACAACAAAATCAGATAACGGGATAGACAATGAGAGATACCTGAGTAATCAATCGGATAATATCAATAGACCGACTTCAGAGCCAGCAAGGGATTATTATTTCCGTTTAGAGGACCAGATGTCTGATTTTAATGTCAAAAATGAAGACGCCCATAATGATTTAAGAAAAACGCTCGACGCTAAAATATCTGATGTGTCAAAAGACATATCAGATGTAAGGAATGCCTTGAATGACAAAGTCTCTAACAGTTTATTTCAGTGGATAATTGGCGGCATAATCGGGGCAGTAGTTATAATTATAACGATATGGGCAACATTGTCTTATCTACCATTGGTCCAAAAAACTGAGAATCACACTGAATCAATTCATGAGTTAGACAAACGTGTTAATGCCATTGAAACAGCTGCAAACCCAATAACGCACCCGTCTCAAAATTCTCAGCCACAGAATAAATAATTATCGTTTTAGAGAGTTTCGCCGGGGGCGACCATTCTTTCATGTCATGCCATCAAGGTCTCGACCGGAAGGCTTCAATCGCTAACTCATACAGCGGGCTTCGGCACCAACTTATGGTTGGATCCGAGGCTCGCTTGTTATATGGTTGTCGCCGCGAGGCGATGTCCGCAAAATTGGAGGTTTACCGTGCTTTTTGCCCTTTGAGGGAGGATTTATCAGTTGTTACCCTGCACCTCGGTTTCATCGACTCATACATTGAGCGCATTTTACCTGACTTCGTCAGTCAGCCGGGCTTATCATATTTGGTGTTCCGCCGTGGCCGTCGGTGATTACACAGAGTTGATGCGTATTCGCGCCGGCGGTCGGCGTTCACCGCCAAATATGCCTTGCAGGTTACGTGGTTCGGCATTTTGCCGGGACGTTTCGCGAGGAACGTTACTTGTAAACACGCACGAGGCACATTGAATTTACATCGCAAAGGTAGGGCTGACCGCGCATCTGCGCTTGTGGGCTTGACCCTCCGGGCTTGCAATCAACATTTCATAAAATCTTCACCCTCCAGGACCCAAGATTTTACCGCGTGGGCTTGAAACAACGTTTGCAACTCCGCTTCCTCAGCTCTCCCAAATATTGCAACGTAAATCAAACGCGCCCCGGCGCACAGTAAAAACCCTCTAAAACTTCAAAATCATGACCCACGTAATGAACATATTCGACAGCTCTCTCAACTCCAACCGCTCACTCAAATACTACTCGGTGGAAGTAATCACTTTCGACGGCGACAGCTACACGGAAGAAGTAGAAGCCCGCAGTGCCGACGAAGCCCAGGAAATCGCAGCTTCAATGTACGACGATGTCGACTACACAATGGTACAGGGTTGCTTCGCATACTGATAAATCGTTCCTCCCTCAAAGGGTAGGCTGTCCGCCGGGGCAGCCTTAACTCTTGCTCATTCATCGCCACCGCTTGCTCCGTTTATTTCCACTGCGTTAATGCTGTCGCGGTCAGACCTTTTGAAATTCGGCTTGCAGCCGAAGTTTAGCGGTTAGCGGTTAGAGTTTATCGTCCGCAGCTCCCTAACCTCTCGGCTCTCAACTCTCAACTTGCGTAGCACATTTCCATTATTCGGGTCGGGTGAAACGTGATTGTTGCCGGAGGATTGAGAGCTATTCTCGCACCTCGCACTCGACCTTTGCCCTCGCTGACGCACCAACCGCAGGGCTGAGAAGCATCGTGTCTGCTATCGGCAATTTCCATTTGCCGTTTTGCTTATATACTATAATATAATGTGTGCATCGTCGTGAGGCGGTTGGACTTTCGGGCGCGACGGACACCGCCGCAGCTATTGCCCCGACTGAAAGCGTCCGATGTTTTGGGGCATCTCCGTATCGGGCGCAAGCACACATAGTCGCATTTTGGGCTGCGCTCTTTGGCCGCATCCACTGCCTACGACTTGGGGTAAACCTTGAACGACATACCTTAACGCTATCGAACTTGCTGCCACGATTGAGTGCGAAGTTGTGTGCCGGGCTCTCCGGCGACGCGGTTTGAGCCTCTTTTTTGCGGTCAGTTTTCCATTTGCCAATCTCGTATTCGGGGAGTGAACCGAGGTCTATTTTTCCTGTACAAAGTTAGGTCGCCAACTCAACTTCCCTCCGGCTCTCTAAAACCGGCAAGCCTATTTCTGCGACAATTTTACGAAAAATGGCACAAGCCTCATTTTTAGACGCTACGCTTAAAATTCTCTGTAAATTTTTGTTCGGTCTCAAACAGCTTCCCACTTGATTGTACCGTAAAAATTCAGAGCCTCGGCTCACATCATTAACCCCAAATACTTCAAAATCATGGCAAAGAAAACTAAAAAATCCGCAGAAAAGAAAGTCGCTCAAACCGCTGCTCCCGCCGTCGAGACTGCTCCGGCAACAACGACAACTCCCAAGCTCATCGTGGCTCAGCGCAAGTTCAACCGCTGGTACGTCTACTTCAAGGGCGTGGCCACCAAGGACAATGTAGGCTGCGGATGCAAGACAGCCAAGAGCGCAATGCGCTATATGCACCTGCTCAAAGCCCGTTACGGAGCGACTATCTCCCAGAACATCTATGAACGCCTCCAGTTCGAGGCTCAGCGAGAGGAGGCATAAGCCTCCCTCGCTTTCTTTCCGAAAGTCAAACCGCTAATTCTCACGACTATGTACGAATATATCTGCTACACAAAACAAGGCAAATGGAAATTCCAAGCCGACAGCGATACAGACGCGCTCCGAAAAGCTCTATGGTTCTGCTGGCGCGACGGCGAAGACTTTATCAAGGTCGAGTTCCGAAAAGGTTGCGAGAATTACACGCTCTCAATCCTCCACATCGACAACAATTCTCACGAAGTATTCACCCTATAAATCCCGAAACAATGGAAATCAACTACAACAAATTCACCGAACAAGAGCTGCAAGTTATCCTCGATGCAGCGCGGACTATCAACTACGCCTTCGGCACTCAGTTCCCATCGCACAAGGAACAGCTCGCACTCTTGATTGAAGACCTGCACTTCCGCGTCATCAATCAGATAGTCGTTCAGACGTACAACGCCCTGCGCTCAAAATACATCGCGCGAGGCATCGACCCCGACGCGCCCGACTTCGTTCCTGACCATCTGGAGAAATAACCTCTCCAAACCGTCGGTCTCGCGGCTGCTCCCTCCGTGGAGTGGCCGCTTTCGGCTGTCTTTTGCCGTGGCTCATATCCGCAATAAATTTGCGGCATGGCACACCGAATTACATACAAGCCCCAGGGCGTCATCCTTTCTTCGGCTGTCGGTGAAATCACCGTGGCCGTAGACGGCGATTTTGTCGATGTCACGCTGACCGCCACCGGCGGCATCGTCATTCTCTCGGAGCGTTACTACGCCCACGGCGGTTATGTAATGCTCTACGACCTCGGCTCGCTCATCGAGGTCGAGATGAACAAGTCGGGCCAGTCATGCGCCGACTTTACCCTTCGCGTATTCACCGACACGGTCAACAATAAAGCCGACTCATGCGTCCTCCATATCCTTTACTGCGACCGCTTCACGGTCTGCACGGATATTCCGACGTTTCTCAAAGAGAATTTCCTGACAACGCTATCCATGCGACGTGTCGCCACCGGCTCCACGCTCTCCCTGTTCCTCTATGCGGAAGCCGGGGAGAGTCTGGAATATTCGGTACAGCACACCTTCCGCAAAGCCGATTCGGATGCTCCATACCAACACCGTTACATTATGGATTCAGGCAAGACCGCCGACACCTCCGGGGTCGTGCAGATCAACGTGCCGTTGTCCTCGGTCATTGCCGATGCCGCAGGGTTCGCCGCCGCTCGCCCCGGCGACATTACGCTGCTGTCGTTCACCGTCCGTTGCGGTCAGCGGTCTGTTACCTGCTTCGTCGACAACTCGCTCACAGACCTTGAATCGTTCTACTTCCGCAACTGCTTCAATGTCTGGGATACGGCTACTTTGCCGGTGGTAACCACGGCAAAGACCGACGTTGAACGCTCCCTCGCCATCATAAACGGCCAGTCGCGATTCTACAACCAGTCGACTGCCAAGACATACGAAGTGGAGGTCGGGCCACTGACTTCTGACGAAGCGGAGTGGATAGACCAACTCTTTTCGTCGCACGATGTGTTCCGAATCGAGCCGGACCCGACCAACAGTTATGACCCGCTGCTTCTCGCCCCGATACTCATTACCGACTGCACCTGCGAGATACAGGACGGCGACGAGAAACTTAACACCGTCAAGTTTACGTGGCGATATGTCGAGAACCGCCCAAACGTCCGGCTCTCTGCTTCGCCCGGCATATTCTCAGAACCCTATAACCTCGTTTACTCGTAAACTCGTCAACTCGCTACTCGTCAACTCATCAACTCGCACCAATGGCACAATCAATCCATATAAGCACAGCCCGAACGATGCTCAACAGCTGCGACCCTGTCGATATTTCCGTATGGAAATCCGACGGCTCCATACTGGAGCTGCATAACTGTATCTCACTGCGATACAACTTCTACGGCGGCTGGCGCAATGTCAAGCTGCTTGCCTCCGGCGAGTGCCGCAAAATACGCGACTGCTGTATCTTCCGCGTCAACGACCTTGAAGTATTTCTTTGATACCTCGCTGAAAATGACTAATTTTGTATTGTTAAACAAAATAGACAAATATGACATCATTAAAACTTAAGTCAAATATAGGGATGACGATAATTATTCTTTTCGCCATCACTCTAATTTCAGGCATAATTCTCCATCTGAAGAAACACGGTTTACTCATCGAACCACGAGACTTAATTAAAATTATTCATTGGGTCTGCGGCTTCGCAATGAGTGTATTTACCATTGTCCATTGGAAGCAATTCAACAAAATGCTCTCAGCCTTGAAGAACAAGGTCAAATGGTTCTATGTTTCAACTTCTATTCTTAAGACAATATTTCTCCTGACTTTAGTGACAGGAGCCATAAAATTATTATCGCCTGTCAAGATTCCGCATCTTGGCTTGTGGCATTATGGTTTAGGTATTGCCATGAGCATACTTATTATTGTTCACTTGTTTAGAGGTATACCTGCATGGATTAGACTTAGAAAAGCTTGTAAATAACCACGTCTTTTCGCTAAACTCATACCGTCCATACCTTTGCTGAAAAATCAGCATCGATATGGACTTTTCTTTTTCTGAACTCAATTTTAACTCCGTCGAGACGCTGCCGGGCTATCAGGCCCGTGCCGCGTTTACTGTCAATTCCGCGTCAGTGTTCCGCGAAGATGTGGATATTGTGCCGACCATCGTAGACGATACTCTCTCGTATATCCCTTGGGGCGGCGACAATCAGATGCCTTTCGACTTGCTCGCGCTTGTCGAGAAAGACGAAACACTGGCAACCTGCCAATGTTTCAACGCCGAAGTCTGCTACGGTTCGGGGCTGCAATACTGCGCCACCGAAGCTTCCGCAGCGGTCAAGCGCGAAGTCGAGGACTTCACTCTCGACAACGACCTCGCCTCATACTTTCTCGGAGTTAGTCAGGACTTTAAGCACTTCGGCTTCGCCGTGTCAGTGCTTATTCTCAACGAGGACGGATCGCGCATCGTCCGTCTGTTGAGAAAGGAAGCCTGTTACTGTCGCTTCACTCCGGCTGACAAGCACGGTCGTATTTCCAAAATCCTTTACGCCAACTGGCGAAAGGCTATCTCATCGCGCAGCGACATCGAGGAAATCGACCTGCTCGACCCGGCTTCTCCGTGGCGAGATCTGCAAGACAAGCTCGCCAAATCATCGCCCTTGGGCGCTTCGTCCACGAAGAACTCGAAGTGCCGGAAATTCGCGATTGTATCGCGAATCCCGACAGTCGACAGCACTTATTACCCGATACCTTACTATGGCGCATTATTCCGGGGCAAGTGGTACAACATCAAGCAGCTTATCGGCATCGCAAAGGAGGCAAAGTTAAAGAACTCTGCCCCAATCAAGTATCATATAGAGATAAGCAAGACCTACTGGGAGAGCATATTCCGTGCCGAGGGCATCACCGACCGTCGCAAGCAGCAGGAGCGCATCGTGCGTGAGAAGCAGCAAATCCTCGATTTCCTGACCGGCGCGGAGAACTCCGGCAAAGCATGGTTCTCCACGTTCTATATATCGCCCGACGGCAAGGAGCAACACGACGTCGTAATCAACAAGATTGACGACAGCAAGGAGGGCGGCGATTGGGAGACCGACATTCAGGAAGCTATCAATATGATATGCTTTACTATGCGTGTGCATAGTAATCTCGTCGGCTCAGTCCCCGGCAAGGCGCAGACCAACAACTCCGGCTCTGACAAGCGCGAGCTTTACACCATCGCTCAGGCATTGCAGAAGCCATATCACGACCTGCTCTTTACCGTCCATCGCATCATCATCCGCTTTAACAAGTGGGATAACGTCACCGTAGACGTGCCGTTTATCCAACTTACCACTCTCGATGAACACCAAGACGCAAAGCAGGTTAAACTCCCCAACAACGATAACTCCAATGAAACTGATAACGACTGAGGCGCAGTTACGCGCCCATATCCCTAACATTATCGCCACGGTCAAGGGCGAAACGCCCTTTATCGAAAGGCTCGCGCTCTTTCTCGACCTCGCCGAGGACTGGGTCAAAACGACTTTCACTTCGGAAAGTACGTTTAATACTATCTGCGGTTACACCGACAGCAACAATATCAAGATATTGTGCTCTCGGCTCGTTGTCGCAGACGCTCTGCGCCGTGCTATTCCTTCGCTCGACATTGTGCTTACGCCCAATGGTTTTGCGGTAGTGAACACCTCAAACCTCGCTCCTGCATCGAAGCCGCGTGTCGATAGGCTCGTAGGTTCGATGTTGAGCCATCGCGACGATTGCATCGCCGCGCTATTGCCCGAACTTGTCGGTGCATCAAAGTGGCTCTCATCTTCACAAGCCGATTTCTTCGGCGCAACACTTTTCCCTGACCTCTCTATCGTTGACAGCATCGGAAACGTGCAGGGATGCCGTTGGGAGAAATATCTCGAACTCCGCTCACAGGTCATAGACCTTGAAGCCTCGTTAGCTGAAGAATGGCTGTCGCCCGAACTGATGTCAGCGCTCCGCTCCGAAAACCTGCGCGGAGATCTGACGGCAAAGCGGAGTGAGATTGTCCGGCAGGTAAAAGCGCAGGTTGTCGGCTACCTGCGCTGTGGGTCGTTCAACTCGCGGAGGCTCGCGGATATTGTGAATTATATACGGCAGCACGAAGCCGAATTTCCCGAATGGCATCAGTCCGAAACCGCGAAGCTGTTTGCACCGCCGGTGTTCCGCAATGAAAAGAAAGCGAAGGGATATTTCTTTTGATGGTGTCGGGGCATTTCGGCAGTCAGTGAAGCGTAGTCGCATGGGCCGTCTGTCGGTCATATCAAATTGGAGTTATGGCACGAGGCACTGATTTTCCTGACGCAAAGGTAGGGCGCACCGCTATCTGCAAATACCGCAAGCTATCCCGGCTTCGTACCTTGCCGCCACCTCCGGGGCTGCGAAAATTTTTACAAATCTCCACCTTGCAGGTAGTATTTGACGGCCACCACGGGCCTTAAAATTTTTCTTGGGATTATTTGCATTGCCGCTTTCTGCGCTCTCCCAATTATTGCGCTGTAAAATCAAAAGTGCTTCGGCACATAACTCTAAATCAATTCGATATGATACTTCCCGACAAACGACCCGTTGAGCGCGACTTCGCCAACATCACCGACTACTCGCAGAAATGCCCCGACGGTGCAAGAAAGTTCTTCGCTTTCATACATTTCACAGATGATTCCACCTGCCTGTGGTCCAACATCTTCACCTTCAACCGCTCATTCGCACTGATGCTCGTCATTGAGAAATTCGGCGACTGCCACGAGTATATATCGAGCATCAATATCCACGAACAGGAGTATTGAACGACCCTCAGCCAACAGGAAGCCTCGGAGAAATCCGGGGCTTTCGTTGTCTTTTACCCGGTCAGCGCATTACCGTACTTTCGCATAGTTAATTTTCAATCAACTATGCAGACTATTTCAATAAACTTCATCGTGCCGCAAGGCTGGCACGAACTCGGCGACAAGCAGTTGCGATATGTCTACGACCTTATCGCCAAAGAGTATGCCACCGACGAAATCAAGACCTTATGCCTCCTCCAATGGAGCGGCACAAAGGTTATTGGCCGTCAGGATAGTGGAGCGTATCTTCTCAAAAAAGGAAAGTTCATTTTTGAGGTTACCCCCCTCACACTCGCCGAGCTGCTTCCGCATCTCGACTGGCTCGGCTCGCTGCCGACCGTTCCTGTCCGGCTCTCCAAAATCAACCGCCAACACGCGCTCCCGGCTGACTTCTCCGAAGTGCCGTTTGAAACTTACATCATCTGCGATAACCTTTATCAAGGTTATCTCTCGACCCAAGACGATGCGCTTCTCGATGAACTCGGCGCGACGCTCTACGGAAAGTCAATGCCTTTCAAGCCATCAGAACGTATCAGCATCTTCTACTGGTTCGCCGCGCTCAAAGAAACGCTGTCGCGCAAGTATTCCGATTTCTTTCAACCCATCGCAGGTGCCTCGGACGGCAACTTGCTTGGCTCGTCTACCTCGGTCGAGGACGCTATGAACGCACAAATTCGTGCGCTCACCAAAGGGGACATCACCAAAGAGGCCGAAGTCCTCGCCCTCGATACGCACCGTGCGCTCACCGAGCTTAACGCCCAGGCTCGTGAGTATAAGGAGTTGAACGCAAAAATCTCTACAAAATGACAGAGCCACTCACCGGTCGATGGGATGCGGCCAAGTTCTTCGAGGAACTGACCGCAACCAACAAATTAGCTCAGAGTGAGCAATTTGTTTTTTGTCGCGTAAGCGGTCTTGACGGCTTCGAGGAAGCGGTCAATCAGGCGCAGACTCAGCAAGCCTTCGTCTGCGTGTCCGATATTGCCGACGGTTATACAGAGTTGAACAACACGCCGCGCACCCGGCGATTCAAAACCGTTTTTCTCGCCATGCGCCACGCCGCCGATGATATGGAGGCTCGCTCGGAATGTATGGAAATCATGCGCGAGCTGTTCCGACAATTCATGTCGAAACTCATCCTCGAAAGGGTCAGATTAGAGCAGAACTGCATCTATATCGACCCCCGAATATCGTTCAACGAGATTGACCGCTATTTTTTCTCCGGCTGTGCGTGCGCATACTTCCAAATCGCCGTCGATGTCTACACTGATTTAAGATTCAACGAAGATGAGTGGAACGGATGAACAGCTTGAAGCCCGGCGTAAATACGTCCGCGCATTCAACGCTACAATGGTAAAGATATGGCGCGAACAAATCGCGCTTCTCGGAGCGGTCGACACAGGGGCGCTTTACCGCTCCACGGTTGGCATATCCATGACTGCCGACGGCAAGTTCATTGACATAACGCTCTCGCAAGCCTTCAACACCTACGGCTTGTTCGTCGATTACGGCACTGGCCGAAATACTCCGCGAGGAAACCCCGGCGACATTGGCCGCGCCAATGGTCGCAAGCGCAAGCGGTGGTTCTCTCGCAAATACTTCGCCTCGGTGATGAACATTCAGGAATTTTATGCTGACTCTCTCGGCCAGGAGTTCTGCCGGGCAGTCTCCAACGCCCTAAATCCCGACATAATGCGCCGCTCCGTCACTCTTTGAGTGTCTTTTCGGGCGCGTTATTTCAGTGGTATCTTTGCCAATAAACTTATAAACGATAACCCATAAACCGCGCCACCGGCGCATTTCATTATGGCTATTGATACTAAATCGCTCACTCAGATTATATCCGAGTTCCGCAAGTTGCAGACGAAGGACTCCATTACCCCGGAATCCCTCGGCTATATCCTGCAACGCATCGCGGATCTGCTCGCGACCGCCGGAACTTCCGAGACTCAACAGATTCTCGGCAACTGGTACAACTCCCTGTCGAAAGTTGACCACAATGTCGTGTTCAAATTGCAGCAAGGTTCCGCTGACCGTAATTTCGTCAGGCTCTCGAACACGTTCATCGACCTGCTCACGGGCACACAGTCAACCAACGAGAACGCCACAATAATCAACATGGCGACTACCGAGCGGGCCGGTGTGATGAAAGCGCAGCAGGTCGTTGACCTTAACAACGCTCGCCGCGCTGTCGCTGACATTCAGAAACTTCTCGACACTATCCAAGCCAAACTCGGCATGACCGACGGCTCGAAAGGTCTGTATAACGCAGCCCAGATACAGGTGTCGGTCGAAAACGGCAAACTTCGTCTATATGGTGCGCAGCAGCTTATCACAGACGGCTATGTGCCGTATCTGTTCCGGCTTACGCGCAAGCGCAACCCGTGGGATGACAAGGTAGCCCTCGAAGCAGGTGCTACACCTAAGAAATACGGCGACAAGCGCAAGGGCTGGAATCTGTTCGGCACGGTCTATATGGTGAAGATTGCCTCCGGCAATATCCTCACTTTCAACGCCAAGCCGCATCACGACCTATGTACTGTTTGTGATACCTACTCGTCTGCTCCCGAAACGCTTGTCAAGCAATTCAACAGACACAAGGACAATGCACCGTGCATCGGCTGGGGTCGTTCCGAGGTGTGTCTACTCGACCCGAAGAACGCGCAGAAGCATCGTTTTATCAGGCTTCGCTTCGCCCTGGGCTTCGCCAAGAAAATACTGCCGGGCCGCTCGCTCATCACTACGGCAAACCTCGTAAGTTCGCTCGCCGAGTTCACGGTCATTTACAATCCCTCGAAAAAAACATGGCACTTCGGAAAGTAACCCCCATAAAAAAAGATAGCCCGGAGCTTGCGCTTCGGGGGATGCTATCTCATAAACTTCATTCCGATAGCCCGGAGGATAAACCTGCGGGGGAATGCTATCACATATACACCGACACAGATAGCCCGAATACGGGGAATGCTATCTCGCATCTGTCAGAGGTATACACGTTTCTTAGCTTGGCTTCACTTTCGTTCAGAGGTGTCCGGGTCAGGTAGCTTGGTTTCACTTAACAATACACAAAGGTAATACTTTTTCTCCACATACACAATATTTTACAATGGAAATTCGCAAACACAAACCGACAATCACGCTTCTTGCCGCGATTTTTCTTATCGTGGTCGGATGCGCCCTGCTAATCGCAGGTTTCATCGTGCCGCCGCCCGGCAAAATCCACGACTCAGTTCTCGTGGCTTTCGGCGAAATCCTCACATTCGCGGGCGCGGTTTTCGGCATGAAGTATCATTACCAGTACAGCAATAATTCCAGTAACCATGAGAAAGATTGACAAAATCATCCTTCATTGTTCGGCAACCGCCGAGGGACGGAATTTCACCGTCCAACAGATTCGTGACTGGCACGTCAAGGGCAACGGCTGGCGCGACATCGGCTATCACTATGTGATTTACCTTGACGGCAGCGTTCATCGTGGCCGTCCTGAAAACCAGGTCGGCGCACACTGCACGGGCCATAACGCAAACTCCATAGGCGTTTGCTACATCGGGGGCTGTGCCGCTGACGGCAAGACCCCGAAAGATACGCGCACTCCGGCACAACGTGCCGCGCTAATCTCTTTGGTAAAAGAGCTGCGCTCCAAATATCCCGGTGCAACAGTCCACGGACACAACGAATTTGCAAACAAGGCGTGTCCTTCGTTCAACGTTCAGAAAGAGCCGGAACTATGCGGACACAAATAATCATCGTAACGCTCGCGCTGATTCTTTTCGGCTGCAAGAGCCACAAAGAAGTTGTTTCGGATAAATACCTTACATCAGACAGCGTCGCACGGTCGGAACATCACCGCACAATCGCGGTGATTGATTCCGCTATCCGTAATATTGATTTTAGCTTCGATACCCTGAAAATCAATATCGAGCGTCCTTATTCAATCGGCGACTCCGTCGCCTGTCAGCCTGAGATTATTCGCATCAAGGCTATTCGTGGGCGCGTCATAGATCAGCGGCGTGTTCATAGGGACAGCGTCGAAGCCTTCAATCGGCTTGATACGGTGGCCTATCATCAATCAGCCGCCGAGACTTCGACAGAACACACCGCCACAACGCGCCTCTATAATCCGCCTGACGGTTCTACTATGTTCATCATCACAATTCTTGTGATTGGTTGCTTATTATCCGTTTTCTACCGAAAACGATAACTCATACAGCACTGCAAGAGTAGAACTTTCTTCATAAATTGTCAGAACGAGTTGCCCGCGAGGGTAGCTCGTTTTGTTTTTCGCGTTCATCTTCTTTGACCCTCCCGGCTGGTGGCGTATGGCGGCCATACATACCTCCCTGCGTCCTCCGTTTGATGCCTACATCCTTGCAAGTCCGAGCATCGTTGGTCGAGGCTCCGCTGCTCTGCGCTTCGACTAACGACCGCTGCGGGTTCCGGGTCGATAGATTGTTCCTTCCGGCTTGCCTACGCTTCCTCCCGACACCGCTCCTGCGTCACGGTGCCGGGCCGCTACGTCTGCTCCTGCACTCACAAACTATCTTCACACTTCCATTTCCGCTTTACCCCCGACACCTACGGCTGCGCCTCCGGCGTCGGGTCCGTTCCAATTACAGTGTGCCCCGTAATCGCCTTTGGCGCTTTGCTCCGCAAAGAAACCTCCGCTTGCTTTTCCGACTCGCAAGGACAGGCATCTGCACTGCGGCCTACGGTCGGCGCACTGCCGACATACGCCACCATCCTCCCACCCATAAGAGGACTGATGAACGCACGGACATTAGCCGGTGGCACTCGCTATCCTTAGTCTGCGACGCTTTATTTGTCGCCGAGGCCGGATGCTGACGGCAGGATTTATCGCCCCACCCGGAGCGTGTGCGCCATTGGCAATCGACCGCTCATTCCGTCAATCGCTTGCATACCCAGTCATTGTCAAGCCCGAACATCGCTGTTCACGGCTGCGCTTCTCTCCGCTGTGAATAGCGACCGCTGCGGTATTCGGGTCGATAGATTGTTCCCTCCGGCTTGACTACGCTTCCTCCCGACACCGCTCCTGCGTCACGGTGTCGGGCCGCTACGTCTGTACCTGCACTCACAAACTATCTTCATACTTCCATTGCATTACAGTGTGCCCCGAAACCTCCGCTTGTTTTTCCGGCTCGTCCATGCCGCGTCTGCTGCGCTCAATCCTACATTTCGCCGAGCCATATCGCTCACACTCCTTCCCACCCGTAGAGGAAGCTGCCGTCAGCGTCTCGACCTCTGCATTTTCATTATTCGCGCAAGCGCATTAGCCCCCAGCCTCCGTTGTCGGCTCCCCCAGGCCCCGATGCACGGTGCGCCGATGCACTTACTCCACTCCGGCGGTCGGCCAACCACTTCACTCACTCCGAGTCTGCCTACGGCTTAGGGCAAGGGCAGGCCGGCACATTGTCTTAGTGCAAGCCCACGACAAAGTGCCTGTCGCTCCGTGCCTCCGCGACTCCTGCCGTTTGCTCTAATCCCGATGTAGGCACTCCGAGTTCCCTCCGTTCCTTTGGCTGACTCGCCTCCGTTACGCGCCGCATCGTCATCACCGCACATCGCCACATTTAGCCTCGCAAGCGAGAGAGCGGAGTGCTGTCGTAAAGGTCAATTTCCACGATGCGGAAATTTGACCTTCACGGCAGCAATTTGACCGCCCGTTCTGCATATAGTGGTGGGGAGAAAAGGGGTCAGAGCGGCAATCTCTTTGAGGGCGGTGGGGGGTCTTTACAGACGGTAGCAGGGAGAAAACTTCTCCCTGCACCCTCTAAACCGCTCATTCTTCGCTACTTGAAAATTTCAACTCAGGGAATAGTTGAAATTTACTCGAAGAAGCTGCGTTAAAAAGTGTTTAACGTCTATTTCTTCCGCTATCGCTATGCCTCTAATTGTCAGCTTAAAAGACCATATCTGCAAGCCGTCCGAAGTGTCTTTTAGGGGGTTGAAAATTCGACTGAAATTTGCTGTTGAACAACAAATTTCAGAAAACCAATGGCAAACTATACCAGTACCGCCAATGTAATCCTATCCGTCAACGGCAAGCAAGCCCAGCAGATGCTTTCTTCTCTTGAAAAGGACGCGAAGCGTCTGGAAAAGCAGATAGCGAAAGCAGCCACCGCAGGAGATAAAGCCACGATGAAGAAACTTCAGCGTGAGCTTAACTCCACTCAAAGAATGATGGAGCAGTTGAAAGGCTCGTCGGCATCGGTGGAGAATATTCTGCATCGTCTTGACAAAGCGACACCGCGCGAACTTAACAAGGCGTTGAAGCAGTTGAAGAACGAGCTGAGCGGCATCGAGAGAGGCACCTCCGCATGGGACGCGCAGATTGAGAAAATCAAGGCGGTCAGAGCCGAGATTGACAAGGTCAATGACTCCATGCGTGAGCAGGAGTCGCTTTCTGACCGCGTAATGAACTGGATTAACAAGTGGCAGATGGCGCTCCTCGCCGTAGGCGCAGCCATTACCGGCCTGGTAATGGCAGGGCGCAAAGCCGTGAACGCCTACGCCGAAATGGAGCAGGAGATGGCTAACGTCCGTAAGTTTACGGGTATGGACGCAGACGAAGTCGCGGCGCTCAACGAGGAGTTCAAGAAGATAGACACCCGCACCTCCCGTGAGGAACTGAATCAGCTTGCGCAGGAGGCAGGCCGCCTCGGCAAGTCCTCGCAGGAGGATGTTCTCGGTTTTGTCCGCGCAGCCGACAAAATCAATGTCGCACTCGACGACCTCGGCAGCGGTGCCACGCTGACCCTCTCCAAACTGACAGGCATCTTCGGCGATGAACAACGCCTCGGCACCGAGAAGGCTCTGCTGTCGGTCGGTTCAGTGATAAACGAGTTATCGCAGAACTGTTCCGCCTCCGCTCCCTATATCGCCGAGTTCGCCTCGCGAATGGGTGGCGTGGGAGCGCAGGCAGGTATGACCGTGCAGCAGATTATGGGCTTCGCCGCTGTACTTGACTCCAATAACCAAAAGCTCGAAGCATCTTCGACGGCTCTCTCGCAGGTTATTGTGCGTATCTATCAGGATCCGGCCAAGTATGCCCGTGTCGCCGGTATGGACGTGCAGAAATTCGCCAATCTCGTAAAAACGGATATGAATGCCGCCCTGATCGAGTTCCTTTCGACTCTCAAACAGGTCGGCAACATGGATGTCCTCTCTCCGATGTTCAAGGACATGGGCGAGAACGGCTCACGTGCCATCTCGGCGCTCTCGACCCTCGCCAACCATATCGACGAGGTCAAGAGTCAGCAGCTTGTCGCCAACGAAGCCTTCGCCGAGGCTACATCTATCGACAAGGAGTTTGAGGTGCAGAACAATACCGTTCAGGCGCAGCTTGACAAGGCGAAGAACCGCGTCCACGAACTTGCCGTGGAACTCGGCGAGAAATTACAGCCGGTGATGCGCCTTGTAATTTCTTCTTCGACTATCGCACTCAAAGCGTTGTCGGCTATGGTGGACTTCTTCATCAAGTACCGCCGCGAGATTATCGCAGGTGTGGCAGCAATCGCCGCCTACAATGTGATAATGCTCGTATATACCACAAGAACAACACTTGCCACCAAAGCCACCGCCTTGTTCCACGGAGCAATGAAGCTCGTCCGCATGATTCTCCCTGCCGTCCGGCTTCTCTTTACACCTCTCATCAACGCCGTGCAGTATTTCACCAACGGCCTTCAGGTGAACTACACCATGCAGGAGCGTTGGCGCAAGTCAATGGCTGCGATGAAATTCTCAAACTGGGTAGGACTGATGCTTGCCCTCGGTGCAGCGGTCTACGCCCTCGCCAACCGTTTCAAAACGGCTGCGGAGGAAGCGGAGAAAGCCCGAAAGGAGCAGGAGGAATACCGCAAGTCGCTTACTGACCTCGACGAGAAGTCCTCGGAATACTGCCACGCCGAGATTGCGCGTCTCGAAGCTCTCTACAAGGAGGCGACCGATGAAGCGAAGTCTACCGACGAGCGGCGCAAGGCCGCTGAGAAATTACAGGCACTTTATCCCGATTATTTCAAGAACCTCTCCACGGAGCAGATTATGGTCGGTCAGGCAAAGACCGCCTACGACCAGTTGCGTGACTCCATTATCGAAGTGGCGAGGGCGAGAGCAGCCGCCGACAAGATTGTGGAGAATGAGAAAGAACTTCTCACTCTCGAACAACAGGCGCCGGGGCTAAGACAGAAGCGAGACCGCGACAAGGCGACGCACAATGCCGCAGTTGCCGACTGGGACAGGGCGCGTGAGATGGAGAGTAACCAGAACTACACCAATTCAACAGACGCGGCAGTGGGTCAGATGGTGGATGTCGCGCCATACGCCCGGCGTGTCGCTTCAACGGGTCAGACCTACAATGCTTCGGAGGCGGCGTATCAGGCAAACCTTACCAAGCAGCGGCAACTCAACGAGGCCAACGAGTTTCTGCGGCAGAAATACAAGATTTCTGCGGACGCTCTGGAAATGCCCGAAAATCCGGCTGTCAATCTTCCGGGCAACACGCCTATAAACACAGCTTCGGGCAGCGGTGCAACCGAGGACAAGTTCGCAAAGGAAAAGGAGTGGCGCGAACAGGCCGAGGCTTCGGCGCGTATCTCTTACGCCACCGGCGAGTCTGACTATATCGCTTACACTAAGGAAATGGACCGCATAGCCGTGGAGTTCTGCGAGAAGCAGCTTCTTCATACCGACCTTACGGAAACTGAGCGGCTGAAGATTACAGCCGAGTGGCGCGAGGCGCAGCGCAAACAGCAGGAGCATCTTGACGAGCAGACCATCGAGGCGGAGAACAACCGCTACAATACCGAACTGGCGAAGTTGAAGCAGTTCTATATCGACGGCTCCATCTCCAAGGAAACCTATGACATCAAGACGGAGGAAGCCGAAATCGAGCATCAGCGCAAACTCGTTGCTCTCACAAAGGAGGGTAGCCGGGAGCGGTTACAGGCCGAGCAGCAGTTACAGTCCTTGCTGATCGCGCAGATGCAGCGCAAGCAGCAGGAACGTGAACGGCTCGAAGCGAAGTATGCCGCCATGAAGAAGGACTTCTTCGGCGACAATCCGCAGGAGGCTCAGGCTAAGTATGACGCCGACCTCGCTTTGCTCGATGTCGTGTATCAGCGTGAACTTGCCGCAGCCGGGAACAATGCAGCAGAGAAACTGCGCATTGATGAAGCCTACGAAAAAGCGAAGCTCGCCCTGAAAAAGAAGTACGGCCTTCTTGCCGAGGAAGACACTCGCAACGCTATGGAGCGCGGTATCGCCGATTCTGTCGAATGGCTTAACTCCGACGGCGGCAAGGCGTTGACCGGGACGCTTGACACCCTCGTTTCGGGTATGTCGGCGGTATTCTCGCAACTTTCATCCATGATGCAGGCTGAACTCGAAATGCAGACCGCTGAAATAAACAAGCGGTATGATGCCGAAATCTCCCGTGCAGAGGGTAACAGCTACAAGGTGAAGAAACTCGAAAAGGACAAGGAGAAGGAGATTGCCAAAGCCAAGAAGGAGGCGAACCGCAAAATGTTCGCGATGCAGGTAATACAGGCAGTGGCACAGACTGCCACCAACGCCTTGAACGCCTACGGCTCTGCAGCAGCCGTGCCGGTGGTCGGCTACATCCTTGCTCCTATTGCGGCGGCTATGGCTATTGCCGCAGGTGCGATACAGATTGCGGCTATCAAGAAGCAGCAACAGGCATCGGAGGCGCAGGGGTATGAATCCGGCGGCTTTACCCCGGAGGGCAAGTCCGATGAAGTGGCAGGTGTCGTTCACAAAGGGGAATGGGTCGCCTCGCAGCGACTTGTCAATAATCCCCGAACTCGCCCGTTGTTGGAGGCTCTGGACTATGCGCAGCGAACCAACACTATCGGCTCCATAACCGCCGCCGATGTGTCGCGCACGATTACTGCTCCCGCAGTCCTGGCCGCACAGCCTCAGACCCCAACCGTGGTGAACAACACCTATGCGGACCCGCGAGTGGCAGATGCGCTCGATAACCTCTCCGCTCTCCACACTCCGCTCTCTGCTTCAATCTCTCGGCTCAACGAGAGATTGAGTGAGCCTTTTGTCACCGTAAACACCGTTACCGGCGATCACGGCATACAACAGGCACAGGATGAATACGACCGTTTAATGAAAAATAAATCACCCAAATCCCGTAAATAATGCAAATCTACGTCAATAATAAACTGGCCGCACTCAAAAAAGGTACAAGTTTTGAGTACGTTTCAGAGAATAGAATGTTTTCGGGCAGCGATGGCTACACCTTAACCATTACTTTTCCGCTTCGTGGTTGCCCCGAAAATATCGCTATCTTCGGACATATCAACCGTGCCGATGTCGCAGCAAAGAAAGTTATCTTCGACTGCGAAATACGCGACAAGGGATTCTACAAGTTCGGCTCCATCACTATAACCGAAATCTCCGAAACCGAGGTCAAGACGCAGTTCTTGGAGGGCAGGAGCGAGCAGAACTTTGACAAGACTTTCGACAAGGTCTATATCAATGAACTTGACCTCGGTACGCCTCCTACTACCTACAAGTCGGCTATAACTCCGTCCAATGCGTGGTACCCCGAAAACTCCGGCTGCAAATGCGTGGCGCTCCCGTGGGTCAACGACTATTCCGGCAACATTCAGAACAAGGCGGAGCATATCGTCGATGATGCAGTGCAGAATAAATCTCACTATGAATGGAGCGAGGACACCACAGGGCTGTCATGGCAGCCATATCTCCTTTACATCACAAAGAAGATATGTGAGGCCGTCGGCTATGCCGCCGACTTCTCCAAGTGGGAGGAAGTGGAGGAATACAGGTATCTCCTTATATGCAACACGCTCCCTCATGCGTGGTATATGCCCGGCTTCGCAAACGCCCTGCCGCATTGGACGGTCGAGGAATATTTTGAGAAACTTGAATTGTTCCTCGGCGGTGAGTTCGACTTCGACCACCGGGGCAAGCGGATAACCTTTGCCTTCACTCAGGCGACACTGGCCTCCAAGAAGCCGGTCTGCCTTGAAAGTGTGGTCGAGGAACACTCTACCGAAGTAAAGGTTGACGATGAACGCTGCGAGTATCTGGAATCCAAGAATCTTGTCTACAAGGACTGCGACCACGAAATGTGGAAATTCTACTCCTGCGACTGGTTCATAAAGGGCTGGCAGAATCGCGTTGTCCGTTACAACTCAATGCGCGAATTACTCGCTGCCAATAAAAGTTACGCCAACTGGGACGGTCAGCATCACCGCAACAGTCAGATTGACAAGCTACTCTATGCCGCCGACTGCGACGCTTACTTCGTTATCCGTGCCATGAGCCGGACTGTAAAGAGTATCACCTCCATTGCCGGGCACGTCAGAATACATTTCAACTACAAATGTATTCTGCAACCTGTCAATCTCTTTGGTGGACGCATCGTCTCGGAGGACGAGGACGCCGAGCAGGTGGAGATTGAGTTTGTTCCGGCATGGATTGACAATACAGAGCCGAAGTATGGCAAAGTACTTTTCCTCTCTTTCTCCTCTTATGACGAGGACAGCGGTGTGCAGGGCGAAGACGAGGAGAAGTATCCGTTCATGCAGACGCATGGCGTTTCCTCGCTTGCCGCAGGTGAGAAAGAGAAGAAATCGGAGTATTACGACTGCATTTACATAGGCTGGTACGATGGCTCCAACTACTATCAGGGAAGCCACCTGCCATATCCGAATGTGGAGAACATCGTTATTGCAGACGACTGGAGCAATTTCAGCTACGCCCATTTCTCCCTGCGTATCAACGACCGACAAGTGCGCCGAGGCCAAATCATCCACAACATCGATCCGAAGCTGAAAACGACCTTCAAATTCCTCTCCGACACCATCCCCGATGTCCGCTCTGTTTTCCTCATCCGAGGCAAACGCTACATCTGCGAAAAAATAACTGCGACCTTTACCGAAAACGGTATGTCGCAGTTACTCAAAGGCGTTTTCTACCCAATCGTAGATGATTAGACGGTCTTTTTCGGACGTCCGCGCTTCCTTTTGGCCACCGATTGAGGTGTGGCAATTTCTTCCACTTCTCCGGGAGTGCGGTAGTCTTTGCCGTATAATACGTAATCAAGGACCTTTCGCACTGCATCATCTACTTTTTTGGGGTATCTCTCGATGTAAATGTCGGTAACGGTGTTGCCTCCGTGACCGAGGCCGGCCATTATGGTATCGAATGGAATATCCAGTTCCGCAGCCAACGTAGCCCATGAATGGCGCGTCCAATAGGTTGTAAGCCCTTTAATCGTGATGCCGTCATCAACAGCATCAAGTTTGGCTTTCACCGAGCGAAGCCCACGGCTTGCCATTTGGTAAAAGCTACGGTAATTTTTGTGATTGTCAAGGTAGTTGAGCAAGTAATGTTTACCACGGTACTTGTCGATAAGCACCTGCATTTCAGGCTCAACCTTTATGCGGTAAACCTTGTGGGTCTTTGCGCGAACATATTCGATGTATCCGTCCTCTATCTCCTTGAGGTTGCACATATCTACAAAGTTAATTCCGCGCATCATAAACATCAGGACGAACATATCGCGATAGCGCTCCAAGTCTGCGTCAAAGCCTTGCGTGAAGATTACCTTACGCAATGCCTCTATTTGCAGGTTACGCTTCTTTGTCGGGGCTTTCGGTATCTTCACTCGGCGGAACACATATTGTGTAATGTGGCCGCAGTCGATGGCGTAGTTTATGGCCGCACGGATATTGCGCAAGTGAAGTCCGATAGTGTTTGCGGATGAACACGATTTGCCAAGGAATTCCTCGAAGTCGTGCAACCATTTCAGTGTTACATCCTCCGGCTTCACACGGGCGAGATTTTTTTCTCCGAGCCATGCGACAAGGCGACTGCGTGTTGAAGCAATCACTCTTTTGTTACCCGGAGACTTCATGTTCATATTCTCATCAAAGATGTCAATGAATGAAGGTCCCGTATAAGAGTTTTCTTCTATAACCTTTTTTACAGTGGGGGATGCACTCTTACTTGCTTCCTGCTGTACCGCTTCTACAATGCAGTCTCGGAGTTGTTTCGCACTCATCGTCTTGAGGGAGGCCTGCTCTCCAATGCTAATGACTGCGGCCTCTGCCGAAATCATATGCTTTTTGAGCATCGCATTCAACGACTGTTGGCGAGGATGCTTCATTATCTTTTCGGTCTTTGCGTTCCACTGTGTAGGAAGCAAAGAAAGATTCAGATTGATGTAAGAGGTAGAGCCACGGTGTACTACTGCGAGCTTGAGAGGAGCTGACTTCTCGCTCTTGTCACCCCCTGTGGCGCGGGTGTCGAGATAGAATCTTAGTGTTGCCATCGTCTTAAAAGCAACAGCTGATTGACTAACTCGTTGATTCCTTGTGATTGTACCCCCGAAAATTTGCGCTGATTCTTGCGCTGATTTTTTCGGCAGGTGTCGTCAAAGGTCGCCAAATTTCGTCAACTGTGCTGTTTTTTTTAAGATGCTATGATGGGATTTTTACTTAAAAACGCTGAAAGCCTCACTTTATTGTGCTTGACTTTCAGCGTTTTATCTGCGGAGCGACCGAGATTCGAACTCGGGATACGCTTTTGGCGTATACACGCTTTCCAGTATTGCAAAAGCCTTACCGCCGTTTCCCTCCCCGAAGGCCTGACAACTATCCCCTCATATTCGTTTTCAGAGTGCGCCTCCCTGACCTCCATCATCATCCCCTCAACGGTGACCAATATAGGCGGATATGCTTTTTATCAGGATTCAAAGTTGGCCCAAGTCACCTGCAAGGCCACTACTCCTCCCACGTGCGAGTCCTCTGCGTTCTCGAATATCTCCTCTTCCTGCGTGCTGCGCGTGCCCGCCGCCGCCCTCTCCGCTTACCAGGCTGCCGACGTGTGGAAGAACTTCTCCACCATTGAGGCCGCATACTACGACTTCGCCGCCGAAAACTCCGCCGGCGTAACCATCTACTACAACATCCTCGACAACGACCACGTGGCAGTCACCTACAAGGACACCAGCTACGCCTCCTACACCGGCGCCGTGGCGATCCCCGAGACCGTCACCTACGACGGCCGCACCTACACCGTCTCGGAAATCGGGAACCACGCGTTCATAAGAAGCTCCGGCTTGACCTCGGTGACCATCCCCTCCACCGTCACCACCATCGGCAGTGGCGCGTTCAACGCATGCACCAGCCTTAAGAAAGTGGAGATCCCCCAGGGCGTGACCGAAATCAAGGACGGCGTGTTCCGCAACTGCTCCGCCCTTGCCACCATCTATCTCCCCTCCACCCTCACCAGCCTCGATGACTTCGCCCTGGCCACATCCGCCCTCTCCAAGATCTACCTCCACGCCGCCACGGTGCCCACGGCCACCTCTTACACACTCTACAACGTGCCCGAGACCTGCGCCCTCTACGTGCCCGGCTTCTCCATGACGGCCTACCAGAGCGCCAACTACTGGAAGGCACTCACCGTCAGCAGCCTCCCCTACGACTTCACTGCCGCCGACTCCGAGGGCGTGACCTTCTACTACAAGGCCGGCGACGACAACACCGCCACCGTCACCTACCGCGACAACCGCTACGCCTCCTACTCCGGCGACCTCACCGTCCCCACCTCCACCTCCTACGGCTCCACCACCTATGCCGTCACCGCGATCGGCAAGGATGCCTTCAACCAGTCGTCAAGCCTCACCTCCCTACAAGTGCCCTCGGGGGTGACATCTATCGGGGATAATGCGTTATGGGAATGCACCAAGCTGTCCTCCGTCACCTTGCCCCAACAGGCTTGCGAGTTGGGCAGTTCGGCATTCTACGGCTGCAAAGCCCTAACTACCGTTGACCTGCCCTCCGACCTGAAAACCATTCCATCAAATCTCTTCGACAGCTGCACCGGCTTGACGCATATTACCCTTCCCGCTTCGGTCGACAGCCTCAGCACCAGTGTGTTTGCCTACTGCAAAGCCTTGGTGGATATAACCGTCCAGGCAACCATCCCTCCCGCTGGCGCCACCAAAAAAAGTGATTCCACTTTCAACAGCTTCACTAAAAGCGCCTGCACGCTCCACGTCCCCGCCGGATCAGTGACCTCATATATGGATGATGAATACTGGACTGGCTTCAACCAAACTATAGGCCAGCCCATCTATATCATCGGCGCCACAGATGCGCTTGGCCAATGGGATATCGCCAACGCCAAGGAGATCAGCTGCACCCCCGACACCGACACATACTCCTACACCATCGACGGAGCCCTGGAGTTCAAACTCTCTTCGGCCTCGGATGGCGAGTCGTGGGAAACGTTCAACAGCGCTTCATGGTACAACCCCGCAGTGCCTCTCAACACGACGGTTGATCTCATCGCGGGCGACCAAAACACTGCTTTATACAATTATGAGGGTGATTGCGAGCTCTCCATCGACTGGGCCAACAAAACCATCATTGCCGCTGCTACTCCAGCGCCCGCACCCGAGAACATCTATGTGATTGGCCTGGTCAACTACATTGCCTCATGGTATGCCAACTATGGCGTGGCCCTGACAAAGGATGGTTCCACTTTTGAGGGAGAGGTACACCTCAGCGGTCCCTATTTCGGCTTGGCCACACAGCTTGGCTCAAGCTCTGAGGACTGGGACGGCCTCAACGCCCACCGACTGAAACCCGTCGTTGTTGACGGTGCCTCCGACGGGTTCATTTCCCTCACGGCCGCTGGCTCTTGGATCGGCTACGGCGACGGCACATGGAAAATCGACGACTGGTCGGCCATCGAGGAAGGCTCGGTGAAAATCACAGTCGATTGGGACTCCCAGACCGTGACCATCGAACAAGGTGAAACCGGCATCGAGGCAGTCGACGCCGACACCCTCCCCGCCGGTGAGGTCCTCTACTACAACCTCCAGGGCGCACGCATCACCAACCCCACCCCGGGCCAGGTCTACATCCGCGTCATCCCCTCCACCCCGGCCCAGAAGATCCTCTTCTAACCCCCGAAGCCAGAAGATCCTCTTCTAACCTATATTATTCACACCATAACATTTAGGGCATAAAAAAAGAACGCT
>JAJBVP010000159.1 GCA_020859755.1 Bacteroidales bacterium | reverse complement strand
TGTGTATAAGTCACATCCCCAGGCGGGGCCTCCCCAGGCGCGCCCTCCCCCGGCGTGACCTCCCCAGGCGTGTCCACAGCGGGCTCCCAAGCCCCCCAGAACGTAGGCGGCAGCCTTGGCGGGCCAGCTCTTGGACGGCCCTCCCCAGGCGTGCCCTCCACGGCCATGCCACGCCGCTCCCGCCTGTCGATCCACGGCCACGCACCCGAGGCCGCTCCAGCCGCCCAGGCTTCCGTCCAAGCCGCTCCCAAGCGCAACAAAGCCGTCACGCTCGAGGCTGTCATCGCCGCGTGGAACAAGTTTCCCGAGCTCCATCCCACCGAGAAGATCCTCGAGAACACCATGCGCGAAGCCCAGCCCACAGCTGGTGCTGGCGCTACCCCCGTGGCCGGTGAGCAGGGGGCCACGCCGCTGCTGGCCAGCGCGCCGTTGACAGTGAAGGTGGAAAATGATATGCAAGCCGAGCTGGTAAGGCGTTTTATGCCCGAGATTACGCAACACGTGCGCGACGCCGTGGAGAACGACTCCCTGACGTTCCAGGTGGAGGTGAATCACGGCCCCGCGTCACCCTCGACGTGGAATGAGCGCGAGGTGCTGGCCCACATGGCCGAAAAGCCCGAGATAAAAGCCTTTATGACCGAGCTGAAGCTGAATCTTGTATAGCATTTGGCATTTAGCGTATAGCATTTAGCATTTAGCGCAATGCTTTAAAGATTTAAGGATTTAAGGATTTAAAAATCAAGATAATGCCAAGCCCGAGGAATAAGCGCGTGAGGATAGCGGTGACCGCGATTGTGGCCGTCGCTGCCGTCGTGTGGGCTATCTGGTGGGTCGCGGCTCCCGGGGGCATCACCGAAATCGACCCCGCGCGCTATCCCGTGCGGGGCATCGATGTGTCGTCGCACAACGGCCCGATCGATTTCGACCAGGTGGCCGAGAGCGGCATCAATTTCGCGATGATTAAAGCCACCGAGGGTGCCACGTTTCTTGACCCCTCATTTTCAGGCAATTACCGAGGTGCCAAGGCCGCTGGATTGAAGGTGGGGGCCTACCATTTCTTCCGATTCGAGACCTCGGGCTATATGCAAGCCCTCAACCTGATAAACACCGTGCGCGGGCTCGACCTCGACCTCCCCCTCGTGATCGATATCGAGGAGTGGGGCAATCCCTACACGCGCCCTACGGCCACCATCCGCCAAGAGGTAAGGACCATGGCCGAAACCCTTATCGCTCAAGGGTATGGGGTGATGATTTACACCAACAAGGACGGTCACTCGCGCTACGTGGCCGACTATCTCGACGACCTGCCCCTGTGGATATGCTCGTTCACCGACCCACCCACGTCGGCCCAGTGGCATCTGTGGCAGTTTTCCCACAAGGGGAAGGTGCCAGGGGTGAAAGGGCGCGTCGACCTCAACACCTTTGTGGGCGACACCGCCCAATTCAGCGCCTTCACATCCAAGTGACTTAGGAGGCCAAGGAAGCCTCTACCCTATTTCTCGTCCTTTTTGTCGGCGAGGAGCTCGTCGATGTGCTCGAGGTAGTCGAGGGTGTCGTCGAGGAAGAAGGTCAGCTCGGGTGTCTTGCGCAGCTGGAACCTCACCTTTTGGGCCAGGTCGTAGCGGATGGTCTTGGCGTTGCGCTTGATATTCTCGAGTATCGTGGGAGCCTTGTCGGAGGGGAACACCGACAAGTAGACACGAGCCACGCTCAGGTCGGGGGAGACGCGCACGGCGCTCACCGACACGAGTACGCCTTGGGTTTTGGCCGTCTGGAGGCGGAAGATTTCGCTCAGCTCTTTCTGGAGCAAGCGTGCTATTTTGGCTTGGCGAGTAGTTTCCATAATCTTTCTCTTTTTATTAATAACGCTTTGGCTCGTCTTAAAGGTTTAATGATTTAATGATTTAATGATTTAAAACATTAATCCTTAAAGGGCCGTGAAAAGTAGAAGTTGAGGACATCGCGGGCGGCGATGAACGACGACTGCTGGTTGTCGAGCACCAGTCGCTCGCGGTCGGCCAGCATATCGGCCACGTCGGGGTCGCCGTAGAAGGCCTCGCGAAGCCGCTCGTTGATGGTCTCGTACATCCAGTAGCGGGCTTGCTGCCGGCGCTTTTGGTCGAAATAACCCGTGCGCTGGGCAAACTCAAAATAGCGGTCGATCATGTCCCATACCTCCTTGATTCCCAGTTCGTAATAACCGGAATAGGTCAACACCTCGGGCCGCCAACCGCTTTCAGGCAACGGGAACAGTCGCAGGGCTGAGGAGAATTGTCCTTGAGCCAGGCGTGCAGCATCGACGTTGTCGCCGTCGCATTTGTTGATGACGATGCCGTCGGCCATCTCCATGATTCCGCGCTTGATGCCCTGAAGCTCGTCGCCCGTGCCGGCAAGCTGGATCAGCAGGAAGAAGTCGACCATCGAGTGCACGGCGGTTTCGCTCTGGCCCACGCCGACGGTCTCGACGAAGATGTTGTCGAAACCCGCAGCCTCGCAGAGCACGATCGACTCGCGGGTCTTGCGCGCGACACCGCCCAGGCTACCGGCCGAGGGGGAAGGGCGGATGAAAGCATTGGGGTGTTGCGAGAGCTTCTCCATGCGCGTTTTGTCGCCCAGGATGGAGCCCTTGGTGCGCTCGCTGGAGGGGTCGATGGCGAGTACGGCCAGCTTGCCACCTTTCTGGAGCACATGCAAGCCGAAGACGTCGATCGACGTTGACTTGCCGGCGCCGGGGACTCCGGTGATGCCCACGCGGCGCGACTTGCCCGAGTAAGGCAAGCACTTTTCGATCACCTCCTGGGCCATCGCGTAATGGTCGGGGGCTTGGCTCTCGATGAGGGTGACGCCACGCGAGAGCATGGTCACGTCGCCCTTGACGATGCCCTCAACGATCTCGGCGACTGTGGGCATGCGGCGCTTGCGAGGACGAAAATATGGGTTGACCGACGGGGGCTGGACCACGCCTGAGTTGACGGTGAGGCCGGCGTACCGCTCGTCGTTTTCGGGATGTTGGTGATGGGTGTCCATGGTAGGGCTATTTAACGTCTCCGACTGCGCGGAGAATAAGGTTGGGGGTTAGATAATCGTTGGTAATCACCGAGATACGCGCGTTGAGCATCTCGGAGGGGAGTTGCGCGGGGTCGACCGTTACAGTAATGGTGGCTGCCTTGCCTTTCTTCACCTTTTGGGGGGTGACGGTGACCGAGACGATACCCGGGTCGTTGGAGTAGGCTCGGCGTACCAGCAGGGGATTGTCGCCACGGTTATAGATTGAGAATGAACGGGATACGTTGCCACCATCGCGGGATATCTCGCCGAAGTCGATGGTGTCGCTCTCGGTGCCTACAACGGGGGCTTTGGCCTTGGCTGTGGGTGTCATCATCGAGAAATCCTCCTGCACCATGGCAACGGCCTCGATGGCGATGGGGTTGGCGTCACCGCGGTCGGGGTAGAGGGTGAAAGTGGAGGAAACGAGACCGTACTCCGGGGCGTTTTGGCCGTCAAAACTGAGCATGATCGTGCGTTGCTCGGCCGGGGCGATGAACAGGGCGCCGTTGAGTCGCACGGTGATGTAGGAGGGCAACCCTTCCCAGTGGGGCCAGATCGTGTCCTTGGAGTTGTTGTAGGCCTCGATCATGGCCGAGCCGTGACGGGTGTTTTTGACCGAACCGAACGCGGCCACGGTGGAGCGCAGGCGCATCGGGCCCTCGCCTTGGGGATAGCGCTGGGTGATAGTGGCGCCGTCGCCCACCACTACGCCCTTGATCCTCAACGATGTGGAGATGTTTTGGGCATCATCGCCAGCCGAAATGTCCACTTTCACCTTTTTGTCGAAACGGCCGGGGCGACCCACGGGGTCGAATGTGACTTCAACGGTGGCCGTCTCGCCCGGGAGGATGGGGGAGGTGGAGAATCGGGGGGTAGTGCATCCGCAGGAGGCGCGCGCCGAGACGATGGCCACGGGCACCGTGCCAGAATTGGTGACACGGAAGTCGCAGGTGACGTTGCCGTCGCGCTCGTCGATGGCCCCGAAGTCGTGCACCAGCTCGTTCCAGTCGACACTCGCTTGCGCCGACGCCATCAGCGGCAGGGCCGCCAACAGGATTAAAAATATTTTTTTCATTTTACGCTTAATCGCTTCAATAGAATTACCAGTAGGGTTGCATCCTCAAGCAAGGAGAACGGGCGCCCTCGCCCGTTTAAGGGTTATGCGCGGGCGAGGGCGCCCACGCTCCTTGTTTGTGGATTCCTCGCTTTCCTATTTCTTTTTGGAGGCGGGGATGACCGTGCCGGTGATCTTGAGGGTGACCTTCTTCTGCTTGGGGTCGTTGGTGCGGATTTTCACCTCTTTATTAAACTCGCCCGAGTGACCCTGCGGGATATAAGTCACCTTGATCTTGCCGGTTTTACCTGGCTTTATCGGCTCCTTGGGATAAGTGGGCTGGGTGCAGCCACAGGAGGCAGAGGCCGAGATGATTACCAGAGGCTCGTCGCCAGTGTTCTGGAACTCCACCTCCCAGCGTTGGGGGCCGGCCATCTCCTGGATGGTGCCGTAATCGTGGGTGGTCTCGGCCATCTGGATTTTTGGGGATGCCCAAGCCAAGGCCGGGAAAAGGGCTATTGCCAATATTGTTTTTTTCATAAACTTTTCGCTTTATCGCCTCGTAACGGGATATGAAGCTTTAACTATTTTGTTTCGCCTGCTTCTGGGGGTTTACGCCATCCGCGGCGGGAGCGCATGGTAGGAGCATGGGCGGCGTCGGGATTGGCCGGGAGTGAGGGTTGCTTACCTTGGATTGATTTCAACGCGTTGATGTTGCGGCGCTTTGCGAGCGGGTTGTCGCTCTCCGGCTCAGGATCCTTGACCGGGATTGCTCGGGAGAAGCGGCCTGTCTTGGGGCGGTACTCTTCTTCGAGAGGGTTGCGGGGACCCGAGCGACGCGGCTCGTCGCGCAGCGGCCCGCGGGGGGAGAGGCGGGAGCGTTCGCCGGGCTTGTTGCGGTCGTCGCGGGAGGGACGCGAGGATTTCTTGTCGCGGAACGGCTTTTTATCGCGGTCGCGGAAGGGTGTCTTATCGCGGTCGCGACTCTTGAATGGGCGCTCTCCCGATGCGCGGGGGCCTTCTTTGCGGGCTTCGCGGCGCTCTTGCTGCTCGTCGATCTCCTTGATGCGGCCGCCGTTGGCGCGGAACGTCTTGTAGTCGCCGTCGAAGATGATGTACTCGCGCAACTCGCATTCCAGCGCTCCGTTGTACATCGGGATCTTCTGGCTGGGTGCCAGGCCGATTTTCTGGAAGTATTCCTCGTGGTAGCCGATAATCCATGCGTGGTAGCCCTTGAACACGTTTTTCAATTTGGTGCCCAGGGTGGCGTAGAGGCCATCCATGTCCTCCACCGAGATGCGCTCGCCGTAAGGGGGATTGGTGATGAGCACGCCGTTGGCCGGGGCCTCTTCCCAGCGCTGTATGGGCTTGACTTGCAGGTCGATATATTTGTTCACGCCCGCGCTTTTGATATTCTCCTGGGCGATGGCGATGGCGCGTGGCGAGATGTCGGCACCGAGAATCGGGCAGGTCACCTCGCGCTCCATCGAGTCGTCGTTGTACAGGCGGTCGAGCAACTCGGGGTCGAAGTCTTTCCACTGCTCGAAGGCGAAATTCTTGCGGTAGACGCCCGGGGCGATGCCGGCGGCGATCATGGCCGCCTCGATCAAGAACGTGCCGGAGCCGCACATGGGGTCGACGAACGGGGAGTCGCCGCGCCAACCCGACTTCAGGATGATGCCCGCGGCGAGCACCTCGTTGATGGGGGCCTCGGTTTGGGCCACGCGGTAGCCGCGCTTGTGGAGTGATTCTCCCGACGAGTCGAGGGAGATTGTGATACGGTCGCCCGCGATATGCACGTTGATGAGGACATCGCCTCCGGTGGTGCGCACCTTGGGACGCGCGTCGGGGCCGAAGCGGTCCTTAAACCAGTCGACGATGGCGTCCTTCACGCGATAGGTGACGTAGCGGGAGTGGGTAAACTCGTCGCTGTAGGCCGTGACGTCGACGGCGAAAGTCTTGTCGAGGGTGAGGATTGTGTTCCAATCCACCTCCTTGAGCTTGGCGTACAGTTCGTCGGGGTCGTGGGCCTCAAATTTGTAAATGGGCTTGAGGATACGCAGGGCTGTGCGGCATTGGAGGTTGGCGCGGTAAAGCATTTCCAGGTCGCCTTGGAAAGAGACCATGCGGCGTCCCGGCTCCACGTTCTTGGCGCCGAGGTCGCGCAGCTCCTCGGCCAGGACATCCTCGAGGCCCTGGAGCGTCTTCGCCACCATTTCAAATTCTTCTTTCATATATCTTTTTTAAGCATTTAGCATTTCGACTAATGGTCAATTTAAGCCCCCGTTTCGGGGGGGTGGAGGCCTTTTTTATTGCTTGAATCTCAGCACGTTGTCGGCCTTGGCTTGCACCACCTTCTCGCCGGGGGCCACGTCAAATGTCACCCAAAGGTTGCCGCCGATCACGGCATTGTCACCGATGGTGATGCGGCCCAGGATGGTAGCGTTGGAGTAGATCACCACGTTGTTGCCGATGATGGGGTGTCGCGGGATGCCCTTGATGGGGTTGCCGTCGCTGTCGAGGTCGAAGCTCTTGGCACCGAGGGTGACGCCCTGATAGAGCTTCACGTTGTCGCCGATACGTGCCGTGGCGCCGATTACGACGCCCGTTCCGTGGTCGATGGTGAAGGAGCGGCCGATGGTGGCCGCGGGATGTATGTCGATGCCGGTTTCGCTGTGGGCTTGCTCGGCGATCATGCGGGGAATCACGGGCACGTCAAGCTCCACCAGCGCATGGGCGATGCGGTAGTTGGTGATGGCCTTGACGGCCGGGTAACAGTAGATTACCTCCTCGGTGGAGATGGCGGCGGGGTCGCCCAGGTAGGTAGCGTGGACATCGGCCTCCAGGGCCTCGCGTAGGGAGGGGAGCTTGGCTATGAACTTGTCGGCCAGGGCCTCGGCTCGCCCGGTGAGGGCATTGATGTCCAATTCGTGGTCGCAGTCGGTGGCCAGGGCCAAGCCCGCGGCGATCTGGTCGCAGAGCAGCCAGTAGAGGCGCTCGGCGGCGATGCCCGTATGGTAAAGGATGTTGATGCGGTTGACGTCGCTGTCGCCGAAAAAGCCCGGGAAGATCAGGGCGCGGCACGTGTCGATCATCTCGGCGACGGCTTGCTGGGAAGGTATCGGCTCTCCCCGCCAGCGCATGTGGCACATGCTCGTAAGATTCTCTCCGGCGGCCAATCGGGCTACCGTCTGCTGCATTACCGTATGGTGATCGTGTTGCGTTGCCATCGCTATGGGGGATTTTTGTGCCAATATTTTCCGCAAAGTTAACGAAATCCATTTAAATAAATAGCCGCAAGCCCTCGGAAGTTTATATTTTTGGGTTAAAATTGTTAAAATGGGGTGCTTTGCCTACCGCTTTGCTTATCTTCGCGCCAAATTCGCAAAAAATATGTCAACCAATACAGTAGACAACAAGCGCAAAGTCACCACGCGCCGCCTGGCCGAGATGAAGCAGCGTGGAGAGAAGATAGCGATGCTCACGGCCTACGACTACTCCATGGCCCGGCTTGTCGACCAGGCCGGGATGGACGTGATCCTCGTGGGCGACTCGGCCTCCAACGTCATGGCCGGACACATCACCACGCTGCCCATCACCCTCGACCAGATGATTTACCACGCGCAGTGCGTCACCCGCGGCGTCGAGCGAGCCCTGGTCGTCGTTGACCTCCCCTTCGGCTCCTATCAGGGCAACTCCAAGGAGGCGCTCGCCTCGGCCATCCGCATCATGAAGGAGAGCGGCGCCGAGGCCGTGAAGATGGAAGGCGGCGCCGAGATACGCGAGTCGATCGAGCGCATCCTCTCGGCCGGTATACCCGTGATGGGACACTTGGGGCTTACTCCTCAGTCGATCAACAAGTTTGGCACCTACAACGTGCGCGCCAAGGAGGAGGCCGAGGCCCAGAAACTTATCGAGGACGCCCGCATGCTCGACGAGATCGGCTGCTTCGCCCTGGTGCTCGAGAAGATCCCCGCGGCGCTGGCCGTGCGGGTGGCCCGTGAGGTGTCAATCCCCGTGATCGGCATCGGGGCTGGCGGCGGATGCGACGGCCAAGTGCTTGTGCTTCAGGACATGCTGGGAGTTACCCAAGGCTTCCAGCCGAGATTCCTGCGCCGATACGCCGACCTTGCCACCACCATCACCGGGGCCATCTCCCACTACGTGGAGGACGTGAAATCCCAGGATTTCCCCAACGAGAAAGAGCAATATTAAGGCTCCGTTCAACAAAAAATGTTGAACGACAAGTGGATTCTTTTGAGGCTAATTTGCAGCGGTTGAGGAGGGAGCGTGG
>JAJBVP010000168.1 GCA_020859755.1 Bacteroidales bacterium | reverse complement strand
TTAGCCTCAAAAGAATCCACTTGTCGTTTAACATTTTTTGTTGAACGGAGCCTTAGTAGTTGGTAGAGAGCTATTGAAAGTTGGTGAAGGTTAGATGACCTACCCTTGGGATGGGATAAAATCCTTCTAACTACTACCAACGTCTATTCACTACCAACTAATTAATTATATCAAATCCAGTGTAGCGGCGCAGGCACTCGGGGACGATGATGCCCTCGGGGGTCTGGTTGTTCTCGAGCAGCGCTGCCATGATGCGGGGTAGGGCGAGGGCTGAGCCGTTGAGGGTGTGGGCCAGGTGAGGCTTCTTGTCCTCGCCGCGGTAACGGCATTTGAGGCGGTTGGCCTGGTAGGTCTCGAAGTTGGACACCGACGACACCTCGAGCCAGCGCTTTTGGGCTCCCGACCACACCTCGAAGTCGAATGTGATGGCCGATGTGAAGCTCATGTCGCCACCGCAGAGGCGCAGGATGTGCCAGGGGAGCCCGAGCTTGTCCAAGAGGCCTTGCACGTGGTCCTTCATCTCCTCGAGGGCTGCGTAGGAGTCCTCGGGGCGCTCGATGCGCACGATTTCAACCTTGTCAAACTGGTGGAGGCGGTTCAATCCGCGCACGTCCTTGCCGTAGCTTCCGGCCTCGCGACGGAAGCATGCCGAGTAGGCGCAATTCTTGATGGGCAGGCGGTCGTTCTCGATGATGACGTCGCGGTAGAGGTTGGTGACGGGCACCTCAGCCGTGGGGATGAGGTAGAGGTTGTCGAGCTCGCAGTGGTACATCTGGCCCTCCTTGTCGGGCAGCTGGCCTGTGCCGTAGCCCGAGGCCTCGTTGACCACGTAGGGTGGCTGCACCTCGAGGTATCCGGCCTCGGAAGCCTGGTCGAGGAAGAACTGGATGAGCGCGCGCTGCAGCTTGGCTCCCTTGCCGATGTACACGGGGAATCCGGCACCGGTAATCTTCACTCCGAGGTCGAAGTCGATGAGGTTGTATTTTTTGGCGAGGTCCCAGTGGGGCAGGGCGTCCTCGGGGAGGTCGGGCATCGGTCCACCGGTTTTCTCCACGACGTTGTCCTCGGCGGTGCGTCCTTCGGGCACCATTGCGCAGGGTAGGTTGGGGATCGACAGCAAGCGCTCGCGTATCTCGGCCTCGGTTTGGTCGAGCTCGGCGGCGGTGACTTTCTGCGACTCCTTGAGGGCAGCCACGTTGGCTTTAACGGCCTGGGCCTCATCCTTTTTGCCCTGCTTCATGAGAGCACCGATGGAGGCGGCCAGCTTGTTGATCTCGGCTGCACGGTTGTCGTTCTCGAGCTGGAGCTTTTTGCGACGGTCGTCGAGGGCGAGCACGCTTAGGACGGCGTCGCGGTCGGTGTATCCTTTCATGCCGAGGCGGCGAATGGCCTCCTCGGGATTTTCTTTGATTTGCTGGATAGTAAGCATTTTCTTATGATGATTTTAATTTCTTATTTATCGAATTATCGCATTATCGCGTTATCGCCGCAAGATAAATAGCCATTAGGCTAAATGCTAAATGCTAAACGCTAAATGCTAAATGCTAAATGCTAAATGCTAAATGCTAATATTAACTTGCAAAGTTACACGTTTTCCTTTAAATAGTCACCACTTTTATAGGAATATTACGCGCGAGGGCGTGAAAAATGGGGTAAAATTTTGAGAAAAAAGAAATAAGTTGTAACTTTGGAGTGTCAAATCAACGCATCGTATGTATCAATACCAGTATCTCCACCCCGCGATGACGGCCGATTGCGTGGTGTTTGGTTTCGACGGGCGCCGGTTGAATGTGCTGCTAATAGAGCGCGGCATAGAGCCGTACAAGGGAATGTGGGCGCTGCCGGGAGGCTTCATGAACATTGACGAGAGCATCGAGGAGTGCGCCATGCGTGAGCTTCGTGAGGAGACAGGCGTGTCGGACATTTACCTGGAACAGTTCCACACGTTTAGCTCGGTGCGCCGCGATCCGCGCGAGCGCGTGGTGACGGTGGCGTTCCTGGCGTTGGTGAGGATGAGCGACTACAGGCTGCTGGCCGGCGACGACGCGGCCAAGGCATCGTGGTTCTGGATTGAGGAGTTGCCTCCGCTGGCGTTTGACCACGCCGAGATCGTGGCCTTGGCCCGCAAGAAGTTGCCCGAGATAATGCGCACGCGCCCCATCGGTTTTCGCTTGCTCGACGAGAAATTCTCCATGACCGAGTTGCAACGCCTTTTGGAGGCCGTCAACGGCACCACGTACGACCGTCGCAACTTCGCCCGCAAGATGACATCCACGGGCATGCTCCGCCCCGAGGGGCCGAGCGAGAAGCCGTGCCACAACCGCGTGCCCAACCTATACAAATTCGATGAGGAGGCTTATGGCCAATTCACCTCCGAGGAGGATGGCATCGCCCCGGAGAATCCGCTGAATATGTAGATCTCAGTTCCCCACGCCACTGCGTTTTATCCTCTCCTCCCCCCCAAAAAAGTGTAATCAACTATTTTTTGTGAATTCTAATATATATACCTGATTTTCAAGATGAAGAAGATTATTGTCTTTTCAGCCATCGCAGGCTTCTTTACGATGCTCTTCGGCTGTGGTGGCAACGGTTCCAAGGCTACTGTCGCCACCGATTCCACTCTCACCACCGTTAAACACCCCGAATGGAGTCGCAATGCTGTGATCTACGAGGTGAACTTGCGCCAGTACACCGACAGCGGCACGATCAACGCGTTTGCCGAGCAACTCCCCCGCCTGAAGGAGCTTGGTGTCGACATCCTGTGGTTCATGCCCATCTTCCCCATCTCGGAGGACGGCCGCAAAGGCACGCTGGGCAGCTACTACGCCGTGAAGGATTACATGGCGTTCAACCCTGAGTTTGGTACCCTTGACCAATTCAAGGAGGTAGTGAAACAAGCCCACGACCTGGGGATGAAGGTAATCCTCGACTGGGTGCCCAATCACTCGGGCCGCGACAACGCTTGGGTGACCGAGCATCCCGACTGGTACGAGAAGAACGAGAATGGCGAGATGTACGGCCCCTATGATTGGACCGACGTCTACGTCTTCGACTACAACAACCCCGAGATGCGCGCCGCGATGGTCGACGCGTTCAAGTTCTGGCTTACCGAGGTGGACGTTGACGGCTTCCGCTGCGACGTGGCCATGGAGGTGCCCACCGACTTCTGGGACGAGACCCGCCCCAAGCTCGAGGCCGTGAAGCCCGAGCTGTTCATGCTCGCCGAGGCCTCGGTGCCCGAGCTTGAGAAACACGCCTTCGACATGGCCTACAACTGGCCCATGAAGGACCTCTTCAGCGAAATCGCCGCCACCTCCGGTCAATACACCTTCAAGGACGACAAGGGCGAGATGAAGAAATTCCCCAAGAAATACGCTGTCGACATCGACTCTCTGCTGGCCGAGCAAGCGGCCACCTATCCCGGCGACTCCTATATGATGAACATGATCACCAACCACGACCTGAACTCGTGGGAGGGCACCGAGTTCCAGCGTCTGGGACAATTGGTTGACGCGTTCGCCGTGCTGTCGTACACCCTTCCCGGCATGCCGTTGATCTACACCGGCCAGGAAACCGGCTTGAACCGCGCCTTTGAGTTCTTTGAGAAGGACGTGCCCCCCACTTGGGAGCCCCGCAACCAATATTTCGCTTTCTACAAGAAACTCAACGAGTTGAAGCACACCCAAGAGGCTCTCAAAGCAGGCAACGCCGGAGGCGAGATCGTGCGCTATCCCACCAAGAGCGACGACCTCTACATCTTCTCGCGCGAGAAGAAAGGCTCCAAGGTGGTGACCATGGTCAATCTCGGCGCTGATCCCCAGGCGGTTGAATACGTCAAGGATGCGGCCAACGTCGACGGCATGATCGACTGGTTCTCGGGCAACGAGGAGGCCAACCCCACCGAGCTGGCCCCCGGCGAATACCGCGTCTTCGTCAACCCCGCTCCTGTAAAAGATGAAAGATAAAGGAATTACTGTTTTTTGTGCATCGTCCGACTCGGTGGCCCCTCGCTTGCGCGAAGCGGCTGCCGAGCTCGGTCGCTTGATCGCCGCCTCAGGGCACCCGCTGATCACCGGCGCCGGGAAGATGGGCCTGATGGGAGCGGCCAACGACGCCTGTCTGGCCGCCGGCGGCATGACCATCGGTGTGATCCCCGAGTTCATGGTGGAGCGCGGGTGGCATCATCGCGGGCTCGCCCAACTGCTCGTGACCCAGGACATGCATGAGCGCAAGTTGACCATGGCGCGGCTGTCGATAGCCTCGATCGCATTGCCAGGGGGCTTCGGCACGTTCGACGAGTTGTTTGAAATAATCACCTGGCGACAACTGGGATTGTACAACGGTAACGTGGTGATACTCAACGTCGACGGCTACTACGACCACCTGCTGGAGATGATCGCCCACGCGGTTGCCGAGAATATAATCCCTGAGGACCACACCACCTCGCTTTACACCGTGGTTACTACCGCCGAGGAGGCCCTGAAAGCTGCTTTGGCCAAGCCCGCGCCGCTTCACCTGTCGTCGAAATTTTGCGGCGAACAGCAATTCCGTGAGGGCTAAGGGTGATTTTCCAAATGAAAATTAGTAACTTCGCGCCCAAAGCATAGATAGAAAACTTATGAGGCAATTATTGGTAATGTCACTGCTTGCGCTTGTGCTGGCGTCGTGCGGCTTGTCGAGTCGTGAGAAGGCCATGGTGGGGCAGTATTTTATCCCCGAGATTAGCGACATCGCTCCTCTCTACGAGCTGGGCAAGGATGGCCGGTCGGTGATGCGCGCCGTGCGTCCCGAGATATTCACGGCCACCATCCACGGCCACTGGCACGTGAAGGACGACTCGCTGGTGATCGAAAACGACCTGGCCACGCTCACGGTCGAGGGCGACTCCTCGCTCATGGGCGACGTGACCAAGCGCGTGGCTTATCCCATCACCGATTACAACGGGGTGGCGCTCACCCTCAACAAGGACGGCATCGACTACATTTACCATCGTCGCCCATTCCCCGAAGAAAAAAAATAAACCTTTCCCCCATCCTATGAAAAATCGGCTTATAGCAATCGTTACGCTTGCCTTGTCGCTTGCCCTGGGCGCATGCCATGGGGGCGACACGGCTCGCGTCGACGACGACTTGGCGACCGCCGAGGTGGCTCTTGACGAGGGCAACCCCAAGGTGGCCATCAACCTTTGTAACGAAATTATCCAGAAGGCCGACCGCGAGCATTTCCCGGTGTCGACCCTGGGCAAGACATCAATCCTGTTGATGCGCCTCTCGGAAGAGGTGCCCGACGACGAGGAGGAGTTCATCACCCAGGCCACGCAGTGCTACCTGAAAGCGTTCGCGACCAATGCCGACTCGGCGCTGGCCTACTACTCCTCGCTGCCGATCGACTATGCCCGCTACACGTCGATGCTGGCCCAATTGAGCCAGGCCATTACCGCCCCGGCCCAGCTTCTCGACTCGGCCGAAACCGACTCGATCGACTCCTCACTCCTTAATCTCGAGCACGACCATGACCACGCCGAGTAACGACTGGATGGCATCGCTCGAGGCCTTGCGCTCAACTCTCCCAGCGGGGACGCCTATCGAAAATCCCAATGATGCCCCCGCAAGCGAGTTGGAGAAGTCGTGTGCCCAACCGGTCACTCAGGGGGCCAAAAAGCCACGCCTCGACATAATCATCGACCGTAAGGGACGCAAGGGAAAAGAGGCCACGATTATCGCGGGCTTCGACCCCGATGACAATTACCTCGAGGTGGCCGCGGCGTTGAAAAAGCGCTTGGGCACGGGTGGCTCGGCCCGTGGCGGGGAGATCCTCATCCAGGGCGATCGTCGCAATGACGTTAAGCAATATCTTGAATCACAAGGATATAAGACCCGACTATGTTGACGATATACAAAGCGTCGGCTGGTTCGGGCAAAACTTTCACCCTCGCTCTCGAATACATCACTTGCCTGCTTGGCTACAAGGATTTTAAGGGCCATTACCACCTGCGTAAGTCGGCATCCAAGGCCCATCGCCACATCCTTGCCATCACCTTCACGCAGGCGGCCACGGCCGAGATGAAGAAACGCATCGTCGACCAGCTGGCCGTGCTCTCGCATTCGTCGTCGCTGCCCCAGGAAGACAAGAGCAAATATCTGCCCAAATTGCAGGACACGTTCGGCGCCACCGAGATTGAAATCGAAGAGGCCGCGGGCGAGGCGTTGTACGACTTGTTGTTCGACTACGGAGGGTTTCAGGTCAACACCATCGACTCGTTCTTTCAGAGCGTGTTGCGGTCGTTTGCCCGCGAGATTGAGTTGCCGGGCGACTACGAGATCGAGCTGGATGACGAACTGGTGATTGGTCGCGGCGTGGGCGAGATGCTGTCGTCGGTCACCCTCGACCCGCGCAATCCCGCCACGGCCCAGCTCTCGCAGTGGCTACTCGATTACATGCGTCAGACGATGGAGGAAGGCAACAAATTTAACTTGTTCAATCGCGGGTCACGCCTGCACACCTCGCTGGTGGAAACCCTGAAGGATTTCCTTAGCGAGAAGTTCAAGATGAACCGTCCCGAGATCGTCGCCTACTTCAAGCGCGAGGACGCCCCCCTGCAACAGCTTCAAGCCTTCCTCGCTAAGGGAGGGAAAGAGGTAGTGGAGTGCTATAAAAAGGAGGCGGAAGAATGTAAGAAGATTATCGCGGAAAGCGGCGATATTTTCCAGGAAAAATTCATAAAGGCTATTCACAATGGGTGTCAGGAAATGCCCGGAGCTCCTTTGAGTAAGCACAATCCTTCAAAATTTGTTACCGATTGGGATTCTTCTCCCGAGTATTTATATAAAAAAGCAGAATATACTAAGGGTGTCCCGGCCCATATCGATTCCGAGATAAAGTTGCATGTTGAAAAGATGCGCCAAGCCCTGAATGAGTATCCAATATACGGGATTCTCAAAAAGAATGTGTTTTATTTCGGGCTGTTGGGGTATGTGCTTAGGTTTATCGAGCAGTACCGATTGGACAACAACGTGATACTGCTATCCGACACTCAAGACTTGCTCGAGGGAGTTATAAACCACGACCAAAATCCGTTCATCTACGAGCGAATCGGCTACCAGTTGCACCACTTCCTGATCGATGAATTCCAGGACACTTCCGCGATGCAGTGGCAAAACCTGAGTCCGCTTGTCGAGGAGAGCATAAGCAACGGTTACGACAACCTCATCATCGGCGACGAGAAGCAGAGTATCTACCGCTTCCGTAACTCCGACCCCACGCTTCTGGCCACCAAGGTCAACGAGCAGATGGGAAAGAAATTTAAGGAAGAGCAGCTGGAGTTGCGCGGCCTAAAGGCTGAGCAGAACACAAATTACCGCTCGCTTGGCAATGTGGTGAGGTTCAACAACTCGCTTTTCCACTCGATGGCCTCCCTGGCTAAGGTCGAGAGCACGTATGTCACAATCACTCAGAAAGTTGGCAAGTCGGACGAGCTTGACCAGGGCTACGTTAACCTGGCTTTTGTGGCCAAGCCCGAGGAGGGGACGGCGGCCGACTTGGCCTTCGCCCGCATGCTGGAGCATCTAAAGCGACAGTTGGACGCCGGATACCAGCCCAAGGACATTGCCATCCTCGTAAGGAAAGGGCGTGAAGGCTCGCAGGTGGTCAACTTCCTCTTGGACAAGATGAAAGAGGGTGAGTTGCCGCAAGTGGAGATCACCTCGGGCGACTCGGTGGCGATCTCATCGTCGCCAGTCGTCAACTTGATAATCAGCGTGTTGAGAACGATTGACTCAACCGACACCTCGGTGTCGTCATGGAAAAAATCGGCCCGCGAGCTGGCCGCTATGATCAACCGTTTCGAGTATTTCCACTCATTCCAAGGCCAGGATGCAACCGAGGCGCTGAAAGATGCGATAAGTGGTGCCAAACAAGCGGATATAGAAGGGCTTGTAAAAGAAGCGTCGGATCTCGATTGCCTAAACCTCACGTCGCTGGTTGAGCGCATCGTCCACCGATTCGTGAGCGATGAGCAGTGCCTGGAGCAAAACGTGTTCATCACGGCGTTCCAGGACCAAGTGAGCGAATTCTCGGCCAAGGGGAAGGCCGATATCCACTCGTTCCTGCAGTGGTGGGACGCCAAGGGGAAGGGCAAAAATATCAAGGTGCCCGACAAACTCAACGCCATCACCGTATGCACGGTCCACACGGCCAAGGGCTTGGAGTGGCCATGCGTGCACGTGCCGTTGTGCAATTGGGAGTTTGTGGAATTCTCGGGCCAGAAAAAGCGCTACGACTGGTACGACATGGGCCAGATGACGATGATCCCCGAGGATATTCGCCCCCCGATGCTGCCTCTGGGAACTGCTCAAAAGCTAAAGGACACGCCCTTGCGGCCACAGTTGGAGAAAATCATTGGCGAGCAGAGGGTCGACAATCTCAACCTTCTCTATGTGGCATTCACCCGCGCCGGGCGCGAGCTGGTGGCCACTTGTGAAGCTCCCAGCTTGGACGGCAAGTCGAAGAAAAAAACGGAAGAAGAAAAGAAGTTTGCGACCTACAAGGTAGGCACTTTCTTATACAACGGCATTACCGACGCGCGTGAGGCCGATAGCGACTTGGAGCTTGACCTGGCTTCGCGCTTCGACACCACGCTCGACGCTCCCACGGTGGTAGTGGGCGAGCCTACCAGGCCATCCGATGAGGTGGAGAAGGAAAAGGCACCGCAGGAGATGGCAGCGTACCATACGAGTGACCGCTCCGACCGTTTCAACCTCACCGAGGCCGATTGCGTCACTCGTAGGCAGCTGGCCCGCGAGCGGGGCACGTTCCTCCACGACGTGCTGGCCCAGGTAACCTACGCCAAGGATTTACCCAAAGCTTTCCGACGCATGGCGCGCCACGCCAATCTCCCTCAGGAGCAGGCCACGCAGTATCTTGATTTGTTGACTAAGGCGTTGGCCGACCCCACGGCTCAGCGTTGGTTCCAAGGATTTGAGCGGCTGTTGACCGAGCGCCCCATCATGTTGCCCAACGGCGATACGCGCCGCCCCGACCGCGTGGTGTGGACTTCCAATGGCGTCATCGAGATCATCGACTATAAGTTTGGCGAGGTTCCACCGGCCGAAGGCAAAATCGACACCAAATACCGCGACCAGGTGTCGCTCTACAAGCGCTATTTCCGCGAGATGTTCCCTCGGGCCATCGTGCGCGGCTTCCTCTGGTACCCCGAATCCTCCACCATCCAACCCGTCAAATAGGAGGGGAGGGCCGACTGGATGGGAAGTTATCCGATTACCCAGTCGGAGATATTGCGCTTCTCGGATGAGAAGGAGATTCCCACTTTGATCACCTTGTGGACGCCCGCAGTCCATGGCAGGGCGTAATCTTTGTCATTGATTTGCCGGAGTGCCTCATCGGCAGGCCTATCCATCTTGAATTCCATGACGTAAACAAAATCGGGCGTGGTAGCCACCATGTCAATGCGGCCCCCAGCAATTGAGATCTCGCTGCGGCAATCAATCCCCAGCATAAGGAAGATTTCGTATACAAGGAGATGGAATGTGGCTTCCAATTTGTCGATATCCTCTTTAAAGAGCTGATAAGGAACCTTGGCAAAAAGTGATTGCAAGAGCGTCAACACTTTCTGGATATTACCTTGATACAATGGTTTTTCCAAACCAAAGATAAGACGCTGAACGTCGTTTTCAGGGAGTCCGGTATATAGGGGCATAATTTGCCTAACTAACGCGCTTTGAACCTCGCCGTTAGGTATTCCCAATTTGACTTCTTGCCCCGCAACTTCTCGAATTGTCAAATAACCCGTCTGGTAAAGCAGGGGAATTGGGTTATCAGGCGTAAAAATATGAGACAATACGTCTTTGGTCGTCCACACATCTTGGAAATCTAACAGGTCGAAATGAGCGTTGCGGAGAAAATGTATAAATACTTGGGATGTACCAGTCTGAAGCCAGAAAGAATCCAATTCTTTCGATTTCATTACATTAAGGATGCTGAAAGGATTGAAGACATGTACGACGGCTGAGGAGAATCGATATCCGTCGTATTTGAGTTTTAACTGCTCAATCATTCGGTCATGGGGCAGGCCGAAGGTTTGACATAATTCTTCAATGCCTTCTGGGAAGTAGGTGCTAAGTTCCTCCAATGTTACCCCGCATATTGCGGCATATTCACTTTGCATTGAAATGTCCTCAAGATTGTTGGCCCCCGAAAAGAGGGTCAAATGACGGAAGCGGGCTACTCCCGTTATCATGGCGAAACGGATGTACCGGTCCTGGCTCTTTAATACCGAGAAAAATGGCTGGAGCAGGTCGGAGTTGCGTTCCAACGCGTCTTTGTCGTGTAGCACCGAGTTGAGCGACTTGTCGTATTCATCGACCAGTATTACCACCTGCCGCCCGGTCCTCTCGTAAATGGCTTGGATCAAAAAACTGAAAATGTTGCCTATCCCCGCGTCCTTGTCAAGAATTTCCACCTCGTATTTTTTGGCGTAGTAGGCCATCGTGTAATAAAGATAGGTGGTCACAGCATGGCAATCGGATCCCGAAACCGAGCTCAGGTCGAACCGAAGCACCGGGAAAGATTCCCATTTGGTTTCCAAATCGTAGATTGCCAAGCCTTCAAATAACTCTTTTTGGCCTTGGAAATACGCATCAAGGGTGCTAAGGAAGAGGCTTTTACCGAAACGTCGAGGGCGGCTAAGGAAAACATAGCTGCTACGGTTGATAAGCTGGTACATGATTTCCGTCTTGTCAACGTATACATATCTGCCTTTGCGTAATTTCTCAAAGGTTTGGAGTCCGATGGGATATTTTTCTCGTGGTAACATAAAGTGGCCCAATTTTCCGCAAATTTAAACAAAATTATGGTCGGGGCCGTTTATTTATACGGAAATTTATAACTTTGCAGCCGATTTCCAAGTTTTTTTGTTCCAATACTTACAATTCCAATTTTAAACATTTACTACAATGAAAAAGCTTTTACTCGCACTTGTGGTCGTGATGGCCACTGCGCTTGGTGCATCAGCCCAAACTGAAATCCAAATTGGTTACGGTGGCTACACCGAGATGGACGCTTGCGACTGCCACGACGGCTGGAACGACGTCAAGACCGCCTGGGGCGCGCTTACCGCCGGCGTAAACTTCAAGGTGGCCCCGAAAATCTGGGTAGGTCCCAGCTACACGTTCTCCTCTACCCACACCCCGGGAGGATCCCACAAATCCAAGATCGCTTATCACGCTTTCATGGCCAACGGCCGATACGAGTACTATCGCAACAGCATCGTGAAACTGTACGCCCATTTGGGTGTTGGCGTGGTAGTGAGCCACATGCAGCCTTATATAGGCGATTCCTACAACGAGACTTACTTCGCCATCCAGGCCTCACCGCTGGGTGCTGATGTCGACCTCGACAAGACGTGGACCCTCTTCGGCGAGGTGGGTTTCGGTGCCCAAGGCCTGATCCAGGTGGGCTGCCGCATCCACTTCTAACACAAGTATTAGGTGTGAGTGATTAGTGATTAAGTATGATAGCTCAGTTGTAGACAAGTTGCTGATAGCCTTTCCGATAAATAAGCTATCATACTTAATCACTAATCACTAAAACTTAATACTTTATTGCGTTATGGGACGGAAGCGCCGTGCGCCATGTGAGGATGATAACGAGCAGGGCGGCTATCAGAGCGATCATCAGGATGATGATCTGGGTGGCATGACGCCCCAATACGCCTTGGTTCATAGCTTTAGCGACCTCGTCGGCCGATTGGAAACGGTCGTCGGGGTCCTTTTTTGTGCACTTACGTATAATGCCCTTGTATCGCCAACCAAGATTTAACTTCTTGAGCAGCTGGCCGAAAGCGTAGATGTCGCAACGGGCATCGGCCGAGGAGAGGGGCGACGCTTTGAGCTCGGGAGGGGTGAACTCGTCGGGAGAGCGACGTGCTATTGCCGCTGTGTAGGCTGAGTTGTCCTCGATGGCGAAGTTGAGAATCCAGGGATGGTAGCTGATTTGGCTTACGGAGATGTTGGAGGGGCGAAGGTCGCCGTGGTACATGTCGCGGGAGTGGAGGTAGCTCAGGGCGTCGATTACGCCTTCAGCGACGGTGCGGCGATCGGCGCGTCGTTTCCCTTGAGCGAGGAAGCGAGGCAGGGACATGCCTTCCATGGAATCGAGCACGATGCATGGGCCGATGGGGGAAGACTCCTGGATGGTGACCAGCGAAGGGATTCCGGGATGGTCGAGATGCGACATCAGGTCAAACTCCTGTTGCAGCAGCGACAGATGGTCGAAATCGTCCACCACCTCGGGTCGGAGGCCCTTTAGGATGTACCAGCGGTTGCCACTTTGGGCACGGGCAATGCGGAAGCTGCCCTGTGGGGATAACTCCTGCACGTTGCGGAATATCATGGGGCCCTCTTCTATGGAGGGCAATTGTGATAGTGAACTTGGCATATCCTTTTTCCTTTATCCTTTTTCCTTCATCTTTGGCTCGACTTGGAGCCTTGGCCCGAAGATTAATGAGCTTCGAGCCAATTTTCGCCCACGCCGGCCGATACCTCAAGAGGCACGGCGCCGCGGGTGTAGGCACCCTCCATCTTCTCAATAACGACTCGACGCAGCTCGTCGAGCTCCTCGGGCACGACGTTGAAAATCAACTCGTCGTGCACTTGCATGATCATGCGAGAGCGCAGGCCGTGGTCGCGGATGTAGGCGTGGATGTCGATCATTGCGCGCTTGATGATGTCGGCGGCCGACCCTTGCAACGGGGCGTTGATGGCGTTGCGCTCGGCGTAACCGCGCACGACGGCGTTGCGGGAGTTGATTTCGGGTAGATAGCGCTTGCGGCCGAAGAGGGTGGTGACGTATCCATCCTCGCGGGCACGCTGGATGCTTTCCTCCATGTATCGCTTGACACCCTCGTAGGTGGCGAAGTAGCCGTCGATCAGCGCTTTGGCCTCGGCGCGCGAGATGCCCAGGCGCTCCGACAGGCCGAAAGCCGAGATGCCGTAGATGATGCCGAAGTTGGCGGTCTTGGCGTTGCGTCGCTCGTTGGCGGTTACCTCGTTGAGCTCGCGGTGGTAGATCTTGGCCGCCGTGGCTTGGTGGAAGTCGGCTCCGCAACGGAAGGCCTCGATCATTTGCGGGTCGTGGCTCAGGTCGGCCATTAGTCGCAACTCGATTTGGGAGTAGTCGGCCGAGAGAATCAGGCACCCCGGGTCGGCGATGAAGGCGCGACGTATTTCGCGGCCGTCGTCGGTGCGGATGGGGATGTTCTGGAGGTTGGGGTTGGTCGACGATATACGACCAGTGGCTGTAACCGTCTGATTGTAAGTGGTATGGATTTTCCCGGTGACGGGGTTGATGAGTTCGGGCAGGGCGTTGATGTAAGTGGCGAGGAGTTTGCGCAATCGCCTGATTTTCAGGATAAGCTCCACGATGGGGTGGGTTGCGGCATACTTCTCGAGGATGTCCTCGGTGGTGGAGTAGGCGCCCTTCTTGGTGCGCTTGGCCTTGGAGTCGATCTTTAGACGCTCAAACAGCACCTCGCCCACTTGCGAAGGTGACCCGAGGTTGAACTCGCCCCCGGCCAGATTGTACACCTCGCGCTCCATGGAGTGGAGCCGTTCGGTGAGTTGGCGTGACAATTCGTGGAGGTCGCGCGGGTCTATTCTCACCCCGGTGTACTCCATTTCGGCCAGCACCGGAATCACAGGCAGCTCTATCTCGCGGTATAGGTCGTACAATCCCTGCTCGATCAAAAGCTTGATAAGCGGATCCTGCAGCTTGATAGCTACGGCGGCTTGCTCGCCTACGCGCACGCGAGCCTCCTCGCGCGTCCATTGGTCGGGCGTGCGGCGGTCGCGGGCGGTGTCGGCGTAGTCGACGGTCTCGTAGTTGAGATAGGCTTTGGCCACGTTGCTCAGGGTGTGCTTCATTTCGGGTTGAAGCAGGTAGTGGGCCACGGCGGTGTCTCCGTAGTTGCTATCCATGGGCATCAGCTCACGGCGCAACACGATGAGCATTGGCTTGATCTCATGGGCAACGAGGCGCACGCTGGGGGCCGTCAACAGCGGCGTGATTGCTGCCTTAAACTCCTCGCGGGCAGTGGCTTCCGAGGGTAATTCGATGAAATAGGATTTCTCGCCAGGGATGGCGAAAGCGACGGCTTTGAGGGTGGCTTTCATCGGCTCCTCGGAGGATGGCCACACCGAGAATCCCACGTTCTCGAGCTTGGACGCGCGTTCAATCAGCTTGGCTACCTCCTCAAGGGTGGTTACGGCCACGCACTGGTCGTCGGCAAGGGTCTCGACGGGCACGTCGGGTGTTTCCACCGAGTTGTCGAAATCGAAAAGCGAGGGCTGGGAGTCGCCTTTGGGGGGCGTAGCGCTTTGCGAAGCCGTTTGGCTATCCTTGGAGGAGGCTTGCAGGCGCTTAACAAGTGTCTTGAACTCCAGTTCCTTAAACACCTTCATCAGCTCGTCGACGTTCTCGGGCTTGCGGCGAAGCGACTCCAGGTCGATGTCGAGAGGCACGTCGGTGCGGATAGTGGCAAGGAACTTGGAGAAACGTATCTTGTCGGCGTTCTCCTCCACTTTGCGTTTCTGGGCGCCTTTGAGCTCGTTGATGTGATCGAGCATGTTCTCCACCGAGCCGTATTTCTCGATGAGAATCTGGGCGGTTTTTTCACCGATGCCCGGGCAGCCGGGAATGTTGTCGATTTTGTCGCCCTCGAGGGCGAGCAGGTCGATCACCTGTCGGGGCTCTTTGATCTGGTATTTCTCGCACACTTCCTTGGGACCTCGGATGGCGAAATCCTGGCCACGGAGCGACGGGCGATACATCAACACGCGGTCGGTAACCAATTGGCCGTAGTCCTTATCGGGGGTCATCATATAGGTGAGGAAACCCTCGCGCTCGGCTTGCCGGGAGAGGGTGCCGATGATGTCGTCGGCCTCGTATTCCTTACGCTCGATGATGGGGATATTGTAGGCCTCGAGGATGCGCTTGATATAGGGGATGGCGATGGTGATACCCTCGGGCTGGGCGTCACGGTTGGCTTTATAATCGGGGTAAACCTCATGACGGAACGTCTCGCCGCCCTTTGGATCGAAGCACACCGCGATATGGCTCGGATTCTCCTTTCTCAAGATTTCGTCGAGGGTGTTGCAGAAGCCGTATATAGCCGACGTGTTGATTCCCGTTGTGGTGAACTGCGGGGAGCGTATCAGGGCGTAATAGGCGCGGTAGATAAGCGCGTAAGCGTCGAGTAGGAATAGTTTTTTGTCGTCCATGGGGTAGATGTTAGCTTATTATGTTATAACAAGCACAATGGGAAAACCGACGTAAAATTAACTAATCCTAATTCCTCTTGCAATATTTTTGGTAAAATCCACAGAAATTTATCGGATTTGTCTCCAATTTGTCACAACGATGAACGTATGCGCGGCCTGGGCGGGCAGGCTCTTGGACGGCCCGGCTCTTGATGGTGAGGGCATCAGCGTGAGGGCGGTCGAACGCCGGCGCGCCCAGGTGTTAGGGTGTGTCGGGTGTGTCGGGAGCGCTCGGCTCGGGAGGGCCTTGATGGACGATGATATCTGAGCCGTCGGAGGTGTTGTAGATCGACAGACCGAAATCGCGCGAGGCCACGGCGATATGCTCGAAAATCTCGCTCTGGATAGCCTCGTAGGCGGTCCAGTTGATGTTGGATGTGAACACGTAGATCTGTAGCGGGGTGCCGTTCTCATCGGCCTCCATCAACCTTACCAAAAGCTGCTGATCGTGGGCAATTTCGGGGTGATTGGTGAGGTAGACGCACATATAGGCGCGGAACAAGCCCAGGTTGGTTTCCATCGTGCCGTTCACGCCGAAGGTGGCGCCGTTGTATTTGGTGGGGACTCCCTTAGCGGCGTTCACGTAGTCCTTCATTTCGGGGTATTTAGCCACGATTTGCTCAATGAGCGCGGGGGTCAACGGGGTGATTGTGTAGTTGTCGACAATCACCTGGCGGCATATGCGGCGAGCGCCCGAGGAGACCATCCCGCGCCAATTCTGGAACGATGTGGAAACCAGCGTGTAAGGTGGCAGCATCACCACCGTGTTGTCCCAATTTTTCACCTTTACGACGGTCAACGACACGTCGATAACGGTACCATTGGCCGGGGTGTTGGGCACCACGATCCAGTCGCCGAGTCGGAGCATATCGTTCTGCGACAGCTGTACCGCGGCCACCAGGCCCAATATCGAGTCCTTGAAAATCAGCATCAAAGCGGCCGCGAAGGCACCCAGGCCGGTCAACAGGTAAGCCGGCGACTTGTCGATCACTACGCTCACCGAGATGATCACCACCACGATCCACACGATGCCCTGGGCGACGTTCAAGATGCCTCGCAGGGGATGATTTTTGTTGTTTTCGCGCTGGTCGTAGCGGCTCCAGATGAATGTCAACACCGCGTTGGCTGCCACGCCGATGGTGATCAGCGAGTAGACAATCACCACCTTTTCGATCACGTGAAGGGTTTTGGGGTCGGTCTCGAAGGCGAACGGGATCATCGCCAGGAACACCAGCGGAGGAATCATGTGGGAGCACCGCGAGAAGATCTTCTGGTTGAGCATATCCTGGTCGATGGCGCTCTTGTGGATAAGGAGCAATTTGCGGGCGATCCACACCACAATTTTTCTCGCCAGCCAGCCTAACCCCATGGCTATCAAGGTGATAAGCACCGTGTAAATTACCTCCTCGATGGTCTGGCTATGACGCAGGCCAAGCTGCCGCAGGGTCCAGTCGATCCCATGCAGTATCAGGTTGGCCAGTCGGTGAGACGGAATTATTAGCGGCACCATATCGAAACGCGTTTACTATATAACGCATTTCGGCGGCTTAGGGTTCCCGAGGGGGCTTGCGGAAACGTCCGTGGCAGCCTGGGCGGGCCGGCTCTTGGACGGCCCTCACGCGTCAGCCCCTATCTTCGCGGGGGAGGGTGAAGCCGTGGGAGGCAAAGAGGGCGTAGTCCTGGTCGATGTTGTTGCCGACGGTGGTGAGCATGTCGCCGACGAGAGCGCCGTTCATGCCGCCGCGCAGGATACGGGCGTTGGCCTGAGAACTGAGCCGGGAGCGGCCCCCGGCGAATCGCAGCGTGCAGTCGGGGGCAATGAATCGCATCAGAGCCACGGTGAGGATCACCTCCTCCTCCAATATGAGGGGGGTACCCTCGAGCGGTGTGCCGGGGATGGGGTTGAGGATGTTGATAGGGATGGAAGTGGCGCCTGCCTGGCGGGCCTCTTGGGCCATCGTCAGGCGCTGGCGCATGGTTTCGCCCATGCCGATTATGCCTCCCGAGCACACCTCCATGCCCACCTCCCGGGCGGCGCGGATGGTGCGCAATTTGTCGTCGTGGGAGTGGGTGGAGCAGAGAGTGGGGAAGTAGTCGCTGGAGGTTTCAAGGTTGCAGTGGTAGCGCGCAACTCCCGCATCTTTAAGCTGTTGCAACTCGTCCTTGGTGAGCAGACCCATGGAGGCGCACAGCGAGATGTCGCTCTTGCTGGTCGCCTCGCGGTATAGGTCGCAGAAGCGCTGGATATCGGCCGGGGCTACCTTGCGACCGCTGGTGACGAGCGAAAATCGGCCCACGCCGCGACGGTGAGAGAGATCGAGGTGCTGCTCGAATTCTTCGTGAGGAACAATCTCGTATTCAGTGACACCCGTGGCATGGAAGCGGCTCTGTGCGCACCATTTGCAGTCCTCGGAGCAACGTCCCGAGCGGGCGTTGACGATTGAGCATGTGTCGATGACGGAGCCCACGCGGGCCTGGCGCACGCGGTCGGCCGCGTCGCATATCTCATCGAGCGAGAACTTCTCTCTCACCTCCAACGCGTCCTCAACGCTGGCGGGAATGCCCTGGAGCGCGGCTATTTCAATTGATTTCAGTAGATTCTTTTCCATCGCATTTCGGTGTCGCCCTGAGGGCAGGGCGACCTCCCGGATTGGGCTGGCGCGCGGTAGCCCAGACGGGGAGGGCCGCTGCCCTCAGCGGCACATGTTTGCCGCGAAATTACAAAATATTTTGGCGCGTAAAGAAAAAGTTGTAACTTCGCGGTCGGGTAAGTCCTACACGGCATGCTCCTTGGGAACTCCGCCAGGTCTTGATCGAAGCAACGGTACCAGGTTGTAGCGGCGCGATGTAGTCAGCTTACCCTTTTTTGTACCCATTTGACAACCAGAAGATTGCCTTAACGCAAGTAGAGCCATGGGCGACATACTCCAATACTCGTTTTTCCAGAACGCGATAGCCGGGGTGTTGATTATCTCGGTGGCGGCGGCGGTGATCGGCACATATATCATCGCTCGTCGGCTCGTGGCTATCTCGGGTGGCGTCACCCACGCCTGTTTTGGTGGCTTGGGATTAGGTTACTTCCTGGGAATCAACCCGATACTGATGGCGGGCGTGTTTGCCGTGGCCTCGTCGTTGGGGGTGGAGTGGATGGCGGCGCGCCACCGCGTGCGCGAGGATTCGGCGATCGCCGTGGTGTGGTCAATCGGTATGGCTATCGGCGTGCTGTTCGTGTTTTTGACGCCCGGGTACGTGCCCGAGTTGAACACCTTCCTTTTCGGTAACATATTGACAATCAGCCGCGGCGACCTGTGGGCATTCTCGGTGTACACCGGGGTGCTGCTGGCGTTTATGGCATGGAAATACCGCGAGATCGTGGCAGTGGCGTTCGATGCCGATTTCGCTCGTGTCGCGGGGTTGCGGTCAACGCTTATCTCGCTGACGATGACCGTAATGGTGGCGATATGCGTGGTGTTGACGATCAGGCTGGTGGGCGTGATGCTGTTGATGTCTATGCTGTCGTTGCCGCAGATGACGGCCGAGGTGTTCGCTCGTCGTTTCGGCAGGATAATGGCGCTGTCGGTGGGCGTGTCGGTGGCGACGTGTCTGGGAGGGTTGGCATTGTCGACGGTGATCGACGTGCCCTGCTCGGCTCTGATCGTGATAGTGATGGCCACGGTGTACATTTTGGCCCGATTGATCGCAACCTTTGGCAAAAAACTCGCGTCAAATTGATAAAAAGGTAAAAATGACATATCCCATCCCGCCTTTTTTTCTTATCTTCGCGTAAATTACGTTTCATAACATCGCCCCAATCATAATTCATATCGAATTTACTCACAATTAAATAGGATTTTTAGCAATGGCAGAGATCAAAACCATCGGCATTCTCACCTCGGGAGGTGACGCCCCGGGCATGAACGCGGCCATCCGCGCCGTCACTCGTTCGGCTATCTTCAGCGGTTTCAAGGTTAAAGGCATCTATCGCGGCTATCGCGGCCTGATCACCGACGAGATCGTGGACTTCCGCACCCAAAACGTGTCCAACATTATCCAGATGGGCGGCACAATCCTCAAAACGGCCCGTTGCAAGGAGTTCCAGACCCCGGAAGGCCGGCAGTTGGCCTACGACATCCTGCGTCGCCACGAGATCGACGCCATGGTGGTGATCGGCGGTGACGGCTCGTTGACCGGTGCCCGCATCTTCGCCAACGAGTTCAACTTCCCCATCATCGGCCTTCCCGGCACGATCGACAACGACCTGTACGGCACCGATACCACCATCGGTTACGACACGGCCTTGAACACCATCATGGAGTGCGTCGACAAGATCCGCGACACGGCGACGAGCCATGAGCGCCTGTTCTTCATCGAGGTGATGGGCCGCGACGCCGGCTTCCTGGCCCTGAACGGCGCTATCGCTTCGGGTGCTGAGGCGGCTATTATCCCTGAGATCTCCACCGAGGTCGACCAGCTTGGCGAACTCATCCAGAACGGCTTCCGCAAGAGCAAGAACTCGTCGATCGTGCTTGTGGCTGAGAGCCCTGTCACGGGAGGCGCCATGTCCCTGGCCGAGCGCGTGAAGAACGAGTGGCCCGGCTACGACGTGCGCGTGACCATCCTTGGCCACTTGCAGCGTGGCGGCTCTCCCACCGCCCACGACCGTATCCTGGCATCCCGCATGGGTGCTGCCGCTATCGACGCCCTCTTGGACGACCAGCGCAACGTGATGATCGGCGTCAAGAACGACGAAATCGTCTACGTGCCGTTCACCAAGGCCATCAAAAACGACAAGCCCATCAACCGCGACCTGCTCAACACCCTCCGCCGCCTCTCCATCTAAGCCCCCTCTTTACTCCTTTCATCCTTTAAAGAATGAAATGGTTAAAGGATAAAATGCCCAATCTCTGAAAACTGAAAACTGAAAACTGAAAACCAATAAAATGGCTCAATACTACATCGTTTACAACGGCCAACAAGTTGGCCCCATGGACGCCCACCAGCTGCTCAGCTACGGCCTGAACCCCAACTCCCAGGTGTGGCGTGAAGGCATGCCCGCTTGGCAGGCCGCCTACACCGTGCCCGAATTGATGGACCTTTTGGCCTAAAACCATCAGGCCTATCCCCCGCAGCAACCCGGACAGTACGTCGGCTCGTCGGGCAAAAGCCAGATTGTGGCTGGCGTGCTTGCTATCCTCCTCGGTGGCCTCGGCGTGCAGTACTTCTACCTTGGCAAGATCGGCGGTGGCTTCATCACCATCCTGCTCTCGCTTTGCACCTGCGGCTGCTGGAGCATCCTTACGCTTGTGCAGGGCATCCTGATGTTGACAATGCCCAATCAGGAGTTTGAGCGCAAATACGTCTACTCCAACTCCGTCTTCCCCCTATTCTAATTATAAAATAGCCCGCAGATTGAAAGGATTGAAAGGATAACAGCTTGAGTTATTGTTGGCTGAATGGATGAAAAAAATCCTTTCAATCCTTTCAATCGGCGTGCTTCTCCCCCTGCAAGCGGGAGAACAACGACCAATAGATGAAGAAATATAATCTGATTAACAACTCCCTGGGCTGGCTGTGCTTCGTCATCGCCGCCGTTACTTACCTGTGCACTATCGAGCCGACGGCAAGTTTCTGGGACTGTCCCGAGTTTATCACCCAAGGCTACAAACTTGAAGTAGGCCACCCGCCAGGCAACCCGATCTTCATGTTGACAGCCCGTTTCTTCATCACCCTGTTCGGCGGCTCGGCGCAAGTGGCGTCGGTGGCCGTCAACTCTATGTCGGCGTTGCTTAGCGCCGGCACAATCCTGTTGCTCTTCTGGACGATTACCCACTTGGTTAAGCGGCTGATTGTCAAGGACGACGCAACTGAGATCTCGCTGCCCAAGATGCTGGCAATCATGGGCTCGGGCGTGTGTGGCGCATTGGTCTACACCTGGAGCGACACCTTCTGGTTCTCGGCCGTCGAGGGCGAGGTTTACGCCTTCTCGTCGTTCTGCACCGCACTGGTGTTCTGGCTCATCCTCAAATGGGAAAACCGCGCCAATCAACCCCATAGCGATCGCTACCTTATACTAATCGCCTATGTGATAGGTATTTCAATCGCGGTGCACTTGCTAAACCTGCTGTGTATCCCCGCCATCGTGCTGGTGATATACTACCGCAAGTTTAAGGAAACGACGGCCACCGGTTCGCTCATCGCCCTGGGCATCTCGGCTATCATCGTCGGCCTGATTCTCTACGGGTTGGTGCCTGGCTTTGTGGAAGTTGCGCAATATTTCGACCTCTTCGCTGTCAACTGTCTCGGCTGGGGCTACAACTCGGGCGTGCTGCTCTACGCCATCCTATTCTTCGCCGCATTCATCTGGTGTATCGCCGAGCTTTACCGACAGCGCAACCCATTGGCAATCAAGGTGTCGTTCATCCTCTCGGTATTGCTCTCGGGCATCCCGTTCATCGGCTCTTCGATGTGGATTCCCGTGCTCATCGTGCTGGGTATGGTGCTCTATTTCTTCGTGTTCTGCAAGAAGTTGCATATCAGGATTTTAAATATTACCGCCATCTCTATATTGGTGATGTTTATCGGCTACTCGAGCTACGCGTTGCTGCTGATCCGCTCCGACGCCAACCCGCCGGTCAACCAAAACTCCCCCGACAACGTCTTCGCCCTCAGCTCTTACTTGAACCGGGAGCAGTACGGCGACCGTCCCCTGTTCTACGGCCAGACGTTTGGCTCGAGCATCCTCTATCAGGTGACCCCCGACGGCAAGCTCGACCCCGTGGTCAAGGGTTACAAGACCTCGTGGGCCAAGAAGGTGAAAGCCTCACCCGACGAGCCCGACCAATACGTGGCCACTACCCCGGCTCCCGACTACGCCATGACCCCCGGATTGGACATGGTGTTTACACGCATGTACTCGGGCAAGCATCGCAACGAATACCTGTCGTGGGCCAATATCAATGAGGCCGACCTGCAGCAAGTGGAGGTGCCCCTCTACGTCGATAGCAACGGTGAACCGTGGCGCACCGAGTACAAGGCCAAACCCACGTTCGCCCAGAACATGGCCTTCTTCCTCAACTACCAGCTCGTGCATATGTACTGGCGCTACTTCATGTGGAACTTCGCCGGACGCCAAAACGACATCCAGGGCAACGGTGAGCCCAACCACGGCAATTGGATCTCGGGCATCCCCGTGATCGACAACTTGCGCCTTGGCGACCAGTCGCTGCTCCCCGACGAGCTGGGCAAAGGCAACAAGGGCCACAACGTGTTCTACATGTTGCCGCTCATTCTGGGCATCCTTGGCCTGATTTGGCAAGCCTTCCTGTCGAAGCGCGGCATTGAGCAGTTCTGGGTGATCTTCTTCCTGTTCTTCATGACCGGTATCGCGATCGTGCTGTACCTCAACCAGACGCCCACGCAGCCCCGAGAGCGCGACTACGCCTTCGCCGGGTCGTTCTACGCCTTCGCCATTTGGGTGGGCATGGGAGTGGCCGCAATCTGGTGGTGGCTGTCGCTTTACCTAAAGGGGAAAGCCGCCAAAAAGGCTCCCGCTAAAGCCTCGGAAAATACCGAGAATCTCGAAAATTCCGGAAATGCCGAAACAATCGGAAATTCCGAAAGCTCCGAGGGCTTCGACGAGAAAAAATCGCTCATTTGGGCCATCGTGGCTTGCGCTATCGGCCTGTTTGTTCCCATCCAGATGGTATCCCAGACCTGGGACGACCACGACCGCTCGGGCCGATACACCACCCGCGACTTCGGCATGAACTACCTGTCGTCGGTGGGTCCCAACGGCATCATCTTCACCAACGGCGACAACGACACCTTCCCCCTGTGGTACGCCCAGGAGGTGGAGGGCTATCGCACCGACGTGCGCGTGGTCAACCTCTCCTACTTGACCACCGATTGGTACGCCAACCAGCAGCGCATCCCCGCCTACGACGCTCCCGCAATCGACATGCAGACGCCCGCTACCGTCTACGGCTACGACCGCAAGCAGTTCTCCTACATCCTCGACCCGAGCAACGACGAGGTGTCGGCACAAGCCGCGTTGAAGTGGTTCGCGTCGCCCGAGAGCAATCAGAACGCCTACGGGTTGCCCGAATGGAAATACGACCGCGTGTTCGTCCCGGTTGACATCGAGAAAGCCAAGGCCAACGGCATCATCACTGGCCGCGAGTCGCAAGCCGCCGAGGAGGCCCTCCACATCTACCTCAGCGAGCCACGCGCCACGCTGCAGGACGGTGGCTTGAACCTGTCGCAAGTGTTGTCGCTCGACATCATCGCCACGTCGGCCGCCAAGGGCTTCGACCGCCCCGTCTACTTCGCCATGACCGTCCCCGACAACTACTACCTCGACTTCAACCGCTACATGCTCAACACGGGCCTGGCCTACCAGGTGACCCCGTTCTGGACCAACGATCCCGAGCAGTACGACATCCCGGCCGACACCGAGCGGATGTACGACGTCGTGATGAACAAGTTCCGCTGGGGCGGACTCGACTCGGGCAAGGATCTGTACCTCGACGAGACGGTGCGCCGCATGGTCACCACCCATCGCTCGGCCATTGTCACACTGGCCACCACCCTCTACAACGAGGGCATCGAGCTTGAGGACAACCCTGAAATCGCCGACTCGGTGGCCGCTGCCGACAAATACGCCAAGGCTATCCGTGTGCTCGACCTGATGCAGGAGAAGCTGCCCACCTCCCAGTCGCCCTACTCGATCCAGGTGGGCAAGGAGATCGGAGACCTCTACGTGGCCCTCGGCGCCGCTACCCACGACGACAAGGTGAAAGCCAAGGGTATCAAGATCCTCAACGACGAGATAATGCGCTACGCTCCTTATTACACTTACTACCAGAGCCTTATACGCTCGGGCCACTACAACACGTTGACCCGCGTCGACCGATACGTGCCCACCTATCTGATGCAGCTTATCCAGAGCTACGCCTACTCGGGTGGCGATATCGACGAGCTTAGCGACCAGCTCGACGAGATCAACTTTGATGTCGACGGCTTCAACCAGATGCTTCAAAAATGATACGCTTGGGAAGCTCCCTTATTGAGCGACCGCCGTTGCTGTATCGCCTCATTTTCCCTGAGGCGATATGGCGCGTGAAGCGCAAGCGAAGCAAGGTAGTGTATCTCACATTCGACGACGGCCCTATACCCGAGGTGACGCCGTGGGTGCTCGACGTGCTCGACCACTATCAGGTGAAAGCCACGTTCTTCATGGTGGGCGACAACGTGCGCCGTCACCCCGAGTTGCTCGACGAGGTGCGCCGCCGGGGTCACAGCTACGGCAACCACACGATGCACCACCTGCAGGGCTTTAAGGAGCCTTCAATTAAGTACCTGCGCGACATCACCGAGGCTTCCATGCTTATCGACTCCCCTCTGTTCCGTCCTCCCCACGGGCTCATCCGCTGGGGTCAGGCCAAGGTGATCAAGGAGCATTACAACCTGGTGATGTACGACCTGATTACCCGCGACTACTCCAAGAAGGTGACTCCACAGCGCGTGCTCGACAACGTGAAGCGCTACGCCCGCAACGGCTCCATCATCGTCTTCCACGACTCGCTGAAGGCCGAGCGCAACATGACCTATGCCCTGCCCCGCGCCATCGAGTGGCTCAAATCGCAAGGATATGAGTTCCTCCCCCTGCCCATGTAAGGACGACATCCGGCAGGTCGCCCTGGCCCTGGGCGCCAGCCGCGTGGGATTCGCCAGGGCTGAGGCGTTGCCCCAGGAGGAGGTCGAAAGCTATCGCCGGTGGCTTGCCGAGGGGTGCCACGGCACCATGGAATACCTCGAGAAATACGACGCCATCCGCTCCGATCCCCGCCAGCTCCTCCCCGGTGCCACCACCGTCATCTCCCTGGCCTTCAACTACTACCTCCCCCCGCGGGTCGCCGCGGGGTCGATCGCGATGTACGCCCAGGGGATGGATTACCACTGGGTGGTGAAAGAGCGGTTGCAGCGGCTCGCCGAGATGATTCCCGGCGAATCGCGGGTGTGCGTCGACACGGCCCCTCTGCGCGAGCGATGGTGGGCACAACGCGCCGGCGTGGGCTTCATCGGCCGATCCGGCATGCTGGTCGTTCCCGGCCAAGGCACCCACTTCTTCCTCGGCGAGATCCTCACCACGGCCGAATTCCCGCCCGACGAGCCATGCCGCGTCACCTGCGGCACGTGCCGCCGCTGCGTCGACGCGTGCCCGGCCCAGGCGATCTGTGGCGACGGCACCATCGACGCGCGCCGCTGCCTTAGCTACCTCACCATCGAGCATCGCGGCGATTTCCCTCCGGGCACCGACCTCCACGGCCACCTCTACGGATGCGATGTCTGTGCCGACTGCTGCCCCCACAACCGGGGTGCCGTCGCTACCACCATCCCCGAATTCCATCCCCGCGAGGCCCTGCTGGCCATGACCGACGACCGCTGGCAGCGCCTCACCTCGGGCGATTGGCGACGTCTCACCCGCGGCTCAGCCATGTCGCGGCTCAGCCTCTCCGGCATCCGCCGCAACATCTCTTTTAACCGATAATTTATTTCCCAACCTGGGACAACCTTTATCTTCAATCATTTGTTTTAAAAAAAATGTTTCATTTTTCCCATTATGAAAAACTTGTATTTAATTCTTTTTGTTTTTGGTCTTTCTTGTGTTTGGGCTGGTTGTACCAAAGAAGATTACCCCTTAAGCGACAATTCTTTTGATGAAAAAGCATTCTTTGACTATGTGAATGCGCAGAAAAGCACATCTATCTTCCAGCTGCTAAAAGAACCAAGCAGAGTCTTTGATTCTATAAATGTTAATATTCCGGTTTTTACTCCTGAGGACCTTGAATATTTATCTTCTTTGAGTCAAAATCAATTGGATAGTGTAATTTTAGAGTTCAAAGTTCGTCTTGGATCGGATCCGGATTCCGTTATGGAAAGTAGAGAAGATTCTAATGTGGAATATATTATGAGAGTGGTTGGAAGTCAACACGGCTTAACCGACTATCAAAATTTTGTTGATGCATATTTTGACACAAGCGGAGGGCTTGAACAATTCCAATTATTGGTTCCCGCTGGACTAAATGAGGATCAGAAAAAACTATATGAGGAAACTGCAGTATATATTGATAAATGTGCCAGAGCCCCTTACCTCGCTTTTATCCGAAATGATTTAACAACTCGAGCATCACAAGGCTTATGTAAATTCTATGCAAAAATTAGGCTTGCAATTTGTGGAGTGAATTTAGGAGCGTCTATGATGTTAAATTTCTGTGCGGGGAATTTGGCAGCCGTAATCGATGCATTGGATTGCATTGAAGCTGCTATTGGAATAATTGATACGTGGTATCAATATGAAATTTGTATGGGACGTTGGCATTAATAGATAGATTTTGAGAAAAAATATTTCCGGATGAAAAGAATATACAATCCGTCTTCTTGGAAATTGGCGTGGGTGTTGGTGCCCATACCAGTGATTTTCTTGGTCACTTTTTTCCTGCGTCAAATTGGCTGGTGGTATTATTGGGGGCTGATTGTTGATTTGCTGGTGTATATGGGGTTACTTACCTATTACTGCATTAAGCAGAAATGTTGGCAACAACTTATTCGGAGTTGGATAATGGGTGTATTAGTAGTGAGTTATCTGGTATTTTCGTATTTGATATCTTACTTTAACTAACAGAAAGGGCGCCCTCTGTGGGGCGCCCTGGATGGCATTGGACGATAAGCCGGGTTATGTCGGCGACGTGGCCGGTGGCTGAGCGGTGGCATCACGCCAGGCCGCAGCCTCGGGCTGTCGCGTCTCGTCATTTATCTATGCCGCGCGGTTGCCCGCGGGCTAAAGCGGTCTACCCCCCGGCAATGGGCGAGCAACCCTTAAATGCCGGTATACTTGACCTTGCAACCCATGGGACGTGCGGCGGAACCTGTCGCCAGGCTCCCCGGTGGGCTCTTACCCCGCCTTTTCACCCTTACCAGAGGAAGTTGGTAGTTGTTAGTTGGTAGTTGTTAGTAGCTAATGCACTAACCACTCACCGTTCATCACTAACCACTCCTCGGGCGGTTGTTTTCTGTCACGCTAGCCGCGCCGTTGCCGACGCCTTTCCGTTAGAAAGCATGGCGCTCTGTGTTGCCCGGACTTTCCTCATGGCGCCGTTCCCCCGGGTGGGTGGAGGGGAATTGCGCCCCGCGACGAGATGCCCAAGCCAAAGTGCCGCGAAGATACAAAAAAATTCCGTAACTTTGCCATCGCTATGTGCAGCCAATCATCCCGTCGCCTGTCAATCGTCACCATCGCTCTGTTCCTCGGGGCGGTGGGCGTGCTTATGTGGCTCTACGCCAAGGACGTGGTGCTGATGAACGACGAGCTGTATTACCAGGCCGTTTGGCACCGTTTTTTCGGCGACAACCACGAGATGATACATTCGCTTGGCGATGTGGCCCGCTCGCAGTGGAATCATTATTTCACATGGTCGGGCCGCGCGTTGGTCCACACCGTTGAGCAGATCTTCTCGGGCGTGTTGCCGTATAAATGGTTCTATCCGATTAACACCCTGGTGCTGATCGTCTTTTGGGCGTTGATTGTGGCCATCGGGGCTAAGCGGCTGGTTACTCGCTCGTTGTGGCCGTATCTGATCGCCGTGGTGGGGTCGGTGTATGTATTGGCTGAGGCCCCCAACTTGTTAACCGGCCTTAATCTGGGAGTCAATTATTTATGGTCGGGCACGGCGATGCTTGTGGCTATCGTGTTGTGGAGGAGATGGCAAGGGTGTCGATTCGCGTGGTGGAAGTCGGCGCTGATTGTGCTGCTGGGTGTGGCGCTGGGGTGGACCCATGAGGGCTTTTGCGCGCCTTTGTCGCTCGCTTTCGGCGTGTATTACTTGGCGCGACGCAAGCCGATACGCTTGGATGGCGCGTTGTGGCTCGTAGCTGGCTATTGGCTGGGCACCTTGCTGCTCGTGGTCGCTCCTGGCAACTACCTGCGCGGCGCCACCGAGGGAAATGTGTTCAACCTCTCGTCGATGCTCGTTTTCTTGTTGTATATCAAGGACTTTTGGGCACTTGTGGCCAGTTTGGCATTGCTGTCGATTTTCCGATTGCGATGGGTGAAGCGATGGTGGCAGGGGAGCCGATTCCTGCTGATACTGTTGGCGATTCAGATAGTGGTGTTGCTGTTGATACACGCGTTGCCGCGGTCGATGATGCCTATCGACTTGATTTCCATTGTGTTGCTTATACGTTTGTGGATGCCCGCATTGGAGAGCGGCTGGGGCAGGTCGTGGTGGAGTAACGCTCTTAGCTTGATAGGGGGGATAGTCATTTTGCTGCATTTATGCGGCCTTGTGAAGACACAACGCGTTATGAATCAGTCAATTCAAGCGATGGTTGATGATTATGTGAACCATGACGACTGTATTGCCGTGTTGGGCGACGTGCCTTCCAATCCCCTGTACAATCGCTGGCTTCGTCGCATTATTCACCCGATATCGTTGCATTGGTATTATTGCCCTGAAAAAGAGGAGGTTATCGTGGTGTCAAAAGCCGATCTTTGGGGCTTGGAGCATCCTCGTGAAACGTTGGTCGAGCAGAATCGGTTGTTCCAGGGCGTGCCGATTTACGGTTGGGAATATTGCGAGCATCTGTGGATCCCGGGCGACAGCGTGCCACCTGGTGCCCGTTATCGCATGATCCTGGGCGACCAGTGCACCGTGGAGGGGCTTGGGGCGTCACTGTCCAAGCGGATGCAAGGGCGCGCCGCCTGCGACACAATCCTGCTTCCGGCCGACTCGCTCCATGTGGCCGAAACGCGGTTTGGGCGGTGGGGCTACCTGAATATCCCTTCGCGGAAGATAATCGCTATTGAACCCGTAAACGATTGAAAATCATTGTGAAATGAGCGGATACTTGCACAATTCGCAGAAAATGTGTAACTTTGTCGATTAAATAATCCAATTGCCTAAAACAATCTCTCAATTGCCATTCTATTTGCACGACCAATGACTTACAAAATACACCATGAAGGGACTGAGATCCTGATCGGATTGGCGGCGGTGCTGCTGGTGCTCAACGTGCCGGCATGGATTTTCATTCGCCCGCTTGGCTTTCCGATTGGCTTGACGGTGGGGAGTGCCATCTTTTTCCTGCTGGTAGTCAACTTCTTCCGCTCGCCCCGACGCCGTTTCCGTGGCGATTCCAAGAATCTTGTCGTGGCTTCGGCCGACGGTAAGGTGGTGGCAGTGGAGAAGGTATACGAGCCCGAGTACCTCAAGCGCGAGGTTATGCAGATTTCGGTGTTCATGAGTGTGTTTAACGTACATGCCAATTGGTATCCTGTTGATGGCGAGGTGATTATGGCAAAACATCATTCCGGTCGCTTTCTGGCCGCATATCTGCCCAAGTCGAGCACCGAGAACGAGCGCTCCACCGTGGTGATTCGCACCCCGGAGGGACAGGATATCCTGGTGCGTCAAATCGCCGGTGCCATGGCGCGCCGCATCGTCACCTACGCCCAGCCCGGCGAGCACGTGACCATCGAGGAGCATATGGGCTTCATCAAATTCGGCTCGCGAGTCGACATCTACGTCCCTCTCAACAGCGACATCCTCGTAAAACTCGGCGAAACCACCACCGGCGGCATCACGCCCGTCGCCCGCCTCCACCCCGAAAAATAGCTCTTCACTTCCCTAAAAAAGTTTATACGAGCCTCTAAAGGAGCAGGACATAACTCTCATACAAAATAAGATTCACGAAATCCGTGGTCAACGGGTTCTGTTGGATCGTGATTTGGCCGCAATGTATGGTGTAGAAAATCAAGCGGTTAAAAGGTAAATTGAGCGTTTCCCGAGTGACTTTATGTTTCAATTGACTGACAAAGAGACTGAATCTTTAAGGTCACAATTTGTGACCTAAATTAAGATAGAAGAAATTACTTTAATCAGGGGTCTGGGGCCCGTTATAGGGTGACGCGGCGGGTGAGGTTGCCCATTTTGAGGATGTAGATGCCTCGCGAGGCAACGTGAAGGCGGAACGTGCCGGGCGGCACGGCCTCCTGCGAAATCATCTGACCCAGAATGGAATAGATGCGGATTGTAACGGCCCGCGGGGCTGTGATGTAGATATACCCATCCTTTACCCACACTTCGGGCTGGTCGGCCTCGACCTTCTCCACCGTGGCTCCCTGTCGCGCCTTGGCCGGATCGGCGCTCTCCCAATGGCTTGAGGATTGAGCGGTGACACCCATAGCCGTTGCCAATGCCACGGCCAGCAAAATATGCCTAATTGGTGTCCTTTTCATCATATCGGAAAATTCTCGCCCCAAAATTACAACATTTACCCAATTTTCGCAAATCGGCATCAGCCTCTCGGTAAATAGGATTGTTAAAAAAGAAAGATATTCAAGGATTTACTGGATAATTGCGTATGATTGAGGGCTAAGGGTGGTCGCGGAGATCGGCGACAAGGAGGAGGAGCTCGTCGCGCACTGGGGTAGGGAGGGAGATGCCCCGCAGCTGGATGCTGCGTCCCCAGGGGGCGATCTCGTCGGGCTGGAGGGTGAGAAGCACGTCGCGGAATTCCTCTATTTCCTCGTCATTGTAGCCCTCGGCGTCGCGCCCAGCGAATCGGTCTAGTTCCTCGTCGGCGAAGTACTCGATCTCGCCCTTGGTGGCCGAGACGGCCGAAAGCAGCGAGTCGCGCTCGCATATCTGGTGCTGACCGCAACAACCTTCCGGCGGCTCGTTGACCACGGCCGATTGCGGGTTGCGACGACGGCCGATCGCCCACGGTATGTAGCAGGCCAATCCTACGACCACCAATGCGCTGAGCAGTATCAGAATAGGTATCATCAGGGCAGGGCGTTTTTGAGCGACTCGAGGGCGGCGAGGATGCGATGGCGAGGAGAGGCCACGTTGAGTCGCATGAAGCCCGAGCCTTGCGTGCCGAACATCGCGCCGTCGTTCAGAGCCAGGCCCGCGCGGTTGATAAATAGGTCGATGAGCCTGGCGTGGGTCAAGCCAAGTCCACGACAGTCGAGCCACACAAGGAACGACGCCTGAGGGCGCACGGCCTTGATTCCCGGCAGATTAATGTCGACGTATTCCAGGACAGCGTCCACCGTGCCCTCGATGTATTTCAGCAACTGGTTGAGCCACTTTTCGCCATGGGTGTAAGCGGCCTCGGCGGCAATTACGGCGGTCATCGGGGCTTCGTTGAACTCGTTGGATGCCAGCCAGTTGAAGAAGCCTTCACGCAACTCGGGATTCTTCACCACGATCCACGAGCTTACCATTCCGGGTATGTTGAACGTCTTGGAGGGGGCTCCCAGCATCACGCCCACGGCTTGGGCGTCGTCGCCTGCTGCAAGGAACGGAATGTGCCGCCCTCCCCACAGCATTAAGTCGGCATGGATCTCGTCGCTCACCACCACCATCCCGGCCTTGCGGGCAATGGTGGCCAAGCGGGCGAGCGTTGGCTCATCCCATTGGATTCCCACGGGGTTGTGAGGGTTGCAGAGCACCAGCATTCGGGGCTTCTCGCGCTCCACTAACTGCTCCAGCGCGTTGAGGTCCATCCTGTAGTCATCGGTGAGGGGATTTTCGATACAGCGTCGCTTGTTGCCCTCTATCACCATCTTAAACGGGTGATACACAGGCGGCTGAATAACAATTCCATCGCCCTCGCGGGTGAAATAGTTGACGGCAAAGGCCAAGCCCTTGACCACGCCTGGGGTGAATGTGATCTCCTCGGGAGCGACGCGCAGGCCGTGACGGCGCGACAGCCACGAGCGGATGGCCGTCCAGTAGCTGTCGGGCGTGGCCGAATAGCCCAGGACAGGATGGTCGAGACGGCGGCGCAGGGCATCGATGATCTGGGGGCACACCTCGAAATCCATGTCGGCAACCCACAGCGGTTGGAGCCCGTCGCGTCCGAAAAATTGTGTTAGGCAATCGTGTTTGAGCGCGCCCGTGCCGCGGCGCTCTATTTCATGGTCAAAATCATATCCTTTTTCCATACCGAAATGTGTTGCAGGGGAATCTCATCCCCCTTTTCTGCCGCGAATTTTTAACTACATGACAAAAATTGGAATATGTCGAACTGGGGTGGTCTTTGGG
>JAJBVP010000273.1 GCA_020859755.1 Bacteroidales bacterium | reverse complement strand
ACAACTAACAACTAACAACTAACAACTAACAACTAACAACTAACAACTAACAACTCCCCCATGCTCCTCCTCGGCCTCCTCATCATCGCCATTGGCGCCCTGTGCCAAGCCTCATTCTACGTCCCCATCAAAAAAATCCAGCTGTGGCACTGGGAGTCGTTCTGGCTCATCCAGGGCGTATGGGCCTGGATCGTATTCCCCCTCCTCGGTGCCTGGCTTGCCGTGCCTGCCGGTCACTCATTCAGCGAGATTTTCACAGCCCATCCCGGCGCGATGTGGACCACCTTCGCCATGGGCATGCTCTGGGGCGTGGGAGGCTTGACCTTTGGCCTATCGATGCGATACCTCGGCGTTGCCTTGGGCCAGTCCATCGCCCTTGGCACCTGCGCCGCCCTTGGCACCATCCTCACTCCCGTATTCACCGGCGACCTCTCGTCGTTGACCTGGCCAGTGCTCGTGGGCGTGCTTGTCACTCTCATCGGCATCGGCATAATCGGCAAGGCCGGGGCGATGAAAGCCAAGAACTTGGGCAAAGAGGGCGATGAGGGTAACAAGGAGTTCAACTTCGCAAAAGGATTGTTGGTGGCCATCGTGGCCGGATTCATGAGCGCCTGCTTCGCTATCGGGTTGGGCTTCGGCCAGGATCTTTGCTTCGCCGATACGCGACCCATATTCCGCGCCCTCCCCGCAATCGCCGTGGTCACCCTCGGCGGTTTCTTGACCAACGCCGTCTACTGCCTCTACCAAAACGCCAAAAACGCCACATTCGCCGATTACCGCTGCGGCTCGGGCCTCTGGACTTCCAACGCCTTGCTCTGCGCCCTTGCCGGCGTGCTCTGGTACAGCCAATTCTTCGGCCTCTCGCTTGGTCAGGGAATTCTTGAGGACTTCCCCGTGCTGGTGGCATTCTCCTGGTGCATCTTGATGGCACTGAACGTGGTCTTCTCCAACCTTTGGGGCATCCTGCTCCGCGAATGGCGCGGCACCACCCCCGCCACACGCTGGGTGCTCATCGTCGGCATCGCCATCCTAATCCTCTCCACCTTCCTCCCCCAAATCCTCTAACAACTAAAAACTAAAAACTAAAAACTAAAAACTAAAAACTAACAACTAAAAACTAAAAACTAAAAACTAAAAACTAAAAACTGTATGTCAGTATTAAATCTTTCCGATAAACTTCGCCGCGAGGTTGACGCCGTCGCCGAAACCGCCGGCTACCTCTGGCAAAAAGGCTGGGCCGAGCGCAACGGCGGCAACATCACCGTCAACGTCACCGATGCCATCACCCCCGAGATCGAGGCCATCACCCCACTCTCCGAGCCGATCCCCATCGGAATGACCCTCCCCCACGTGGCCGGCAAATGGTTCTTCTGCAAAGGCACCAACCGACGCATGCGCGACCTCGCCCGCGACCCCATGGCCAACGCATCGCTCATCCGAGTGCTCCCCGACGGCGCACACTACCAGATCATCGCCGACCAGCCCGTCAAACCCACCTCCGAGCTCCCATCCCACCTCAGCGTCCACAACTACCTCCTGGCCAAAGGCTCTCCCTACCGTGCCTCACTCCACACCCATCCCATCCAGCTCGTCGCAATGAGTCACACCCGCGAGTTCCCGAAAAAGGACGTGTTGACCCACATCCTGTGGTCGATGATCCCCGAGACCAAGGCATTCTGTCCCCGCGGGCTCGGCATCGTCCCCTACATGATGCCCTCGAGCGTCGAATTGGCCGAGGCCACCATCCGCGCCATCGACGACGACTACGACGTGGTGATGTGGGAGAAGCATGGAGTATTCGCCGTCGCCACCGACGTAATGGAAGCCTTCGACATGGTCGACACCCTCAACAAGAGCGCCACTATCTACCGCGATGCCCGCGCCATGGGCTTCGTCCCCGACGGAATGTCCGACGCTCAAATGCGTGAAATATCCCTCGCCTTCCACCTCCCCAAATAGCATCACAAGTTTCATTAATAGTCCATTACAGGTTCCATAATTCTTATTTGTTGGTTTCAATAAAAGTGGCTATATTCGCGTTAAACATCCGCGAATATGGCCACTTCCGACAATCTCCAAAGTCTGCCCATCGGCATCCAGGATTTTCCCGTTCTCAGGGAGAACAATTACCTCTATGTTGATAAAACCCACTTGCTTTACGATCTCACCAAGGAGCGTTACACCTACTTTCTTGCCCGTCCCCGCCGATTCGGCAAAAGCCTAATCCTCAGCACCCTTCAAGCCTATTTTGAGGGACGCAAGGAGCTATTTGAGGGCTTGGCCATTGAAAAATTGGAGCAAAAGTGGGAGAAATATCCTGTGATACGCCTCGATTTGTCGCTCTGCGAGTCCAAAAACGCCCTGCAATTAGAGCGCACTCTCAAACTTTGCCTTCAAGAGGAATATATGCGGCATCAGCTTGAAAAGCCCGATCCCGAGGCCTCGGCTCCCCAGATGTTTGGAGAATTGATCACAACCCTTTATTACAAAACTGGCAAACAGGTCGTTATCCTTGTCGATGAATACGACAAGGGTCTAATTGCCGTGTTGCGCGACCGCGACCAATTGGACGAGTCGAGCGAGGTGCTGCGCGATTTCTACATTAATATAAAGGCGCGCGGGGCCATGATACGATTCGCCATGCTCACGGGTGTCGCCCGATTCCACCACGTCACCATCTTCTCGGGCCTCAACAACCTCCTCGACATCTCCCTCAACAGTAAATATGCCGCCATCTGCGGCTTCACCCCCGAGGAATTAGAGAAATATTTTTATCCCTATATACAACAATTAGGTGGTTTTAAGGGCTGGGATGTCCCCAAAACGATTTCCCGACTACTTCAAGAATATGACGGTTACCGATTCTCGAAAGCCGACACCCAAGTCACCAATCCCTTTAGCATTTTAAGGTGCATGTACGACCAAGATATGCGCGACTACTGGTTCTCCACCGGCACATCCAAAATCCTGGTCGACTTCCTTCGGGCCAACAACTACACCCTCGCCGACCTCGACGGCGCTAAGGTCGACATCAACGACCTGGGCGACATTTACCAGGAGGACAACCCCATCCCGCTGTTTTACCAAACCGGCTACCTCACCATCAAGGAGGTCGATGGCAATTGGGTTACCCTCGGTTTCCCTAACGGAGAGGTGCAGCGCGCGCTCGTCACCAAGCTGATGCCACAGTTTATGGGCATCGATTCCCGGGGATTGTCAATCGAGCTCCAAAAGCTCCAGAAAGCCGTCAACGAGGGCCACGTCGACCAGCTTATGGACGTGATGCAGAGCATAATCGCCTCCATCCCCTATCACTTGTGGCCCGACAAGACCGTGGAGGCAACATTCCATATGCTCGTGCATGTGATATGCATGATGGCCGGAATATACACCCAGAGCGAGATGTGCCAATCCCGCGGCCGGGTCGACATGGTGCTGGCTACCTACAAGAAAGTGTTCGTCTTTGAGTTCAAGCTCGACGGCAACCCCCAAGAAGCCCTTGACCAAATCGACTCCCAGGGCTACACTCTGCGCTGGAAAGCCGACGACCGCGAGGTCGTCAAAATCGGTGTCGTCTTCTCCTCAACAGAGCGCAACATTACGGCCTGGGCCACCCGATAATACGATTTGAAACAAATCGGGCAAAATATGGAAAATACGTAACAATCCGCGCGCAAGGTATAGATTAATTTTGCGGTTGGATAGAGAAAGCCTCAACCACGGTCGAACACACAGTGCAACCCCCGACCGTCCCAACAGGAATCGCAACTTACTAACTTAAAATTCATAATCTATACCTTCACGTACCGATGAAACGTTTTTACATCCCCCTCGCGGCGGCCACGCTCCTTCTGGCTGGCGCAATCCCCCCAACGATATCGGCAGAGACCGTGACTACCTATACGGTAAATCGTTATAGTAAAAATGCTTATGCTACCCGAGCCAAAAACGTGCCCCCTAGTGATGCCACTTCTCGCTCGGCGGCTTTGTCGAAATTTACCGCCTACGATGCCAACGGCAACGAAACCACCTTCGCCCGGTTGTATACCATCCAATACGGTAATCCTGGAACAATATGGTATTGCAGCGAGGACTTTTACGATGCGAACGGCAAAAAAAACAGCGGCGTATGGAAGAGCTTTTCAACTGGAAAGGCCAACTTGACTTCTATCGCCGCCGATGAAGAAGGAAATATCGTGTTCGTTTCGGGCACTTCCTCCATGGGTACCACACAGGCCCATGAATTCACTATTTTACCTGCGGGTGCCACCTCAATGACGGGTGCCAAAACAGTGACGTTGGGATCCTCATGTAAATTGTATGAGACTTCCTATTGCGGTTCCAGCCCAAGCAAAGAAAATTCCGGCCGTACTGGAGGAGATGGTAATGATTTATCAAGCGGTTTTGGCTATCGTTTTGACAACATCTGCGCCGATGGGAATTTACTAACGGGCACTGGATATATTCATTTCGCCTTAAGTGGCACCAACACCATCGTTCGTGTAATCATTAAAAAAGGTGCTCTTGACTGTGCGATTAAATACACCGGTATCACAACCGGACTTTCTGGTATAAGCAAATTTGGGGAAAACACCCGCATTCACACGGCTTTTGGTAAAGAGGGCGATGCTCCCACAAACAAATATTATACGATACAAATGGGAGGCACCTCATCGGTCGTTTACCAAACCCGTATCAACAATTGGGGCTTATATTCCTCCTCATGTATTCAACTGGCCGATGGCCAGCCTCAGCCTATGAGTTGGCTCCAATGGGGTCCCGATTTCGAAACCACAGCCAACTATTGGATTATTCGATCGGTGTTCCCCAACGGCATCAGTTCCTGGACCGTGAACCAGGGAGGATTCAACATACAATTCGCCAACTGGACCGACCGCAGCGACCTTGACAACCCATCCAACTACGCCGAGATTACTGGAATCAACACCGATTCGTGGAAACCTGCAAGCACCAACCTCGGATGGACCGGGGCTTGGCTCGACTATGTAGTCACTGGCACAGTTGACAACAATAATTCAAGCGAAACCAAACGCTGGAACGTCACCGTCGCCACCTATCAGCCGGGTTACAACGCAAAATTCTTTAAATTCGCGGTAAAGCAAAAGACCGGCGACAAGATAACCACACCGACCCTTTCGGTAAATGCCATCACCAACTCTACGGACGCTCCCGGTCGCCGTGACGCTGTGCTCACATGGAACATTCCCAGTGGGTATTCAGGCGCTCAGGCCACAATCCAGTTCAAGCCCAGTGGTGGCTCATGGACCACTATCGTTTCTGACTATACCAAAGGGGCCACTACTTACACCCACACCGATGCCACCAAAGCCGGCAGCTATCGCATAATGTTGTCGCTGTCGGGCAAAATCGACTCGGATTATGCCTCCGCATCTTATAAGCCAGTAGAGGGTTTTGCTTACCAGGGAATGGTCCCGTGGTACGGAAATGGAGCCACATCTTACACTGGTTACGGCAAGGTTTACCTCGAATGGGAACCCGCCTCCTATGGCGAAAAACCCGACCGCTACGACATCTACCGCGACGGCAAGTGTATCGCTGAGGATGTTTCAGTGTGCTGCTATATCGACCAAAACGTGCCCGACGGTAGCCACTCTTACCAGATTATGTCGGTCTACTACTCCGATATAGAATCAAAAACTATCCGTGGCTATCTTTACGACACACGCCATTACGCAGCATCAACTGCTAAGACTGTCACGACTTCATTTGATCAGGCTGTGGAGCAATACGTAATTGAGGAAGTCTACAACTATCCTATCGATTCGGATTGGAACACCACAACCCTCAAATCCTTTACCAATTACAACGTATTCCGTCAAGGCGTGATGTATCCAACCCCGGTAAAGGATCCTTCATCCGGCAAAACTACCTCAACTCCCAACTATTGGTACATTTACAATCGCGAGAGTTGCTCCAACACCGATGGCTCAAAGGACCGCGAATACCTTAACGGTGGCCTTGATGGTGGTTATGACGATAAAGCTACAGGTCGTATCATCCGCTTTGACGCTAATGCTGGCTCAAAAGAGGCTATGATTTCTTCGGCTACCGTGATGACTATCTTGGATTCCAAGCTCAAAGGCTTAACCCTTGACGCTAACGCTGGTGTAGGCATAGCTTGCGACGAGCAGGGTAATTTCTTTATCCGTAAGAAAACCACCACTTCTCGATGGGATTTCGCCAACCACGGTGCCGATGAAATCTATATCTTTAGCCATTATCAGGCCAACGCTAATAGCTATCGCAACGATGTTCTATATCTGCGTGGCACTCTTGACATTTCTGGTAAACTGGGCGAGGATATTGAGAACCGCACCGACTACTTCTGGGCCAGCGGAAAAACATATTCCAACACCGACGGTCACCTTTTCCTGGCCGAGGAGTATTCCGGCAATATGTACGTGGTCGATTTCCCAACGGAAAAAGACCGAGACAATTATACCGTCACCAAATGCAACACCCTTTCCACTTCTAATGGTGCCGAGCCTTTCGCCTTCAATATCGACGGCCGTAGCGATTATCTCCATGGCATTCGCTCCGTAGGTTACTATCACGTTCCTTCCACCCTTGGAGGTAAAGACGCCGACTTGTTCACCACCGCCTCACGCGTTAACAACGCTGGTGGTATTACCAAACTCATCACCAACTCCAAGAGCACCGACGCTTCCCTCAAAAACACGCGCCAAATCTTCCTGGTTACCCCTCAGTGTCCCTACTCCAAGAACGTAGGCAACTTCATTATCTCTGTTGCTTGCCATGACAACGGCAGCGGTGGAATCACTCCTTACATCGGTAAAGATGAGGATTTGAGCGTGGCTAAATTCGAGCATGATTATCTCATGCCGGTAGTTAGTTTCGAGCAGGATGTCGACGCCACTGGTGATGCTTATGACGCCAACGGAAACTGGTATTATATTGAGGAGGACACCGAGGCAGCCGACGGCACATCGTTCTACCTCTACCAATACGTGCCCGGCGTGCGTTTCGCGAAATATCACATCCACTCTTCCCTTGAGCTCCCTGGTTGTGAGATCACTTACACCCCGCGTATCAAGTACACTCCCTCTAGTGGAACGGGGAGTTGGACCACTACAAAGTCGGACGGTAAGGACATCCAATCCATCGATGGCGCTGTTGGTTGGTACCCAATCACTACAGCCTGCCAATCAGCCGACGCGGCCTACTGGATCTACTATTACCGACTCGACTATATCGACGCGACTACCAACAATGTAATCGACACATGGTATGTCACCTCAGGTGGCGATTCCCATCATAATCTCAGCGACCTTTCGATTAGCTCCTCCGACACCTATCCTCCGAAAGACAATTCCGGCAATTCCAAATTGCTGACGTCAAAGCAAGGTTGTTGGGTGGATCACAATCTCGATGAACGTAATATCATGGTAAGGATACAGCCCGTGTTCCGCGCGGCCGCTCCCAAGACCACCCTCGTATACGGCCCTTATACCTACGCCACTGGGTCTATTGACTATGAGGCGCAGCCTGTAGCCGATCAGAATGTGAAGATCTATAAGCAGTGGCACGACGGCAAGACCGACAAAAACGACAACAAGGATTTCTGGATCTATCGCGTGGATGTCGACTTCAACTCGCCCGCCAAGAATTATTCCAATTCCGCCAATGTAGAGCCTCGCTCTTGGTACACCGTCTACTATCGCACCAGCGACAGCGATTCATGGAAAGTGCTTCCCTATCAGCGCTACTCCAACGCTTCGCTCCAATCAAGCAGCAACGCTCGCTTGCGCTCCACCGACGAATTCGTCAACAACATTGACGGACAATTCGACTTCGACAAGCAAAAGGCCAAGGCTGTGGCCGATGCCTCTGGCACCAGCGTCGTTTACGCCTACGTTGTAGCCGACGGCATTGCCTACCCCACCTCCACCGATCCCTCAACGTGGCAATACAAGGTCGACGCCACCTATGCCGGCAATGCCGAGACCACCTACTTCAACACCTCGATCACCAAGGTGCGCTCAGCTCTCGCCACCGCCTCCTCTCCCTCAACCACTGGCGTTGAGAACCTCGACACCGACATCCAGGTGGGAGCAACCCGTTACTACACACTCCAGGGTATCGCCGTCAAGAACCCGCAGCGCGGCCAAATCCTCCTTGAGGTCCACGGCGACGGCTCTGCCCACATGATCCGTTATTGACCTATCATATCCTCAATATAAGCTTGTGTTAAATCTATCATATCCAGATTCCTAAAATAAGTAGATTATTTTCTCGAATACACTAATTTTAGCAGAGACTGATACAAGTATAATCCTGTAATACAAAGAGCCGGAGTCGCGACTGAAGTGACCCCAAAAAGTTGGACTGGTTAAACATTATCCAGTTATCGAAAGA
>JAJBVP010000025.1 GCA_020859755.1 Bacteroidales bacterium | reverse complement strand
GAATATCAACATTTATTAACGTCCTCCGAGTCAAGAAATTTTAGGACACCTCAGTCAGTCAGTCAAGGTGTGTATATATTTATACCGACCAACCTGTTCATCCTCCTGTTGCCGCTCCTCCTGTCAGGACATGGCGCTGCCTGTATGTCGCTCTGTCATGCTTCACCTAACTTCCATAGATTCGATTTTTCCATGGATAAAATGAGACGGTTCTTTTATACAAGAACCGATTTTGTTATATCCTTAAAACATAAATTACTCATTAACAACATCCGAAGTATGGAAGTAAATCCATTCATCCGAAAACTTATTCCTTTTTTTTACAGGGAAGTTTTCTACCCGGCCCGTAAATGGTGATGCAGGACTGGACCACCTGCGCCAACTGTTGCTGGAAGCGCACAGAGAGTATCAGGACTATGTAGCCACAGGCGTAATGACGCTGCGGGTGTTCGCCTTGCAGTTCCTCGACGGTCATCATTATGCCGAAGATGACAACGCTGCAGACAAGAACATCCATCGCAAGGCGTTGGGCGCAATCGGCATCCTCCTGTTGGAGCGGACAGACCTTGTCAAACAATTCTTTACCCGGCCCTCACTGGAAACCCCGGACATGGATAAGGTGATATTCCTTGTCTATACGGAACGTCGTGATGACGGAAAGCAAAATCCGGGAACATCCGGAACCGCCCCTGCGAACCGGGTGAAGGAACAAAGACTCTCGTGTGCAATCCGAGCCGAGGATATGCCACTGCTTGCTGACTGCGCCAATGACGCCGGCTTCTTCCAGAAGAAAATTACAGTCCAGGAAATGAACGGCCTGATGCACGGTACACTCACCACTCCGTTGGTGGCAGTAAATCTTATGGGCATCGCCTATTTCTTTGACTGTCTGAGTGCCATGAACCTTGTCAGCCGCTGCTGGCAGACTGTCCTTGAGCGTAGCGGCTCCATCCTGCTGCAAGGGAAGAACAAGCCGCAGGCACGTTCCAATTTCTCGTCCGCGCTCAACCGTGCAAGGAGCAACGGTGTCTTCAGCTACAAGGAAGACATAGACATTCTGATGAAGCATATACGCGAGAAATATGTCCGATAGACAGCCAAAATCCTGAGTGACAGTGCTATTTTGAGTGATACTTTGCAAGTGTCACTCAAAATATTGCTTTCAATGCCCTGTCTCATTGTTACTTTGCAGTCGAAAGCTTTCAAGACACGGGGCGACGGCTCTGAAAGTTGAATCAAAAAAACAGAGTAACAATGAATGAACAACAGATTATCACAGATACCCAATGGGGAGAACGGTGTTCCGTCAAGCTCGACAAGTTGCTGTCGCGCGTTGACCAGCTCATCGGCATGCTTTTTCATCTGAAAGGCACATTCACGGTCGAGGATGCAGCCCTGTATCTCGGCATTACCACAAGCCACCTGTACAAGCTGGTGCGCAAGTATGACATCCCTCACAGCCGTCCTACCAACGGGCGTATCTTCTTCAATAAGGAGGAACTTGACAAATGGATAAGGTCACGTATGGTCATCGAGCCGGAAACAGGTATGCCCAATGGGTCGGAGCAACCGCATGAGTGCTATTATTAACAAAAAGGACAGATTATGACATCAGAATTTATAGCCACCCTCCAGCGGGTGGAGAACGTGAGCCACCTGCTCTCCAAAATGGGAGAAAGCACGGTTGACGAGGCTGTGCAGCGCATCGAGTCCATCTGTGCCTTCATGGAGCGATACGGCGACCTCGGCGAGATATTCGAGCATTTCAAGGAACTGGAGTCGAAACTCTTCATGTGCCGTGAGATGCTGACCGTCGAAGAGGCGGCGGAATACATAGGGGTATCGAAAAGCCAGATATACCTTATGACTTCCAACCGGGAGATTACCCATTTCAAGCCCCGCGGGAAGTTCATATACATAGAACGTAAGGAACTTGATGACGTGCTGCGCCGCAATGTCATCTACTCCAAGCATGAGATGAGCCGCAGGGCGGCGGCCGAGACCATGATGGAGCCTCCCAAGGGAAACCGTAAGACAAGGAAAGGAGCGGAGAAATGAAGATAGAGGAAATCCCGTTCGACAGGATATTTCCGGCACCGCAGGAGCTTACGCCGCAGGAAAAGGCCAACCGGGAGAAATTCAAGAAGTTCCTCGAGTATGTCAAAATCCGTGCCACCGACCGCTATGTGTTTCCGCCGGAGATACTGACGGTCGATGAGATCACGGTGGCGACAGTGGGTAATTTCAGCGCGTCCGTAGGCAAGCCGAAATCGAGAAAGACATTCAATGTAAGTGCGATAGTGGCCGCTTTACTGTCAGGGAAAGAGGTGCTGCATTATCGCGCCAAGCTGCCCGACGGCAAGACCAAGGTGCTGTATATAGACACCGAGCAGAGCCGCGTGCATTGTTTCAAGGTTCTTCACCGCATACTGAAGATGGCGGGGCTGCCGTCCGACTGCGAGGCGTCATCGCTGGATTTCCTTATGCTCAGGGAGTTCACGCCGCAGCAACGCCGAAATATCATCGACTCCGCACTGGAGGTTGACGACAAAATCGGCTTCGTTGTCATCGACGGCATCCGCGACCTTATCAACGACATCAATTCTCCCGGAGAATCCGTAGAGATAATCAACGACCTCATGCGGTGGACCAATATGTACAACATACACATCCATACTGTGCTGCACCTGAACAAGAGCGATGACAACACGAGAGGCCACATCGGAACGGAACTGAACAACAAGGCGGAGACCGTGATGAAAATCATCAAAAGCGAGCTGAATCCCGAAGTGAGCGAGGTCCGCCCGATGATAACCAGGGAAAAGGAATTCTCGAACTTTGCCTTCCGCATCAACGAGGACGGCGTGCCGGAGGATATTCCCGGTTTCAGCAGCGATGAGGAGGAACGGGTGACATTCGAGAATATCACCGTGCCGCAGCACAAGGAGATTCTTGACAAAGTGTTTGCCGGTGGAACGGTCAAGGGCTACAACACGCTTGTCGCCAGACTGCGTGAACAGTATGCGGAAACCGGCTACAAGCGCGGGCGCACCTCGTTCGTGATGTGGCTCAAGCATCTTATGGCGAAGGGCATCGTCGTCAAGGACGGCAGGGGATACAGGTATGACAGGGATAAACTAACGGATTTGAGAAATTGAACATGGCAGTGAATTTCGGGGAAATCAAGCGAATCGACATCATCGGTTTTCTTGAAAGGATTGGCATCCGTCCGGTGCGCAATTACCAGACTTACGCGCTTTACCATGCCCCATACCGGGAGGACAGGCATCCGTCGTTCAAGGTCAGCCGCAAGAAAAACCGCTGGTACGACCTTGCCACGATGGAAAGCGGCGACATCATCGACCTCGGCAAGATGATGTACAACACCAATGACATCATGGAAGTAATCCGACATATCCAGAACTACACCACGGCAGAGCTGGTCATCAGAGAACGCCTGCCGTCCGAACTGCAGGGTGAACGTGCCGGTACATTCCATAATGTGACCGTGAGACCGCTTTCCAACGAGAAACTGCTGGCATACCTCGGATCCAGAGGCATAGACCGCACCGTTGCAGCGGAGTTCTGCCGTGAGATACACTTCTCGCTCGGATGCCGCCATTACTACGGCATCGGTTTCGGGAATGTCCAAGGCGGCTATGAGGTGAGGAATCCGTTCTTCAAGGGAACGGTCGGACAAAAGGATGTATCGCTCATACAGATGGGCAGCCACAATGACCTGTGTACCGTCTTTGAGGGATTCATGGATTTCCTGTCCTACATGACCTTATGCCGCCGGTCGGATTTCACGCCGTTTGCCGAGACAATGGATTTCGTGGTGCTGAACTCCGTTTCCAATCTCCGCAAGGCGATGAAATGGCTTGCGCCTTATCCAACCGTCACCTGCTGCCTCGACAATGACGATGCCGGGCGCAGGGCTGTGGACGCGCTTAACGAAGCCCGTGACGGGATACATGACGCATCGGGTGTCTATAAGGGGTACAAAGACCTTAACGATTTTCTCCGTGGCAAGCGTTTTTGTCCCTGACTTTTGTCTTCAATATGCAAAGTTCCCTGTTTTATCTTTCTGTGTGAAAAGGAAATATAAGACAGGGAACCGTGTTACAAGTCATCGAAAAGTGATAGTTGTTTGTATTTCTGCACATTGTGTAATGCGACCAATGGTTTCCATAAATTATCTTTAATGCCGGCATCATCCATAAAAGCCTCTATTTTTTCTCTGTCCCTATTAGAAAAGGCGCTGATTACCCATTTTACTTTATCTGTATTGATATGGTTGATAATCGTACTTAGATAAGGCATGTCAATATATGAAAAAGAAAAGCCGAAAACATGGATTATTTCAACTTCTGCAAGACTATCCCAAATTGAACGATTGTCCGAAATAATCTGTTGCACATCCTTTTGCAGAGAAGCAATTTGCGATATTGCGACCTCTTGCGTCTGCTGCGTTACAAAATCATAATGGGAAGAATACCAGTCTTCCAATTCTTCTTCATCGAGGTCTGCCGGAGGTTGGGATAGGGTCATTTCGCAATCCTCTTTTAACTCCGCATAATTCTTGCCATGCCCTAAAATAAGTTCGTCATCTCCAACCATACCGTGTATATGCAGAACTTGATTATCAGGTATCTGATACAGTTCCTCTAACGTCCGGGTATAGTTAAATGTGATGAACAGAGAGTCTTTTCGTATAAGATGGATTCGTTTGGAGTCCTCTGCTTTGTCAAGAGAGGCAATCCATGCATTAAACGTGCGTTTTACATGATAGATCAAAGCTCCCAGTTCGTCAGAAGCCGCATATTCGGCCGCGTGGTAGTCCCTGTCTCGGAAATCATCTTTTGATAAGTCAGGATAGTTTTCAATGACAACATTTTCAACATAATTATTGAAATCCACTTCCGAGAGCATATTTTCAAAATCATTCCACCATTCTTTGGCCTTATTCTCATTTGTTGAAATTTCATATAAATCACATAGCTGTGAGTATATATTCGGTTCGGCCTTTTCCAGCCAGTTACGAAAATTCAAGAAACTGCTGTTAACACCATGGTGTATGTCAAAACCATTCCCGATGATATATAAATGTTTGATGTTGGCACTACTAAAATTCATTATGTGATAATTTATTGATTTGATGGACGGCTAATCATATTAACGAGAGAAAGTTCATATTCTGTCGGTTCCCAACACTTGTCCGCCTCGACAATATCCGCAATATGCCACATTGTATATTCCGCTTCCTTTTTCTCCGTAGGGATATTGACAGCCGTATAGTACGGTGGCAGAATTGAGTTGGGGGGCGCAATGAATGGGGCAAAACGGGATGGTTTTGGGAACTTCAGGGAACTTTGGGGAACCGCAGCGGCTCCCCCAAATCCGATTTCGTAATCTAATTATAGACCCCCGATACAATTTAAGCCATACACCCATTATTGTTGCAGCAGTCCTTTCCCTTTGTCGGTAAGACGGTATTTCTGTTTCGGATGCTTCGGGCTTTCGGGATAGATAGGTTCTACCAGCCCTTCCGTGATGGCAACTTTCAAATACTCCTTGGTGAAATACCTCCGGTTATTCAGCTGCAGTCTTTCCATCATTTCCGTAACCGAATATATATCCTCTCCCATTATTGCAATCAGGCTCTCTACTTGGGCTGTGCTTGGGTGGTACTTGGGTGGTACTTGGGTGGTACTTGGGTGGTCTTTACCGGCCACCACCCTTGTATAACGGAATGTGACCCATATAAACCCGCTGTCAGCATGAAATTCAGGATCGGGAATGCCTACCCGTCTGCATTCATCAATCATCAGCTTTATGCCTCGTCCCCAGCTTTCCAGAACCGTACTCTTGTACAAGACATTGGCGATAATGGGGTTATGAGGCCGGGAGTCATGGAAACTCAACAAGCGTTCCATTGACATATCAGGAGGGAATGTACCACTATTCGTAACCTCGATTCGGTCATCATATATGGCGATGCTGACGGAACTTCCCGGATGGTGGTAAGAACGATGTGCATAAGCATTGATGCAGCACTCCCGTAATGCTTTATATGGGACGCTTAATTCTTCTTCGCGGTGCAGCCCTTCTATCTTTCCTGATAGAGACAGATGCTTGAAGAAGAACGCCATTGCCGCATCCAGCAGCTCAAAGATATTGCCTTGGATGCGTTGGTTATCCCAAAACTCTTCTTTGGTTGTCCCTTTGAACCGCGCCATCCGTAACAGGCATTGTGGGTAGCCGTAGCATTTATGTCCGAATAACACGGCTGCCGCATTGTTCAGTTTTCCGTTGTGCAACAGGTCCATCTTTTCAAGAATGGTGGGAATATCCTCCGTCATTGTGGTTTCGGGCAGACGTCCACCCCTTATTCCTCCACGCACGGCTCCCATGATGGCTTTCTCGTCAAGATTTTCAATCTGCAGTTCCGGATTTACCATAGCTTCCCATCCATAATTGCCTCCGCGTTGCATCAGAAGCTGATTATAGACATCCTGAGGCATGACGGATGTCACGCTCTCGGTGCGCCGGTAAGCCCGTCCTTTATAACAAAACGGACGGTCAAGGTCTGATTCATCCACATGGAATACAATGACTTTCTTTTCGCTGTCCGGTATCGGGACATAAGATATCTGCACCGCCGTTATAGGCTCCAGGCGATTGATTGCTTCCGCAATCTCCCGTTTCGTCTTGTCGCTCACATCCTGACCGATAATCTTACCCTTGTCCGTTACACCAAACATGACTGTTCCGCCTTTACCGTTCAGAAAGGCGCAGAGTGTTTCCATTCCGCGTTCCAACTGGCCGGTGGTCTCTTTGAACTCTACTCGTCCGTTTTCCTTTTCGGATATCAGCTCTTTTACTATGTTGAGATTATCAATATTCATATAAATTGGTAATGTTATTTATTATCAGCAAGCTCCTTGGGTATTACAATGTCGTATGCAGGGATTTTCACCCCGCCTTTTGCAAAACTCCGTGTGCCAGAACCGAGGGATATGCGGGAGAGGTCGAGTTTGGCGAACCAGCGGTGACGCGCCTTTTCCGCCATATACAGGAACATCCGCTTTACCTTCACGGAAGTGCAGTCCTCCAACAGCCGCTGAACAAGGGAGGCTCTAAGAGAGGTGAGCATTTCCATAAGATAATACACATCCATCAGGTCATAACGGGCCGGTGAGAGCAGGACACATTCCATTATCGCCCTTTCCGGCGATGAGACCGTCAATGTCTGTCCCTGATAATCCAGTTGCTCTATTCCTGCGGTTCCCAGCACTTTGGATGACACCTCCGCAAGGTTCATGTCAAGGTCGGCCTCGTTTAGCCATTTGGGAAGCGGGGGTCTCACCGGAGCAAAGACAACGGCAGTCGGCTTCCCCATCGCAATGTAATGAGAGAATCCTTTCAGCTCCAATGCGGAAGCGGCACCTATATTATATTTCAAATCGGCCTGTTTCTGATACGAAGCCAATATGCCGTAAAGCGACGGCCTGTCTCCGGTGAATTGATATACACCTGTGGATATACGCTGTAACCACTCCGATTTCAGATATTGGGAAACCTCACTTCTGCTGAAGCCTGATTTTACCAGCCATGAAGTGAGCAATATCCCGTTGGATGGGGTTCGCTGGCGCAATTTATTTATTTTAGTTCCCATTTGGAAATTATTTCGGTTGCAAAATTAGCACTAAAATAAACTATAACCAAATTTTTACCGAGAAAACTCATTTTGAGAAGCGAGAAATACGGATTTTTTGACAAAACAGACAAACGGGAACCGTATTCCCGGTCATTTTACTTTATGCGTATTCTATAATACGCCCGGAATAAAATAAAACGATGAGTCGCCTTCTTTGAGGACAAATATTGCTTAAATCAACGCATAATCATACTGTGGCATTTTCATACTTACTATTTACGCAAAATAGTGTTCAGAGTATGAAAGTGAGTTTGAAATCAGTGTTTTATACTAATTGTCGTTAAGAAACGGGGATTTTTGAGAATATAATTTCATGGCTCGTAATAATCAATATTATTTTGCACGAAAAATAAAACTCAAACCCAAATTAACACAAACGACAATGACTCCGTATGTAATATTTGTCATCGTGCTGACAGTGGCCTACATCATCTATTACGGCTACCATATCAGCAAAGACCTTTACGGCAAGAAAAACGAGAAAGACACCCCGGTCGAGGAATTTGATGTCAGCGGGATGCAGGATGAAGTTGTCGCCACTCCGGTAAGGGAAAGCGGCGACGGATTCTCCATCGGAGAAGAGACAGACAGGGGAAGCGACGGTCCGAGTGTTTCGGAACCGGAAGAGGAAGCACCCGCCGGGAACGGCAAGGGCCGTTTCGATGACCTAACAGAAAACATGGACGAGACCGACGTGACAAGCGAGGGAGGTGTCCCGTATGACGAACTTGAACAGATGCTGTATGCCAAGAAATCAGACATTGCATTCCGTAAATCCACAATCAGCCATACCCGTGAGACATACTGACCTTGCACGTGCGGCACTGACGGCTGTGCTTGCCGTCTGCTGCCAGTCCGCGTTTGCCAAATGCGGCGGAGTGGATTACAGCTGGGGTGCGGACGGACTGGCGAAAGCCCATGACTTCGTGATAACCATGCTGCTCTACGTGGTCTATGTCTGCTATGCCGTGGCCGGCATCGTGTCCGTCATCGCAAGCCTGCAGATTTACTTCAAGATAAACGCCGGAGAGGAAGGCTGGAAGAAAGAGATAATGATGGTGGTGGGAGCCATCCTGTTCATCATCGGGGCTACCGTCGTGTTCCCCGCCTTCTTCGGCTACCGTGTATAAACAGACTCAAATGCGCAAATGAGAAATAAGAGAACCGTTAAACAATTTCAAAACGAAACAGATGAACAAATTACAGAAAATCAAGAACTCCATCAAGAAATTCGTCACATCCCCGCGATTCAGTTCGCTGGCACTCATGCTGCTTGTCGGCACCGTCGCCTGCCTCGCCCAGAACACCGCCGGAAACTATGAGGCGGGTACATCGGCCCTGACCACGGTCACGGAGGAAATCGCCAAGTATGTGCCCATCGTCGTCAAGCTCTGCTACGCCATCGCCGGCGTCGTGGCCGTCGTAGGCGCGATCAGCGTCTATATCGCCATGAACAACGAGGAGCAGGATGTCAAGAAGAAGATCATGATGGTGGTCGGAGCCTGTATCTTCCTGATTGCAGCAGCCCAGGCACTGCCCCTGTTCTTCGGTATCTCCTGACCTTATGGCAGAGAACGCAGACAACGGCTATACCGCTTACCCGGTTTTCAAGGGGCTTCAGAAGCCTCTTGAATTCCTGGGTATCCAGGGCCGCTACATCTACTGGGCGGCAGGAACCGCCGGCGGGGCAATAGTCGGATTCATCATCGGCTACTGCGTGCTGGGCTTCCTCGCCGGACTGATAGTACTGGTCGTGGCGATCGGCACGGGAGCCGGTCTCATCATGGTGAAACAGCGCAAGGGGCTTCACTCCAAGAAAACAGACAAAGGGATATTCGTTTACACCTGTTCAAAAAAGATTTGAAAGCATGAGAAATTTCGGATTGATAATGTTGCTTGCCCTGCTGTTTGCAGGCTGTTCCGGGAACACCCGCAACGGGGATGCCCTGTCAGCGCATCATACGGCGGAAAAGGTGAAGGACGGCTGGTCGAAGATGTCCAAGCCTCTTGAGATAGAGGTGTCGGGACGGACAAAGGCCGAGCTGGAGGCAATCGGCTCGATTGCCGTATGGCTTGACGGCATGGAGGGCGGCAAGGCCGTGGAATTCCGTTTCGACGGCAACGTGTTCAAGCCCTCGGTCCCTGTCATGGCGGACAGCACGGCTTCGCCCCTTGTCTGCTATCCGTTCCTTCCGTCACTGCATCCGGCCGACACCGTCGCGGTGAGCCATCCGCTCGGCGAGAAACTTGCCGGACAGATACAATCCGTGACACAGACAAACGACAAAACAAAGATTACAATGAAATTAGAAGAACTTACCGCCCTGCTGCGTCTGATACTGAAAAGCGACAATATCAGCGACATTATGCAGATTCTGGAGATACAGGGGGACTGTGTGGCAACCGCAGGCTTCCTGATTCCGCTCAAGGGGATGCTGGACGGCAGACGCTCCGATACCGACCGGGTGTGCTCGGTGCTTTCGGACTGTCTGCTGAACAACGGCATCCCGCACGATTTCAACCTCATTCCTACGGAGGATTCCAGGGAGATACACATCATCCTCAAGGTCAACGGGAAGAAACTTTCCGTCTCCACCACGCTGCCGCCGCTGCGGAGAGGAAGCATCACCGAGTTGCGCCTCCATGTCAGTGACGGCCGGCTGTCGTTGGGCAGCAGTTGGGTCGATACCCGTCATCCTTTCGAGAAACCGCCTGTCGCAGCCACCGATTCGGTCAAGACCGGATATTTCCTGCAGAAGGACGGCACCATCTCGCCCAAGCTCGACGAAAACAGTCTCGCATGGGTCATAAAGACGGACGGGCGTCACGGAAAGGCCGTCGCTCTGGATGACAACAGCACGTGCAACTGGTTCGGGAAGCGGTCTTTCCGTACCGGCCATGTGTTCGAGACGGCGGACGGCAAGCTCCGTGAGGGATATTTCGGTCAGCCGCAGGAGGAAGAGGACCACATCGTGTTCAGTCCCCGCATCAGATATCCGGGCAGTTGCGCATTGGGATTCGATGACGGGGCGGCACTCACGCAGGCCATACTCCGCAACGCGACCGGACACGACCTGAAGAACTTTCAGGACAAACGGGTGCTGCCGTCTGCCTACATTCCGTCATTGGCGGAAATGGCCCGGCTTGCCCACCATCTTGAAAAGCACAAGGACAGCCTGCCCTCATTCTTCAAGATACCGGAAGGCACCTATGCCACCTCCTGCGAATCGGGCGCGGACACCTTCTACTCCATCGACATGAGCAGATGGTTCATCACCGCCTACAATTCCAAGGAGCACAGCGACATGAAAACAAGACTCTTTTATCTATTCTGACCGTCATGACCTGGTATGTGATACTGTTTTTCGCGGCTACCCTGACAGGGATGGCGATCTCGGTGGCCGTATTCGGCACGGGAGGCAAACGCAAGCGCGTCTTCCGTGACATCTATTTCTCTGTGGAGGACAACGACGGCATCGGTGTCATATACACCAAGACCGGCGAGTATTCCGCCGTGCTTGAGATGGAGAATCCCGTGCAGAAGTATTCCGCCGACGCCGACCGCTACTACGATTTCTGCCACCTGCTGACGGCTGTGGCGCAGACCCTCGGCGAAGGATATGCCATACACAAGCAGGACGTGTTCTCCCGCAGGCGTTTCTCGCAGGCGGACGCGAAGGACAAGGAGTTCCTGTCACGTTCCTATTTCGCCTACTTTGAAGGCCGTCCCTATACCGACACGCGCACTTATCTTGTCATCACGCAGGAATCGAAGAAAGGGAAGCTGTATTCCTTCGACATGAAGAAATGGAAGGACTTTCTCGTGAAGATCCGCAAGGTGAAGGATCAACTGCGCGACGGCGGCCTGAAGGTGCGCTTCCTGACTGCCGGGGAATGCGACAACTATGTTGACCGCTATTTTGCGATGGACTTCGACAGTCCGGTCGTCACCATGAACAACTTTAAGGTGGATGACGAGAGCATCGGCATGGGCGACCGCAAGTGCCGCGTGTTCTCGCTTGTCGATGTGGACTGTGCGGGACTGCCGTCCCTTGTCCGTCCTTTCGCCAACGTGGAGGTGAATAACACAGGAATGCCCCTTGACCTCATGTCAGCCATCGACAGCATCCCGGAGGCGGAGACCGTCATCTACAACCAGATGATTTTCATCCCCAACCAGAAACGGGAGCTTTCGTCCCTTGAGAAAAAGAAGAACCGCCATGCCTCTATCCCCAATCCGAGCAACCAGATTGCCGTGGAGGACATCAGGCAGGTGCAGGAAGTGGTGGCACGCGAGGGGAAGCAGCTTGTCTATACGCACTTCAACCTCGTCGTGTGCTGCCCCCGCAACGTGGATATGCAGAAGCCCGTGAACCACCTTGAAAATATGTTCGGGCGCATGGGCATCCACATCTCCAAGCGTGCCTACAACCAGCTTGAACTGTTCGTGAACTCGTTTCCGGGAAACTGCTACGGCATGAATCCCGAATATGATCGTTTCCTTACCCTGTCGGATGCCGCCGCCTGCCTGATGTACAAGGAGCACGTGCAACACAGCGAGGACACCCCGCTGAAGATATACTACACCGACCGTAAAGGGATGCCGGTAGCCATCGACATCACCGGCAAGGAGGGAAAGGTCAAGATGACCGACAACAGCAATTTCTTCTGCCTGGGGCCTTCGGGCAGCGGCAAGAGCTTCCACATGAACAGCGTGGTGCGCCAGTTGCACGAGCAGGGAACGGACGTGGTAATGGTCGATACCGGTAACTCCTACGAGGGACTTTGCGAGTACCTCGGCGGCAAGTATATCTCCTACACCGAGGAGAAGCCCATCACCATGAACCCGTTTAAGATTACCAAGGAAGAGATAAACATCGAGAAAATCAATTTCCTGAAAAATCTTATCCTGCAGATTTGGAAAGGCTCGGAGGGTGTCGTGACGAAGACCGAGGACAGGCTTATCGGCCAGACCATCGAGGAATACTACCGCAGCTACTTTACGGGTAAAATAGATGCGCCGTTGTCGTTCAACTCGTTCTTCGACTTCGCCGTGGCCCGCATACCGGAGATTATCAGTGAGAACGAGATGAAAGGCATCAACACGGCCGACCTCAATTACCAGCTGCGTGACTTTTACAAGGGAGGCAGCCACGAGACCACGCTGAACGAGAATATGGACAGCACGCTGTTTGACGAAACTTTTATTGTGTTCGAGATTGACGCAATCAAGGATGACGCCACGCTGTTCCCGATAGTCACGCTGATTATCATGGATGTGTTCCTGCAGAAGATGCGTCTGAAAAAGAACCGTAAAGTCCTTGTCATCGAGGAGGCATGGAAAGCCATCGCCACCCCGCTCATGGCCGAGTATATCAAGTATTTATACAAAACGGCCCGTAAGTTTTGGGCATCGGTCGGCGTCGTGACGCAGGAGATACAGGACATCATCGGCAGCGAGATTGTGAAGGAGGCCATCATCAACAATTCCGACGTGGTGATGCTGCTCGACCAGAGCAAGTTCCGTGAACGCTTCGACAACATCAAGGCCATCCTCGGACTTACCGATGTGGACTGCAAGAAGATATTCACCATCAACCGGCTTGACAACAAGGACGGCCGCTCCTTCTTCCGTGAGGTGTTCATCCGCAGAGGCTCGACGAGCAGCGTGTACGGTGTGGAGGAATCGCACGAGTGCTACATGACCTATACCACGGAGCGTGCGGAAAAGGACGCACTCAAGCTATACAAGGCGGAACTGGGGTGCAGCCATCAGGAGGCTATCGAGAGGTATTGCAGGGACTGGGACAACTCCGGCATCGGTGCCCCGCTGGAATTTGCCCGACGGGTGCAGAAAGCCGGCCATGTGCTGAACCTGCCCGCAAGGAACGATACAAAGTAAAACCATAAACAAAAGCCCATTATGAACGAGAACAAACTGATAGAGGAATTTTGGCGCGACTGCGACAACAACAATTTCAGCAAGGAAGCCACCGTGCTGTTCTATTACCTGCTTTACCGCTACAGGCGTGACCGCCAGGAGACCATCAGCATCAATCCGGCCGCATTGCTCAGTCTTGTCAGCGGTTACAGCGTCACGGCGATGAAAGCCGCCAGTGAAGAACTGCAGTCACGCGGATATGTGGAGTACACACCCGCCAACGACGGCTGCACTTCCGGCAAATACCGCTTCCTCAAGACAGGGACGGTGAAGAAAGGGAAATAAAACGACAAACTGACTGCAAGCATGAACCGCCTCCTGATCATATTGACCGTACTGCTGACCGTAGCGTCCGACGCTGCGGCCTCGGTGTGGTATTCCGTCAACTACGACAAGAAAACGGTGGCCGCCATGACCGCCGCTTTCGGCACGGAGACGGCCACGGAAATGTATTACAGCGAACAGGTCAGGAAGATACTCGACCGTTACAGCGCGGCGGAAGTCGCCACGGCCGGCATCTTCATGTCCAAGTATCTTGACCGCAAGGCGTTGACCGACCTCGGCATCTGGAGCAGTGCCACGGAAAACTATTACTACCGCCGCATCTATTCACTGGTGAGCGCGAAGATCATGCCGAAGATATGGACTGTCGCGGGCATGATGCTCCGTTCGCCCCAGACCGCGCTCTACTGGGGCAGCTACCTGTTCAAGGTCTGCCATGAGGTGGAGACGCTCTGCATGCAGTTCGAGTCCATCGTTACCAACAGCTCGCTGTCTTTCCGTGACGTGGTGTTCCTGCAGCTCGCCCCTCAGTTCCAGCCCCTGTTCGACCTTGCCGACGGCGGCAGCGTGGACTGGCGCAGGTTCTTCGACGACCTCGGCAGTATTCCCAACCATTTCAACAAGGAAAATCTCAAATCCGATGTAAACACCCTGTACGACATGGGAGTCAGCATAGCCGGTGCGGGAGCCGAGAACATGATGGAGGCACTGCTCGGCGGCAGTTCGTTCAATGACATCGCCAAGGGGAACGTCACCGCCATCGTGAACGCTGCGGAGAGCAGCTACGGATTCTACAAGGCACTTGAGCATGACCTCGGCGGCACCCTGCTCTCGATGGTCGGCGGCCCGGAAAACGTGGCCCGGCTGTTCAGTATAGACAGCTACAACATGACCTCGTGGATGACCAACTATCTCCGTGAGACGATGGGACAGTATTACATCCAGCGTTGGTATATCTACCGCCGTGACAGCGGCAGCGAGACACTTTGTGACTACATGCCTCCCACGGATGACAACAGCATCCTTTACGGCGGCGCGTGGACACGCGTCAATACCACCGACGCGGACTTCTACCCCTCGTCGGCACAGACGGAGCAGATACTCTCCAACTCGGAGAGCTACGCCGGATGGTCGAGAAATAAGGTCAGGCAGATGAACGCATCGGGCGACGGCTTCCATTATTCCATCTCCTATTCCCGCTACGCATACATACTGTCAAAGAAGAACAGGCAGTACGCCAAGTCCTACGCCTATTCCATCCGTGTCACCAAGAGCTGGAACCGGACGGAAGAGATATATGAGGATGTGTTCGATTCCTATTCGATGGATCTGGGCACCTTCCAACGGCAGATGCAGGCCCGGCTGTCGGAGTTCAACGACAACGAGGAAGGATATGTCTATTACATCGGTTCGGATGCCAAGAACTATTACCAGGCGACCGACGAAGCCAAGATGAAAGGCACGGAGAGCGTGATTATCTCCGTGACCTGCCATGACGGGTTCACCATATCGCAGGGAAACACGCAGTACAAGTGCCGTAGCTGCGGCGGTTCGCTCAACGGCCACTCCAAGGAGTGCGCCATGCAGACCACGCTGACGGACAACAGCCTCGACCTGTCGGAGTTTGACCGTCTGGAAACGGAATACAACAACCGCATTGCGGAGCTTCAGGCACAGATAGACATCTTGAATGCCGAGAACCGGTCGCTGATAAGCCGGATAGCCAATGCCACCGTGGAGGAAGCGGCGGTACTGCGCCAGCAGTACAACGCCAACAAGAGCCGGATAGAGGAACTGACACGCCAGCAGGAGGGCTTCAGACAGAAACTCATTGACCTGCGGGCTGCGCGTGAGGAAGCCGCCGGTGGCGAGGACGTGCCCACCGATGACTACTACCGCATCCCCGCCATCATGAACGACTGCAAGACCGCCTTCGACCTCACCTGGCAGGGAGAGGGACACTGGGAGGGCTACACCTATGTGCGCACCGCCACCTCCGGGAGCATGGACGCCGTGATTACGTTCAAGGCCACGCTGAGCATCGCCCGCAAGCCGAAATATTTCCTCGGCATCAAGATACACAGGGCCATCATGCAGATAGAATGGACGCTGACGGCGGATTACAGCGACACGCAGGTAGTGGACGTGCTGCAGCTCGACCCGGACAAGAGCGACAGGGAGAACGCCGCCACAGTGAACGCCCGCATCTCGGAGATAGCGAGGGACTATCCCTCCTGTACCGTCAGCACCGAATATATCAGGAACGAGCCGATGGAGCAGGACAACAGCGGCGACACCTACCACCTGCTGTGGTCTTCGGACAGACTGGAGATAGCGCGTGAGGTGGACAGCCGCCTGACACGCATCTATGCCGACCTCGTGTGCCTTGAGAAGATGATGCACTACAAGCTGTCCATCATCGACGTGCTGAAAAATGCCGCCCCCTACATCAACGACGAGCAGGGACGCAGGCGCACGATTCTTGACGAGAGCTTTGCCCGTTGGATGAACGGTGCCGGAAGCCGCAATTACAGATATATGGAGGAACCGACCGAATGAAAAGACATATCCACATACTGATGACGCTGATGATGCTGGCGATGCCGGCCGTCGTCAGGGCGCAATGGGGCTTCGACGTGGCCTCCGTGGAAGCGTATATCGCCGACCACAAGAACCAGCGCAGCCTGCTTCTCGCCCGGGCCACGCTGGAACAGAGCAACAACCTGCTGCACGAGTACAGCGCGAAGGCGGCGGAAGACTACAAGGTGCTGAACTTCGACCTTGACAAATACACCAGGGCTTTCGATGTGATAGACGTGCTGTACCAGTCGCTCCGCACCTCCATGAACGTGTATTCCACCTATCAGACGGTGAGCGACCGCATCGGCGACTACAAGAAACTGCTCGAAGACTACAACTCCAAGGTGCTGAAACGCAACAGGCTCGCCCTGCAGGACACCGTCATCATACGGATAAGCCTGAGGTGCATCGACCGCATATCGGCCGAGGGCAAGGGGCTGTACCGCTCGGTCAGCGACCTTGTGCTGTACGCCACGGGAGCCGCCGCGTGCTCGACATCCGACCTCATGCTTGTGCTGGAGAGCATCAACACGAGCCTTGACAACATCAAGAAACTGCTCAATGCCGCCTATTTCGACACATGGAGATACATTCAAGTTCGGATAGGCTATTGGAAAGAAAGTATTTACACACCCCGTTCACGGTCGCTCATCATAGAGGACGCCTTCGGGCGGTGGCGGCAGAGCGGGCTTAACCCATACAGGAACAGGAAATGAGACTACTGATGCTATATCTGATGACAGGGATGTGCGTGGCTTCGGCCACGGCACAGAACGTGACCTACAACCATGATTCCGCTAAGCAGAACCAGTTTACCGTAGCGGAAATCGGCTCAGGCTCCCTTACGCCGGACCTGTATTACACCCTCCTGCACAACAGTTACCGGAAGACCGCCTCGGCGAAGAACAAGCTGTCGTTCCGCACCACGGCGGGAATCGCCGGATACTGGCAGGTGGACGATGCTGAGAAGCTGGACTCCGCCATGACGAAACGCGCCGAGATAGAGGCGTTGAACGTGGCCGACCGCACAGGCGGCGCACTGGATGTGGCATGGCTGGCGGAGGGAGACAAGCTCAACTCCAAGATGGCGGACTTCAAGAAAAACATCGACCGCATCCTGCAGCTCGGCGGTTCCCCCGGTCAGCAGACGGTGTGGAAGGAATACTACAATGTGTTCAAGTCGGCCATCAAAGCGACACAGGATGCGTATATGCCCAACTCGCAGCGCAAGAAGCAGTATTTGAGCATCTATGCCGACGTGTCGCGCAAGAACGAGGAACTGGTGCGCTATCTCGTCTATCTGGCCAACAGCAAGACGACCGCCTCGCTGCTGGCATCAAGCTATGAAAGGGAAAACAAAAACGCCGTGTATGCGGCGGAGGCACTTGCCCGGTGGCGCGATGCGTGCTGGAGCGCGACAGGAAACAGTGTCAACCAGCCATAAGGGCGACAGATTCAGAAATAAATAACGACTAATAAACAAAATTCAATGGCAGACAATATTCTTAGCGATTTTGGTATCAACCTGCTTGAAGAAGAGGTGGATGATGTGATTTTTCAGACCAACGAGTTCTTGTGCGACGCTACTTTTACCGGTTCACAAGGGCCGTTTTGGTGGATACTACAGATGTGCATGGCACTGGCGGCACTCTTCGCCATCATTATGGCGGCAGGCATGGCGTACAAGATGATGGTGAAGAACGAGCCACTCGATGTGATGAAGCTGTTCCGTCCTTTGGCGGTGGCTATCGTGATGACATGGTGGTATCCTCCTGCGGACACGGGGATGCACAACAGCGGCAGCAGCTGGTGTGTGCTCGATTTCCTTTCGTACATCCCCAATGCCATCGGCTCATACACACACGACCTGTACCAGGCGGAAGCTGCCCAGATCGGGGACAAGTTCGAGGAAGTGCAGCAGCTCATCTTCGTCCGCGACACGCTCTATACAAGCCTTCAGGCTCAGGCCGATGTCGCCCGTGCCGGCACGATGGATCCCGCTCTGATAGAATCGACGATGGAGCAGACCGGGGTCGATGAAGTGACGAACATGGAGAAGGACGCCAGCAAACTTTGGTTCACCTCTCTGACCTCCGGCGCGGTGGTCTGCATAGACAAAATCGTGATGGTTATCGCGCTGATTGTCTTTAGAATAGGCTGGTGGGCAACGATTTACTGCCAGCAAATTCTGCTCGGAATGCTTACGATTTTCGGCCCTATACAGTGGGCTTTCAGCCTGTTGCCGAAATGGGAAGGAGCCTGGGCGAAATGGCTGATACGCTATCTGACGGTGCATTTCTACGGAGCTATGCTTTACTTCGTCGGATTTTATGTGCTATTGCTCTTTGACATAGTGCTTTGCATACAGGTGGAGAATCTGACTGCCATCACGCAGAACGAGGCGACAATGGCAGCCTACCTGCAAAACTCGTTTTTTTCGGCAGGCTATCTGATGGCGGCAAGTATCGTGGCATTGAAGTGTCTGAACCTCGTGCCTGACTTGGCGGCATGGATGATTCCGGAGGGTGATACAGCCTTCTCCACCCGTAACTTCGGCGAGGGCGTGGCACAGCAGGCCAAGATGTCAACGACAGGCGCGATCTCGTCCATGATGCGATAACCTATATAATATATAATAAGGTGTAAGAACCCAACAAAATAAGATAAGACAATGGTCATAAAGAATTTAGAGAACAAGATCAAGCTCGTGATGATAATCTGCGCCCTGTTCCTTGCCGGGTGCATCGTAATCAGCCTGTCGAGCATCTGGACGGCCCGCTCCATGGTGGTGGACGCCCAGCAGAAAATCTATGTACTGGACGGCAATGTGCCCATCCTTGTGCAACGCACCACTATGGAGGAGACCCTCGATGTGGAAGCCAAGAGCCATGTAGAGATGTTCCACCACTACTTCTTCACGCTGGCTCCCGATGACAAATACATCAAGTACACGCTTGACAAAGCCATGTATCTGGTGGACGAGACGGGACTTGCCCAGTACAATACCCTGAAAGAAAAGGGCTTCTACAACAACATCATGGGCACATCTGCTGTCTGCTCGATATTCTGTGACAGCATCAGCTTCAACAAGGAGAAGATGGAGTTCACCTACTACGGCAGGCAGCGCATTGAACGCCGCACCTCCATCCTTACCAGGGAACTGGTGACGGCAGGACAGCTGAAGCGTGTGCCCCGCACAGACAACAACCCCCACGGGCTGCTTATCGTGAACTGGCGCACCCTGCTTAACAAGGACATCGAACAGAAAACCAAAAACAGCTACTGATTATGGGATGGAAGAAACTGATACTCGGAGAGAAGATGCCTGACAAGAACGACCCCAGGTATGCCGAAAGGTACGAGAAGGAGGTCAGCGCCGGGCGCAAGTGGGCAAAGTTCCTGAAAATCGACAAGGCCGCCGGCTATGCGCAATGCTTCGCGTGCCAACACCCCAAGGTGTTCCTCACGTTGGTGTTCGGCATCGTCATCGGATGCCTGACCCTGAACATCTGCCGCATGGTGGAAATATACAACCGCCCGAAGACCGAGCAGACGGTCACTGCCACGCAGCACCAGGAAGAGCTGCTCAGACAGAAACGAAACAAACAAATCATAAAAACAGAGAGCAATGAGCCTGAAAGAACTTACAAGCAGGATTGACTGGCGAGCGCCGAAATACATGCTCCCGGCCATCCTTTACCCCCTGCTGCTGGGAGCCGGCTATTTCTTCTTCGACCTTTTCGATGTGGAACTGGCGGAGAAGCCGTCGGGCATGCAGACCACGGAGTACCTGAACCCGGAACTGCCGCAGGCGCAGCTCCGCACCGACGAGATAGGCGGCAAGTATGAGAACATGGCCAAGTCCTACGGCAAGATACAGGACTACTCCGCCGTGGAGAACATCGACAGGGAGCAGGGAGCCGGAACGGAGGAATACGACTCCAAGTACACCGAACAGGACCTCGCCCTGCTCGACGAGGAAGCGGAACGCCGCCTGCAGGAGATGCAGTCGCAGCTCGACAAGAGCCGTGAGCGCGGCATGGCTATGGCGAATGATTCCCTCACCGCCCCGATGAGCGAGGAAGAACGCCTCAGACGCGGCGAGCAACGCCGTCAGGAAGCCCTCGACGAACTGAACAAGGCACTGGCTGAAGCCCGCCTGAACGGTCAGAAAGGAATGGATGAAGTACGGGAACCGCAGCCTGCTGCCAATGACACACTCAAGGCTGTCGGCAATGTCACGGAAAACGGTGATGCCGTCACCCAGCCGCCCGAAGATGCAGCCACACAGACAGTGGTGAAGGCGAAAAAGCCCAACTCGGCTTATTTCAACACCCTCGCCGAGAACGAGCCGGAGCCGAACCTTATCAAAGCGATCATCGACGAGGATGTGAAAGCCGTTGACGGCTCGCGTGTAAGGCTCCGCCTGCTCGACGAGGTGGAGATAAACGGTGTCGTCCTCGCCAAAGGGTCGTACATGTACGCCACCATGAGCGGGTTCAGCCAGCAGCGTGTGAGAGGCACTGTCAAGAGCCTGATGGTGGATGACGAACTGCTGAAAGTGAGCCTGACGCTTTACGACACAGACGGCATGGAAGGGCTTTATGTGCCAAGTTCCTCTTTCCGCGAGACCACCAAGGACATAGCGTCCGGGGCGATGGGAAGCAACATGAGCATCAACAACGGCAGCTACAGCAACAATGTGGCGCAATGGGGCATGCAGGCCATACAGAACGCCTACCAGCAGACCACCGGTGCCATATCGAAAGCCATACGCAAGAACAAGGTGAAGCTCAAGTACGGCACTTTCGTCTATCTTGTCAACAGCAGGGAGAACAATAAAAACAGGTAACGCGATGATACGCATTGACGAGATATACAACGAGGACTGCCTGGAAGGGATGAAGCGGATAGCGGACAGGAGTGTCGATGCCGTCGTGTGCGACCTGCCATACGGCATACTGAACCGCAAGAACCGGGAAGCCCGCTGGGACAGGCCGATACCGCTTGAGCCCCTGTGGGAGCAATACCGGCGCATCATTAAACCGGACAGCCCTGTCATCCTGTTCGGGCAGGGAATGTTCACGGCAAAACTATTGATGTCGCAGCCACGGATGTGGCGGTATAACCTTGTCTGGTACAAGGACAGGGCCAGCGGACACCTGAACGCCAACCGTATGCCGCTGCGGAAGCATGAGGACATCCTCGTGTTCTACGAGCACCAGCCCGTGTACCATCCGCAGATGGTTCCTTGCGACAGATCGCAGCGCAACCACGGCCGCCGCAACCTGCCGACATTCACCAACCGCTGCTACGGCGACATGAGGATGACCGATGTGCGCATCGCCGACGACAAATATCCTACCTCCGTCATACAGATAGCGAAGGAACACAAGACAGGAGCCTTCTACCACCCGACGCAGAAGCCCGTAGCCCTTATGGAATACCTGATAAGGACATACACCGACGAGGGAGACCTGGTGCTTGACAACTGCATCGGGTCGGGAACCACCGCCATAGCCGCCATCAGAAGCGGACGGCACTATATCGGCTTCGAGACCGATGCCGCTTACTGCCGGATAGCCGGGGAACGGATAAAGGCAGAGAAACTCACGGAAACAGAAAACGAAAACAACAATATCAACAATGAGAACAACGCTTAAAAAGATTTTTGCGGCCGTCATGCTCACCGCCGCATTCCACTCCGTCCAGGCGCAGACCACCTGTCGGGAAATGGAGCAGCTCACCGTCAACGAACAGGTGACGACTGTCATTACCGCCTCCGAGCCGATACGGTTCGTGGACATATCCACCGACATGGTTGCCGGCGACCAGCCCATCAACAACACCGTCCGTCTTAAACCCAAGGAAGCCGGGCACGAGGACGGCGAGGTGCTTGCCATCGTCACCATCGTCACGGAACGCTACCGCACGCAGTACGCCCTGCTGTACACGACACGGCTGACGGAGGCCGTCACCAGCAAGGAGGTGGAGCTGTCGGAGCGCACCGCCTACCACAATCCCGCCGTGTCGATGTCAACGGAGGATATGTACCGTTATGCGCGTCAGATATGGACGTCACCCGCGCGGTTCCGCAACGTGGGCAGCAAGAAGCACCGCATGAACATGAGGCTGAACAACATCTATTCCGCCGGGGACTACTTCTTCCTTGACTTCTCCGTGGAGAACCGCACCAACATACGCTTCGACATCGACGAGGTACGTCTCAAACTTTCCGACAAAAAGGTGTCGAAAGCCACGAACTCGCAGGTCGTGGAGCTGAAGCCGGAGCTGATACTGGAGCAGACCCGGTCGTTCCTTCACGGCTATCGCAACGTGATCGTGGTGAAGAAGCTGACTTTCCCCAATGACAAGGTGCTGACGGTGGAGCTGACCGAGAAGCAGATTTCCGGGCGCACCATATCCGTGAACATAGACTATGAGGACGTGCTGTCGGCCGACGGCTTCAGCAACGCATTACTGATGGAGGAATAAGCCATGAAGAAGATACTGATGATTCTTGCCGCTGTGATTGCCATGTCATCCACAGCGTTTGCCGGAGACCGAGACGGGCGTGTGTCCTTTGGTATCGGCCTCCTGTATGAGAACGGACTTGACGCCACGATCAGCTATGAGCGTGAGAACGCCTACCACAACGCATGGGAGTTTTTTGCCAACGGCTACCTTAAGTGGGACGAATGCGCATCATGTGGCCATGTCTGTCCGGATTCGTTCTGGAAGAACTATCGCACATGGAGTGTCGGTGCCGCCTATAAGCCGTGCATTGTCAGAGGACGCAACCATTACGGCAGCTTCCGTTTCGGCGGTTCACTCGGTTCGGACACCCACAAGGTGCTGGGCGGCGTACATGCCGGGTATGAGCACAACTACCGTCTGCGTGGCGGCTGGCAGCTGTACTGGCAGGTGAAGTCAGACCTGATGATAAAGGGGAAAGACCTGTTCCGCACAGGCATCGTGTTAGGCGTGAAACTACCTGTAAAATAAGAAGTCATGAAAACCAATTATGTGAAAATACTGAACCGTATGAACAAGATTATCAACCGTGTCAACGCCCGCAGACAGACGGATATACGTTCCAAAAACAAAGGGCTGAAAGTGAAATGGCGCAGGACATGGAAAATGCTGAAGTGCAACTACTTCGGCCTGTTTGCCCTTGCGCTGACAGTGGCTCTCGCGTCATGCGACGGGCATCACGAGTTTCCCGACACCTCTATGAAAGTCGGGCATGTGCTTTGTACTGACGGCCGTACCATGGCATTGGAAGAATGTGACCGCCTGGGCAAGGAGCCTATAGCCGTGGTGTTCCATCTCAACAATGATGAAAAGATGGAAGGGAACGGATATGCCGTGTACCTCCGAGACCTGCCCGATGAAGCTTTTGCCGACAGTGTCGGTGTGGCACAGGGAACATCCGCCGACCTGCACGCGCATGACGGCAACGCCAACACCTATGAGATGTATGCCAACAGCGGCTGCGGTTCGCCGGCGGCCAATGCCGTGTTCTCCATGTGGCGTTACGGCCAGAGTGCCTATATCCCTTCTGTGGCACAGATGCGGTTGCTGTATGTAGCCAAGCCGTACATCAACAGTGTCATAGAAAAATGCGGCGGCGACCCGTTGCCCGACGAGGCGGACGAGGTATGGTACTGGACATCCACGGAGGTAGCCGGTCAGGAGACCTCGAAAGCCTGGCTCTACTCGCTCGGCAGCGGTGCCGTGCAGGAGACGCCCAAGCTCCAATCCCACAAAGTGAGACCCATTGTAACATTGAACGATTGAAATGAAGAACAACATGAACATTATACATATCCTTTTCGGCATCGTGCTGATATTGCTGGTGCTGATACAGACCTATAACTCCGTGAAGGCGGAATCCCACCGTCAGGAACTGCAGCAGCTCTGTGACTTCCTGCAATCACGGAAAGACACTATGGATTCCCTGCTCAACCGCTTTGACGGCATCCTCGGCGACCTGGCATCCGACAACGAGAGAAACGCCGTCCTGAAAAACCACGCGATAGAGCTGGACAAACTTGTCAAAGGACTCAGATATGAACAGGATTGTCTTGAATCCGGGAACCGGTCAATGAAATCTACCCGGAAAAGGCTGTTGACCATCAAAGGAAAACTTATAAACGAGACCAACGAAATCAGGGAAAAGATACGGCAGAGAAAGGGCACGATAGCGCAGCTTGAAATCCGGATTGACTCGCTGAAGAGAATCAAGGCCGGGCTGGACATCGACACGGGGCAAACACAGGCGGAAGAGGCAAGCAATCTCTCGGAGCCGGTGACGGTTCTGAATATTCCGCCGTCAGTCAAGTTTATTCTGGAAGACCAGGGCGTCACGTGCATCGGTGAGCTGGCCTGTCTTGACAGGGATTACCTGCAAGGTATCAGCGGTATCGGCCCGGTAAGCGTCGAGCGTATAGATGCAGCCCTGCAGGAAAAAGGAGCATACCTCGGCATGGAAGCGGTCAAGGTCAACGACCGCTGGTACAGGTTTGGAGCAGAGGAGGCAGAAGAACAGACACAGGAACAGACAACAGAGTGACCTATGGAAGAAACAAAAGAGATACAGGGACTTTACAAGATATTCCGTGCGGCGGTCTATGTGTCGCTGCTGCTTGAATTTTTCGAGTATGCCGTAGATCCGGAGACCCTCGACCACTGGAACGGCGTGCTCGTGGACATCCATGACAGAATCAAGACATGGTTTATCTACCATGACGGCAACCTGATATATGCGAAGGTTACAACTTTCCTGCTCATCTGCATCACCTGTGTGGGGACGCGCAACAAGAAGCACCTTGAGATGGATGCGCAGAAGCAGGTGCTCTATCCGTTGCTCGGCGGTGTCGGGCTGGTTGCCGTGTCCGTGTGGCTCTTCGGTTTCTCCATCATGCCGCGTATCTACACGCTGAAAGTCAATATCTGGCTCTACATGATACTGTCCGTTGTTAGTGCCGTGCTTATCCATGTAGCCCTCGACAATATATCAAAGTTCCTGAAGGACGGGTTGCTCAAAGACCGCTTCAACTTTGAAAACGAGAGCTTCGAGCAGGCCACCGAAGCGGTGGAGAACAAGTATTCCGTGAACATCCCCATGCGCTTCTATTACAAGGGGAAATTCCGCCGGGGGTGCGTGTCGGTGTCCAATCCGTTCCGAGGCACCTGGGTCGTGGGTACTCCCGGTTCGGGTAAGACTTTCAGCATCATCGAGCCGTTCATCCGGCAGCACTCCGCAAAGGGCTTCGCTATGGTTGTATATGATTACAAGTTCCCTACCTTAGCCACCAAACTATACTACCATTATTTGAAAAACAGGCGATTGGGCAAGACGCCGCCGAACTGCCAGTTCAACATCATCAACTTCGTCGATGTGGAATACAGCCGGCGTGTGAACCCTATACAGGCGAAATACATCCCGAACCTTGCCGCTGCCAGCGAGACCGCAGAGACCTTGCTGGAATCCCTGCAGAAAGGCAAGAAAGAGGGAGGTGGCGGTTCCGACCAGTTCTTTCAGACCTCGGCCGTGAACTTCCTCGCCGCCTGTATCTATTTCTTCGTGAACTATGAGAAAGAGCCGTATGATGCTTCCGGCAGACAGCTCTATGCCGACAAGGTGCAAGACCCGGTGACGAGGATATGGAAACCTACCGGCATCGTGCGTGAATACAAGGACGGCCCGGTGACGGAACCGGCCTACTGGCTCGGCAAGTACAGCGACATGCCGCATATCCTCTCGTTCCTGAACCAGAGCTATCAGACCATCTTCGACGTGCTGCAGACCGACAACGAGGTCGCGCCGTTGCTCGGCCCGTTCCAAACCGCCTTGCAGAATAAGGCGATGGAGCAGTTGGAGGGTATGATAGGCACACTCCGTGTCTATACCTCACGACTTGCCACCAAGGAATCGTACTGGATATTCCATCGTGACGGCGACGACTTCGACCTGAAGGTCAGCGACCCGAAGAACCCGTCGTACCTGCTGATTGCAAACGACCCCGAAATGGAAAGCATCATAGGCGCGTTGAACGCCCTTATCCTGAACCGCCTTGTCACGCGCGTGAACACCGGACAGGGAAAGAACATACCTGTGTCAATCATCGTCGATGAGCTGCCGACATTGTATTTCCATAAAATAGACCGACTGATAGGCACAGCCCGAAGCAATAAAGTGAGCGTGACGCTCGGTTTTCAGGAACTGCCGCAGTTGGAGGCCGACTACGGAAAGGTGGGCATGCAGAAAATCATCACGACCGTAGGCAATGTGGTAAGCGGTTCGGCAAGAAGCAAGGAGACATTGGAATGGCTATCCAACGACATCTTCGGCAAGGTGGTACAGCTTAAGAAAGGTGTCACCATAGACCGGGATAAGACGAGTATCAATTTGAACGAAAATATGGACAGCCTCGTTCCGGCTTCCAAAATATCCGATATGCCGACAGGCTGGATATGCGGACAGACAGCACGTGATTTCGTCAAGACCAAGACCGGGCGCGGCGACAGCATGAACATACAGGAGTCGGAAGAGTTCCAGACCACCAAGTTCTTCTGCAAGACGGATTTCGACATGGCGGAGATAGCCAGGGAGGAAGCCGGGTATGTGGAACTGCCCAAGTTCTACACCTTCCCGTCTAAAGAAGAAAGGGAGCGTGTGCTGTACAAGAACTTTTTGCGTGTGGGAATCGAGGTGAAAACGATGATAGCGGAAATACAGCGGAGAGCCCATGCGAAATAAACTCAGAACCATTGTCTGCATCTTGTTTGCCTGTGTGTGCATCGTCACCAACGCCGCTTCGCCATCTGTGGAGCGGCTTATGGAACTGCCGCCGTTTGAACGTGCCGTGCTGATCATCAAGCATTACGAGACCCTTCACCGTCCGAGGCACTGGCCGACCATCGGTTACGGTCATGTGGTGCAGCCGGGAGAGCCGTACCGTAAAGGTGTGCAGCTTACGGAACGGCAGGCTGACGCATTGCTGCGGAAAGACTTGCTGAAGTTCTGTGCCCTGTACCGTTCATATGGGGCGGACAGCCTGCTGTTGGCTTGTCTGAGTTATAACTGCGGCACGGCAAGGATTATCGGAGGAAAGGGATATAAGAAAAGCCGCCTGTTGCGGAGGATTGAATCCGGGGACAGGAACATAATGGCTGATTACCTTTCGTTCTGCCACTATAAAGGAAAGCATCATTACGGGATTTACCGCAGGCGGTGGGTGGAATACCAGTTGCTTTATAATGCGAGATAACGTGCCGACAAACCAGAACAATAGTCATGTCGGTTTCTTGTAGGTTTCTTCATACATATTTGATGGTTTAGGCGTTAGAAAGCGACGATTTGTAAAATTATCAGTAAAATCGCTGTCATTTTGACGATTACACAAGTGGTTTTCTTGGGGCAATGAAAATTTTTCATTATCTTTGCACCCAAATTTGATAGACCAATGCAGAAAGTAAATAGACTGAAAGAAATCCTGAATGAGAGAAGTCTGACAAATTCGTGGCTTGCGCGGCAACTGGGCGTAGATCCGACAACGGTCTCGAAATGGTGTACAAATTCTTCTCAGCCGGATGTTCTTACTTTTCTGAAAATAGCGAGTCTGCTTCATCTGGATGTAAACGCACTATATAATGAAAAGGTTGTCCGTGAAATCTGCGGAGGCAGAGAACCGCATGAACTATGATTAGAAAAACAGTACATCTTATAAATACTATCCTGCTGGCGGCAGTCTTGCTGACAATAGGCAGCTGTGACCGGCACGGAGTGACCTGGGAAAAGCTGGACATGGCGGAGAGCCTTATGGATTCTAAGCCTGACTCAGCCTTTGTTGTATTGGGAAGCATCCCGGCATCAAAAGTCAAGGGTAAAGAGGTTGCGGCCAGATATGCGTTGCTCAAATCCATGGCATTGGACAAGAACTGTATTGATACGACGACATTCGATATCCTTCAGCCTGCCATAGACTATTACATCAAGCACGGTACTCCTGATGAGCAGCTCCGTACATATTATTATCAAGGCAGGATTTATCAGAACCAGGGTGACGATGATTCGGCAATGTGTTCTTTCATGAACGGCAGTGATTTGGGAGAAAGCATAACGGACTCGTTATTGCTGGCACATACATTGGTGGCGCAGGGCACTTTGTATCTCAAACAGTACAAAATCAGCGAGTTTATCCAGAACAATACCGAAGCAGCAAAATTATATGGAGCTATCGGCAGAGAGGCTCTCGCAATTAAAAGTTACACAAATGTGCTGGACGGATATGTTATGACAAATGACAAACAGGCGGCAGACAGTATTCTATCCATTTGCGTGCCTTTAGTTCAGAAGAATCCAGACGGTGAGGCTTTTCTGTTCCCTTCCATCTTGTCTTATACAATAAATTTCGGTTCCCCCAAAGAAATCAAAGAGTTCTTAACTGAATATCAGAATATGGAACTAACGACAGATGATGCTATGATTATTGCCCAAGGCTATTCAAAAATTGGAGAGTATGACAAAGCGTTAGCCCTCCTTTCTGGAACCAGTATGTCAGAATCCACTTGGGATTCGCTCAAATATGCTTCGGTAAAGATTGACATTTTAGAGAGGCAAGGTAAACATGAACAAGCCCTAAGTCTGTATAAAGACTATTCAGCCATGCTTGAGCGTTATCAGAAAGAGTTGCTTTCACAAGACCTGCTGTTTTCTGATAAAAAGCATCACCTTGAAATGAAAAACCTTATGAATATTCGTGACAAAGACAGGATTATAGGGCTGACACTTTGCAGTATATTCGTGTTGGTGATACTTGTCGGATGGCAATATTACCGAGGTTACTTAAGCAGGACAAAACGTGTTTTGGCAGAGAAAGAAAATGAGAATCTAAGGCTTGAGCAGGACAACCTGCGAAAAGAAAAGGAAAAGGCTGAACTTGAACGGGATAAGAAAACCCTTGAAGCCGACAATCTGGAAAAAGACAAGAAGCGGCTTGAAGCCGAACAGCGTCAGCATGAACTTGAAGCAGCTAATCTCAGATTGGAAATCTCTCAACTGGAAAGTGAACGTGACCACCTGAAGGAATTGCAGAGGGAACAGTCGGAACTGGCGAAACCGATACAGAAGGTCATAAAGAGCAGATTTGATATGCTGAACGGTCTGTTGGCAAGAGAAATAACCCGAAATGACAGCTATGCGGAACCGTATAACAAATGGATTGAGGCAATCCGTAATGACAAAAAGAAGTTCATGAACTCAATCCGCCTGGCTTTCACAGCTTCGCACCCTAAGTTCATGGAGAATCTTGAGCAGTGTGGTCTAACCGCTGATGAGATAAACTATCTATGCCTGTATGCAATCGGGCTACGAGGCAAAGAAGTCGGAGAATATATCCAGATGAAACGCCATTACATCATAAGCCATGAAATCCGGAAGAAACTCGGCATTGACGAGCATGAGACCAATATCGGACTTTATATCCGCAGGCTTATGAAAGATTTTGAGAAGTAAGTTCAGATTCAGCTCTGATAAAAAATAGTTACGCCGTCCTTATTGTGAGGATGGCGTTTTTTGTAGGTCAGCGATGGCATTGTGGGGTCATTGATACATACCCATCATTGACCTTAGTCTGATGAACAAGCAAGGAGAAAAATCAGTCAGCGAATAAGAACTGTAAGGTGAAATATGAATATAGGATAATAACCGCAAAAATGACCTGTTTTGAGTTGCTATGTAAAACTTTTGAGGGCCATGTAAAACTTTTGAATTTTACCAATTTTCAAATGCTTGAATATCAGCGAAATAAAAAGTTTTACGTAAAACTTTTACCCTTGGTTGAAAACTTTTTTTGCAGTAATTTTGCACCAGTTTAAGAATTAAAAATATATTGAAAATGAAGAAGTTAATTATTTTGGCGACATTGCTATTGGGAATGGCTCATGCCGCATTTGCAGAAAAACGAGGTGTTCTCATGGAAATACATTATAGAAGTGTTCCTGGGAAAAACATGTCAGTAAACCGTGCTCCTATGCGTCTGCCGATAGAGGTAGTCTATGATTCAGACACGCACAGGATTAAAGTGACTGGGAATGAATCAATGGATGCCGAAGTATTTCTGTATAATGCAAACGGAGATCTTGAGAACTACTCTTCGTCATTGAATACTGAATTTACGGTTTTGACTCCCGGTATTTACATTATCCAGATACAAGGTGACGGATGGTATGCTGAAGGAGAAATCGAAGTGGAATAATATCGAAAAAGAAAGATTAGAGTCGACAATAATCCCACAGACCAAACTGTATAACAAGGATTAAATCAACATGTTTAACAATACTAAAAAGTAAAACAATGAAAAAGTTTCTAACCCTTTTCAGCTTGACTGCCATATGCTGTCTGCTGTTACCAGCATGTTCGGATGATGTGCTGAACGAGGAAATTGCACCAACTCGTTCTTATGAGAAAGATGCCGAAGTCTTGTCACATTTTGTCGATATCGACAAATCACAAGGTGCCTACTTCATCAATGAGACAAAGAAGGTTTATCCTTCGGACTACGTAATAAACAATTCTCTTGATGAGCTTAACAAAGTAAATCCTGCTAATCGTCAACGCTATGAGAACGAGTTAAAACAGCTCAATGCTCAGCTTGACCTCATGGCAGAACGGAGTGATGTGGAACAGATTGTCTATATGACTGGAGATGGCAATGTGTGGATTCGAAATATCAATCCCAATCCGGAAGTGATGTTGGAAGCTGTGCAAGCACCGCAGTCACGTGCAGCAAGATCACTCTATTGGACAATGGAGCTCATCCCAAACTATGTTCAACAGGCTAATTTTACCGCACCCAATCGCCTGACATGTGATATAAATATCAACATGTTTGGCTATAAATACTATTTCTTTGAAGTAGGATGTTATACAAATGGTGCGTCAAAAGATCCCAATGGAGATTACCCTGCCGGTGGAGGAACAAACCCTAAGGCAATAATTATGTCTGGAACAGGCTCCATCGAGTACTATCAATTCATTTGGATCGTTACCGGTCAGGCTGGTAATGTTAACTGGTCTTTCAAAGGAATGCTCTATAACCCGAATTCCATAGGGCAATGTCAGATAACAGCTAAATTCATGGATTGATATGAAACAAATGCATTGTCTGCTGGCTATGCTGATCTTACTTGTAAGTTGCGAGCCTTCAACCGGATATATCACACCCGAACAGGACAATATAATATCCTTGCTCACCAATGGAATTTGGCAACGACAAAGTATTGATGAAGCGAGTAATGTAGAAGTGCATAATTCATGGAAATTTGAAAGAAATGGTAAAGGGTCCAACAGAATAGAGCGTTTTGAAGATGGAGTAAAGTCCTATGACAAAACTTTCTATTTTCAATGGGCCTTTACCACAGAATCCATGGCTGTAATATATATCCTCCGTCAAGAAACAGGAGAGGAATTTTGGCAAATTATGGACTTGACTGATTCGACTCTGAAAGTTCGAGCCTCGATTAAAGATCCCGTGCTCACCCCAGGGATTGAGTATAGCGAATGGATATATAAGCAGAATACGAAGGAAGATTAAAGTCGACAATAATCCTACAGACCAGACTGTCCAAAGGCGCAGAAACTTTCAATGCGTAAACTGGAAGAAACGTCTTTTATCGGTGCATAAAAGTTCGTTAACCTACTTAAACCGAGATGGCTGGTGCACCGACCAAAAATCTCACAACATCAAAGATTATGAAAATAGCGATTCTTGCAGACGCTGCATGGCTTGATGAATCTTCTCTTCAACAGTTGAAGGGTGGTATCAATGACAAATTACAGCATCTTCAAACTTCCAACTCGAACTCGAACTCAAACAGTAACTCGAACTCGAACAGCCTCGTTGCAACAATGCAAATGTCGGCGGGATGTAATTGTGGCTGCGGATGTAGTTGCAACTGCTAAGTATTAAACTATCCTATGTGTGGAGTTTAAACCATATCCACACATGGGATTTAAAACACAATGCGATGAAAAAAGCCAGTAAATATAATCGTTATGTATTCTTGGACAATAAATTCTATGTTTATAATTTGTTGTCAAGAGCATTGGTATGCCTTGGAGCAAAAGAAATAGGGAAAAACTGCAAAGCAATTCTTTTGCAGAGTTTGACGAGGATACTTTAAATATATTGTTCAGTACATGACAAAATTTGAATT
>JAJBVP010000226.1 GCA_020859755.1 Bacteroidales bacterium | reverse complement strand
AAAAGTGAACGGATATGGCCGTTTTGGGTGGGTGGATATACTCCGTTTTTTGCACTGACTTGGACTTGGAGTGCGAAGCACGGCTACTTTCAAGAAAAATTACTATCTTCGCGCCGTACCAATAACACTTACCATGAGCCACGTTGTAAATATACAGCACATAGTTTATCGCACGAAATTCAGCCGAAAAGTATTACCCGACCACTCAAAGCGTATGATGTTTAAGTACGTCTTCGCCCTCTGCAAAGATTTGGGATGGTACATAAAGCGCATTAACGCGGCTGAGAACCACGTTCATATCCTCATCAACATCGGTAATGAGAAGCCATCGGTAGTGGCTCAAAAAGTAAAATCCAACTCCAGTAGAGTGTTCTCGCGACATCCCCTTTTTCCTCATTTTGTGGGATGGGCGAAGCGATACGCCTCGTTTTCTGTTTCCTATGCTGGAATGGACGGGTTGATCGAGTACATCAAAAAGCAAGAAGAGCATCACCGGACGGAATCGTTTGAGCAAGAAATGGATCGTCTCTTCCAGGAGAATGGGTATCCAGATGCTAGCGAGTTCTTGTCGGACGAGGATGAAGAGGAGGAAGATCAACTTGAACCATAGACGTGCTCCGCACTCCATGTTAGTATAGGAGGTAGAGTCCCCTTCCGCATACTCCGTGCTTCGCACTCCGTAAGCGGTTAACAATGAGAATCGCGCTACGCACTAAGCTACCTACTATTCTACCAGGCCCTCTCGAGTTGACTGAGTCATCACCTTGATATCCGTTATCTTCGCGCTTGCAGCGATTTCTGCGTGAGTAGGGGGGATTAGCGGGAGGATTTGATGCGGGCGTGGAGGTCGAGGATCTGCTTGCCGTACTGTGGGTTTTGGGCCCAACGGCCTGAGAGGTCCTTCCACTTTGGGGCGCATCCTCGCTTGACGAGGGAGAAGCGCGGGTCGATGAGTTTTTCCTTGCGCGGCAGGTCTTTGTCGCAGCAGTAGGCATAGAGGTGCTGGATGTGGGCGCGCACGCCGTCCTCGACGGTGTCGAATCCGGCGCCACTCTGGCCGTTTTTCACCACTCCAAGGCCGCAATAGTTGTGATGCTCGGGCTTGACGGCCGAGCCTTGGTAGCGAAACCATCCCGTCTCGATAATGGCTTGGCACAGGGCGATATCTCCCCTGAGGCCGTATTTCTTGCCGATTTTGATGTAGGCCTCGGCGATCGCGGGGTCGAAGTCGGGGTTGCGCTCCTGGATGTAGGCAGTCAATTCCTTGGCGTTAAGTTCCGATTTCCCCTCGATTTTTTGAGCCAAGGATAGGGTAGGGGAGAGGAGGGCGAGAAAGAGGATAATCAAGGTTCTTAGGACCGTCCAAGGGCGGGGCGCCCGGGCTGCCGCTGACGTCACCGGTAACCTGCTTGGGGCCGACGATTGAGTGTCCATCGCCGTCATGATTGCTGGTACTGGGTGGGCGACATGCCGGTAAGGTGCTTGAAGTATTTGCCGAAGGAGGATTGGTTGGTGAAATTCAGCTCGTAGGCAATCTGTTGCACGTTTTTACCTGAGAATTTGAGCAGGTTTTTGGCCTCGAGAATCACGCACTGTTCGATCCACGCGGTGGCGCTCTTGCCTGTTACTTCCTTGATAATCAGCGAAAGATACTTGGGGGAGATGAACAGTTTGTCGGCGTAGAAGCCTACCGAGCGTTCTTCGCGGAAATGTTTTTTTACCAGGGCCATAAATTGGTTGACGTAGCTCAGGCGGCGTGTGGCCGGGCGCTCGGCCTCGGTGACCTCCTCGCGGTGGTGGCTGAATTCCAGAAGCTGGTAGAACATTGCCGACATCAGGTTGCGTGCGATGCTGCGTATATAAATCTCCTCGTGGTTTTCGACGGTGTTGGAGTGCATGAGCTCCAAGATTTTATTCACGAGGTTGAATTCGCCGTCGGTGAGCTGCATGGAGAGGCGCTCGGGCGATTTGAAATTGGTATTGGAAGCGGCCCAGGTGTTGAGGTCGATGGGGATTGTGTGCATAAACTCGTTGTTGAGTGCGAGCAGTTGCATGTCGAGCTCGGGGTCGTCGCAATCCTCGATGTTGACAATCGACATCGGGGGGATGAACATGATCGTGTTTTTTGTCAACACGTGGCGGTTGAGGTTGATGTCGATTACCAGTTGTCCGCCGTGGCACAGGATGAACGTGAGTCCCTCGAAACGTATCGATCGGGTAGGGAACGATGTGGCCTTTTCGCCGTCATTGCGGGGGGAGATGTGGGCATAGACGTAGTCGCGCTCGTGTCGCGAAAACACGTTGGCCACGCGCTCGAGTTCAAACAATTGTTCGATATGTAGATGCTTTTCCATTGTCGTCCTGATATAAACGCCGCAAAAATAGGCAAAAACTTCCAATTATTTACCCATAATCGTGTAAAATCTGCCAATTATGACAATAAATTGGACTTACACGCTAAAGTTGGAATATACGTTGGTCGACGAGGTTGCTGTTGGCGATATGCACGGTGACGCCCTGGCAAGTGTCGAGGGCGAGGATTTGGGACGCGTCAAAGGCCGCGTAGTATTGTCGCAGGTAGGTGTCGGTGTGGTTAGTGGGTAATTGGTGGACGAGGTAAAGGTCGGGGTAGGGGGCGGATAGGGTTGTCGTGTCGGCGAGCAAGAAAAATGCGCGGGGATTATCGTCGTAAGGCAGACGGCATCGCACCACGATTTTGTCGCCTGCCCGCCAGATGGCCAACAGGTACACCTCGTCCTGATCCCATCCGGGGTACTTGTCGAGCGACTCCACCTGTACCTTGGAGTTGTTGATTTGGGAGTAGGTGATGGTCTTGACTTGTTGAGGATTCCCCTCTTGAAGTACTTGATAGCCAATGAAAAAGCAGTCGCCTGGGGCGATTATTTGGTTGTCGAATAGGGTGGAGGTGGTCATGTACACCGGCTCGGAGTCGCCATGCCGAAGTACCATCGACGAGCCGCTGTCGCCCGATGCCTCCAGCTCCACGATGTCGTACACGGTGGGTGTCTGCTCGCCGGGGTCGCTGTCCTGGCACGCGGTTACCGCCAGCGCCAACGCCGCCATCAATATCTTTTTTACTTTTTCCATTGCTTTTTCTTAGTCCTTTCCTCCTTTGCCTTCATCCTTTATCCTTGGGTGGTGGTGGGCTTCGTCGACCACAACGCCGTCTCGTAGCCTGATAATCAGGTCGGTATCCTCGGCGAGCGACATGTCGTGGGTAACGATGACAAACGTTTGGCCCATGTCGCGGCGCAGGTCGAAGAAGAGCCTGTGAAGTTCCTGGCGGTTGTGGCTGTCGAGGCTACCCGATGGCTCGTCGGCCAGCACCACGCGTGGTGAATTGACCAGAGCGCGGGCCACTGCGGCGCGCTGGCACTCGCCGCCCGATAGTTGCGTGGGACGATGCTCGAGGCGGTCGGCAAGCCCCAGATAGTCAATCAGTTGCTTGGCTCGTTTCTCGGCCTTGGAGCGCGACTCGCCGCCAATCAGCGCGGGCATCATCACGTTCTCGAGCAGAGAGAACTCGGGCAGTAGCTGGTGAAACTGGAAGACGAAACCCACGTTGCGGTTGCGCCATCGGGCCAGGGCGTTGCCCTTGAGCCGTAGCACGTTCTCGCCGTCAAATTCCACTGAGCCAGCGTCGGGCCGGTCGAGCGTGCCAAGTATCTGAAGCAGAGTGGTTTTGCCAGCTCCGCTGGGGCCTACAATAGAGCATACCATGCCCTGAGGGATGTCGATGGACACTCCATTCAACACCCTCAGGGCACCGTAACTCTTGGTAATTCCAGTGGCTTTAATCACCGCAGCAGTCGGCGCCAAGGTGAGCGTGGCCGTGACCGCAATCGCAGGCGTCGTCGCCGCAGTGGTGATGCTCGTCGCAGTCGCAGGCGTCGGCGCACGATTCGTGGTGGCAACCGCAGCCGCAACCGTGCACGGGCTGCAACTCCTCGGGGGTGGCGTCGCGCACAGCCAGAATCTCGCCCTTGAAGCGCACGTCCTTGTCGGCCAGCGGGTGGTTGAAGTCCATCTTGACGGTTTCGGGTCCTACTTCCACGACTACGCCGTTGATACGGAAGCCGTCGGAGGTCATCATGGGCACGATGGCGCCGGGGGTGATGTTCTCCTCGTCAAATTTGCCGTTGATCTTGAAGATGTCCTTCTCAAGCACGGCCACTTGCTCGGGATCGTGGGTGCCGAAAGCCTCTTTGGCCTCGACCTTGACGTCGAATTTGCCGCCTTTCTCCAATCCGAGGATGGCTTCCTCCAGGGGGCGGATCATCCCTTGGGTTACACCGTAGATGATTTTTTCGGGATCCTCAACGTCGGTTTGGTGGACGAGAATCTCGGTGCCGTCGGGCTTCACCTCGTAGAGGTCGTATCCGAGCTCCACGTATTTTCCAGGTTCAATCTTTTCCATATATAATAGTTTTCGTTTTTCGTTTTTCGGTTTTCAGTTTTCAGTTTTCAGTTTTCAGTTTTCAGTTTTCAGTAATCGTTATAACGTAATAACGTAATAACGTAATAACGAAGCGCAAAAGGAAGGTATTATACTTAATCACTAATACTTAACACCTATTACTTAGTTACGCTTTTCCTGTTATGATTGTTTTGATTTCGTTAAGCTTGTTAAGGGCTGCCAGGGGGGAAAGGGCGTTGATGTCGAGGCCGAGGATCTCGTCGCGCACCTGCTCCAGCACGGGGTCGTCCAACTGGAAGAACGACATCTGCACGCCCTCCTCGGGTTGCGGCGCGAGTGTCGACGGGATGGCACGCTCTCCACCCGGGGCCGATTCCTCGAGCTGCTTGAGCACCTTGGTGGCGCGGTCGACTATCCACCGGGGCATACCCGCCAATTTCGCCACATGGATACCGAATGAGTGCTCCGAACCACCCTGGGCCAACTTCCTGAGGAACACCACTTTGCCGTCGATCTCCTTGACCGAGACGTTGAAATTCTTCACGCGAGTGAGTGAGCGTTCCATCTCGTTCAATTCGTGGTAGTGGGTGGCGAAGAGTGTCTTGGGATGGTCCTGGCAAGAGTTGTGGAGGTACTCGACGATGGCCCAGGCGATGGATATGCCGTCGTAGGTGGAGGTGCCTCGACCGAGCTCGTCGAATATGATGAGCGAGCGCGCGCTCATGTTGTTGAGGATCGACGCGGCCTCGGTCATTTCGACCATAAATGTGGATTCGCCGAGCGAGATATTGTCGGTGGCTCCCACGCGGGTGAACACCTTGTCGACCACCCCGATATGGGCGCTGGCGGCAGCCACGAAGCAACCCATCTGGGCCATGATGACGTTGAGGGCGGTTTGGCGCAGCAGGGCCGATTTACCCGACATATTGGGGCCGGTGATCATCATGATCTGGGTGGCGTTGTTGTCGAGCGACACTGAGTTGGAGATATAAGGCTCGCCCGGGGGCAGCTGTTTCTCGATCACGGGGTGACGGGCGTCGACCAGCTCCAGCCGCAGCGAATCATCGACTACGGGGCGATTGTATCGGTTCTCCAGGGCGGCCACGGTGAACGACGTAAGGCAATCCAGTTGGGCCAGCAGATGGGCGTCCTTCAGGATCTTGGCCACCCAGTCGCCAAGGTCGGTGACCAGTTGGTTGAACAGCCGGCTTTCGATCTGCTCGATGCGCTCCTGGGCGCCGAGGATTTTCTCCTCGTATTCCTTCAATTCCTGGGTGATGTAGCGCTCGGCGTTGACGAGTGTCTGCTTGCGTATCCACCCCGGGGGTACCTTGTTTTTGTGGGTGTTGGTCACCTCGATATAGTAGCCAAAGACGTTGTTGAAGCCGATTTTGAGGCTGGGGATGCCGGTAGCGGCCACTTCTCTGGCTTGTATGTTTAAAAGGAAGTCCTTGCCTTGGGATGAGATGAGTCGCAACTCGTCGAGCTCCGAGTCGACGCCGTCGGCGATCACGCGGCCCTTTCCCCAGATGCTGGGGGCGTCGGGGACGATCTCGCGATGGATGCGCTCGCTCATCGCCTTGCACGGGTCGAGTTGCTCGCCCATGGCGCGTAGGGAGGTCTGCGCCGTGGCCATGCATCGGGCCTTGATCGGCTCGATCGACTGGAGGGCTACCTTTAGCTGCACCACGTCGCGGGGCGACACGCGGGCCACGGCCACCTTGGAGATGAGTCGCTCCAGGTCGCCCATGCGCTCGAGTTGCTCGCGTATGTCGTCGCGCGCGTCGGGATCCTTCATGAAGTGCTCCACGACGTCGAGCCGGGCGTTGATCTCCTTGGGGTCGCGCAGGGGGAACTGCATCCATCGGCGCAGCAAACGGGCACCCATGGGGCTCACCGTCTTGTCGATCACCTGGAGCAGCGATCGTCCCTCGTCGGTCATCGGGCGCAGCAATTCGAGGTTGCGCACGGTGAATCGGTCGAGCCTTACATATTGCTCCTCCTCGATGCGCGACAGGGTGGTGATATGGCTTGTGCGATTGTGCTTGGTGAGGTCGAGATAGTAGAGGATGGCTCCCGAGGCGACGATGGCCGCGGGCATGTTGTTGACGCCAAATCCCTTCAATGTGGTGGTCTCGAATTGCTTCAGAAGGCGCTCCAGGCCGTTGGTGCCGGTGAACACCCAGTCCTCCAGCGGGGTGACGCTGCGGGGGGCCGATGGCAGGTGCTGGATGGCAAACGCGCGCTTTTCGTTTTCAACGAGCAGCTCCTTGGGGGCGAAACTGGCCAGTAATTTGTCCATCTTCTCCGCTGTGCCCTCGGCGCAGAGGAATTCGCCGGTGGAGATGTCGAGCAGGGCCAATCCCACGGCCTGCTTGTCGAAATGCACGGCGGCCACGAAGTTGTTCTCGCGGTGGTCGAGGATGTTGTCGTTGATCGATACGCCGGGGGTGACCAGCTCGGTGATGCCTCGCTTGACCAGTTTTTTGGCCAATTTCGGGTCCTCCAATTGCTCGCAGATGGCCACTCGCTTGCCGGCACGCACGAGCTTGGGCAGGTAGGTGTCGAGGGCGTGGTGGGGGAATCCCGCCAGCTCGACGAATTGCGCGGCTCCGTTGGCGCGGCGGGTGAGGGTGATGCCCAATATCTCGGAGGCGGTGATGGCGTCCTCCGAGAACGTCTCGTAAAAGTCGCCCACACGAAACAGAAGCACCGCGTCGGGGTGCTTGCGCTTCATCTCCACATATTGCCGCATCAGCGGGGTTTCTACAATCTTGTTTGCCATGGCAACTGCAAATTTACAACAAATTTCCGTATCTTTGCGAAAATTATCTCATCAAGCGACTTTGCAATGGTTCTAAATTATATATGGGTGGCGTTTTTCCTGGTGGCCGCGCTGGTGGCAGTGGGCAAGACGGTGTTTTGTGGCGACTTCCAGGTGTGGAGCGACATTATGAGCGCGTCGTTCACCTCGGCCGGCAACGCTTTCGAAATCGCCCTGGGTTTGACTGGCATACTCTCGCTATGGCTCGGGTTGATGAAAATCGGCGAGCGCGGTGGGGTAGTGGGGTTCCTGGGCCGGGCGATATCGCCGCTGTTCTCGCGACTGTTTCCGGGCGTGCCAAAGGGACACCCGGCGATGGGGTCGATCTTCATGAACGTGTCGGCCAACATGCTCGGCCTCGACAACGCTGCCACCCCGATGGGACTCAAAGCCATGCAGGAGCTGCAGAGCTTGAACAAGGAAAAAGACACCGCGACCGACGCGATGATCATGTTTCTTATCCTCAACGCGTCGGGCCTCTGCTTCATTCCTATATCAATAATGATGTATCGCGCGCAAGCCGGTGCGGCCAATCCCACCGACGTGTTCCTGCCCATCCTGCTGGCCACGTTCATCGCCACGTTCGTGGGCATCATCACCCTGTGCATCAAGCAGCGCATCCGTCTCAACGACCCTGTGTTGCTGTCGTGGCTCGCAGGCATGGCGCTGGTCATTCTGGGCATCGTGTGGTTTTTCTCCTCGTTGCCACAGGAGGCCGTGCAGGTCTACTCGGGATTCATCGCCAATTTCCTCCTGCTCGGCGTGATTGTCGCGTTCCTCGTTGCTGGGTTGTGCAAGAAGGTCAACATGTACAACACGTTTATCGAGGGGGCCAAGGAGGGATTCAAGACGGCCGTGATGATCATTCCTTACTTGGTGGCGATACTGGTGGCCATCGGCATGTTCCGCGCCTCGGGGGCGATGGATGTGATCACCGACGGCTTGGAGGCCTTCGTCACCTGGCTCGGCATCGACGCGCAATGGGTGGCGGCTTTGCCCACGGCGTTGATGAAGCCGTTGAGCGGAAGCGGGAGCCGCGGCATGATGGTCGACCTGATGAACACCTACGGCGCCGATGCGTTCGTTTCGCGCGTCTCGGCCGCGATACAAGGCTCCACCGACACGATGTTCTATGTGTTGGCCGTATACTTTGGTTCGGTGGGTGTGACCAAGACACGCTACGCTGTCCCCTACGCCTTGCTTGCCGACGTCACCGGCTCCATCGCCGGCATCATCGCCGCTTACATCTTCTTCGGCTAACGATAGGGTAGGGGAGTGCCCCTCCCCTCAACATATGCGTAGCCTTGGCGGGCCGGCACTTGGACGGCCCTCCTCCCC
>JAJBVP010000009.1 GCA_020859755.1 Bacteroidales bacterium | reverse complement strand
TTTGTAAATCAGATATTTAAATTTAAGAATTCAAATTTTGTCATGTACTGAAATATTTTATGGTTTTTTCGTAAATTTGTGCATCATTTAGGCACAGGCCGATTCTCATTCATAAAAACACTTAAAGATGAACTACGCCATATTCCCCCCGGAGGGTTATCTGGAAGCCACAATAGAGTTGCCACTGTCCAAGAGCATGAGCAATCGTGCGCTCATCATTAACGCCCTGACTCCAGGTTCCGAGCCGCTGATCGACGTGGCCCAATGCGACGACACCGATGCCGTCGTGGCCGCCTTGAAGATTGACCCGAAGGGATATCCTACCGTCAATGTCGGCGCCGCTGGCACCGCCATGCGTTTCCTCACGGCCTATTTCGCCGCGACCGATGGGGCCCAAGTGTTGCTTGACGGCTCGGAGAGGATGCGCAAGCGCCCGATCGGGCAACTGGTGGACATGCTCCGTAGCGTGGGCGCAGAGGTGGAATACGCGGGCGAAGAGGGCTTCCCGCCGCTTCGCATCACCGGCCACAAGCTTACGGGGGGCGACGTGACCATCTCTGAGACCGTAAGCTCGCAATATATTTCGGCTATGTTGATGATTGCCCCGTCAATGGAGCAGGGACTGCGGTTGCGCATCGACGGCGACCTGCCGTCGCTGCCCTATATAAAGATGACACTGGGGATGATGGAGCAGCGAGGCGCCGACTACGAGCGCGGGCCAGAGCTGATCGCCGTGCGCCCAGGCACCTATGACGACACTCCGCTGCGAGTGGAGCAGGACTGGAGCGCCGCGAGCTATTGGTACGAGATCGCGGCGTTGTCGGGCGGCGAGGTGACCTTACCGGGAATCTCGATACCGTCGCTACAGGGCGACTCCCAGTGCCAGAAATTTTTCGAGCGATTGGGCGTGTTTACCCAGGAGGCCGAGGAAGGTCCCGGCTACACGTTGTCGGCCTCGCCCGACATGTACTCGCGCCTTGAGCTTGACCTTGTCGACCAGCCCGACCTTGCCCAGACTCTCGCCGTGACGGCCGCGACAATCGGCGTGCCGTTTCATTTGACAGGCCTCAAGTCGCTGCGCGTAAAGGAGACCGACCGCTTGGAGGCACTGCGCCGTGAATTGCTTAAAATAGGCGTGATGGTGGAGATCGAGGGCGACAACGCCATCTCATGGGAGGGCAAACGCGTGCCGGTGACCCAGATGCCGCGCATCGCCACCTATGACGACCATCGCATGGCGATGTCCTTCGCCCCCGTCGCCATTTTCTGCCCAGGGCTTATAATCGAGAATGCCGAGGTGGTGTCGAAATCCTATCCCGGCTACTGGGAAGCGTTGGAGTCGGCCGGATTCCAATTGGTGGATATCGATGCGGTGGCGCCAGAAACAGAAGCTGCCGATTGACCCCTGCAGTTCAACAAAAATGCGTAACTTCGCGTAATGGAATTTTCATTTGACATTTCGGCCCTGGTGTGGGCGCTGATGGGCGTGTCGGGGCTGTGCGCCGTTTGGCTGTTGACGGTATATCGCGGCCGCGTGGCGTCGATTGCCAAGCGTCGCCATCGCTGCGAGCGAGCGATAATGCCCGAGAAAGCCCCGGGGGTGTCGATTATTGTGTACGCAATCGACAATCCCACGTCGCTAACCAATCTCCTCGACAGCCTTCTGCAACAAGAATACGCGGGTGAAACCGAGATTATCATCGTCAACGACGGTGCCTCGGAGGACGTCAAGGACGTGTACAACCTCCTGAGCCAAACCCATCGCAACCTTCACCAGACGTTCATCCCCACCGGGGCGCACAACCTGTCGCGCCGCAAGCTGGCCATTACCCTGGGCGTAAAGGGGGCGCGCTACCCCTACGTGCTGATATTGGACGCGTCGTCGTCGATCCATTCCCACCGCTGGCTGGCCTCCATGGCTCGCCACTTCGCCAAGGGAAAAGAGGTGGTGCTGGGCTACGCCACCGTCGACAACCATCGCGACGACCGCCTTGGCAAGCGCCGGCGCTCCCTGTCGTGGGCACTTGACGCCATCACCTATCTCCCGGCCGCACTCGCCGGACATCCCTATCGGGGCCATGCGGCCAATATGGGCTTCCGTCGAGACAAATTTTTGGGTGCAAAGGGATTTTCCCAGTCATTAAACATCCACACGGGCGAGGACGACATCCTGGTGTCGCAAATCGCCACGCCCGAAACGACAGCGGTAGAACTTTCCCACGCCTCCCGAGTGACCATGGGCGGCGAGTCGCCACGCGCCATGCACCGCCGGTGGAAGTGGCATCACCTGTTCACGGGTAAATACGTGAGCCGCGCCGCGCGACGGATGATGGGACTAAGCTCGGCGATGATGTGGGCGGGTTTTGGAGCCGCGGTGGCCGCGTCGGTAATCGCGTTGCCCAATTTCCTGCCTATGGCCGCAATGCTGGCCGTGGGGCTGGGTGTATGGATCACGCTGGTGGTGGTATACCAACCCACTTTACGCGCGTTAGGGGCGCGCAAGCTTCGGCTCACGCTCCCCTATCTACTTCTTACTCAACCGTTTTACAACGCCTACTATCGCATTGTGGCATGGCGTCATCGCGGCGAGAATTTCACATGGTCGATGCCTAAGCGTAAATAACGCTATTACGAAAGGGACAGATTATCGAGCGGCGATAGCCTCGATCTCCACAAGCACGCCCTTGGGAAGGTCGCGCACGGCTACGGCTGAGCGAGCCGGGAAAGGCGCTGTGAAATGCTGGGCGTAAACAGCGTTCATGTCGCCAAAATCAGCGATGTCGTGAAGGAACACTGTGGTTTTCACCACATTGTCGAGCTTGAGGCCCGCTTGCTCTAAGATAGCCGTGAGGTTGCGCAGCGATTGCTCGGTTTGGGGAGCGATACCCTCGGGGATTTCGCCTGTAGCGGGGTTAACAGGGATTTGGCCCGACACAAACACCATCGCGCCCGTGTCGATTGCCTGGCTGTAGGGGCCGATAGCCCCGGGGGCCTTAGTCGTAGAAATGGGATTCTTCATTTTTAGAGGTGTTATTAATTTTCGGGAATTCCGGGAATTCTGGAAGTCTCGGGAATTTCGGGATTCTCAGCGGGAGGAGTTATTGGTTGAGGGGGATGTCCTTGATGAGGATGGTGTCGGCGGTGGCGTATTCCTCTTTCTTGATGGAATCGACAGTTTCGATAAGGAATGAGAAGCGGTGGCGGAACTGGGGTAGGAAGCCCGATTTACCTCTATGAGCCAGGCGGCTGAGGGTGAGCCCGAGGGTGATTTGCGCGGGGTCCATAGCAGGCTGGTAGCCGTATTCCTGGTCCTTGTCGTCCAGCACCACGCGAGTGAGCAGGTTGCACTCCTGAAGCACCGAGGTGATGTCGCTGACAATGCGCGCTGGAAGCCCGAAACGCGACGCGAAGTCGTGGTCGGTGTAAGGTTTGCCACCCTCGACGAAGCGTTTCACCACTACCATGAGCACGGCCAAGGTAAGCTTGTTGCGGTAGTCGAGCGAGATTTTGTCGATCTGGGAGTTGAACGAAAACTCATAGATATTTTGCGACGAGTAGCACACGACGGCACCCGAGAGGCAGATCAGCCATGCCAACTGTGTCCAAATCAGCAACAACGGCAACAAGGAGAAGCTACCGTAGATGGCGTTGTATCGGGTGACGTACATCTGGCCAGTGACAAACAGCCACTGCACGATCAAGAAGGCCGAGCCGGCCAGGGCTCCCGCCAGCAACGCGTTGGGGAACTTCACCTTGGCGTTGGGGATGAGCATGTAGGCCCCGGCGAAGAACAACCAGGTGAACACAAGCGAGGCCAGGTCGAGAATCCATGTGATCGCCGTCGACATGAAATCAAATGGCAACAGCGTGTGCAACGCGGTGGACATGAGCAGCGACAATCCGCTGGAGCATATCATCAAGATGGGAAGGATGAGGAAGATAGCGGTATAGTCGGTGATTTTACGCCAAAACGAGCGCCCTTGCTGCACGGCCCATATGGTGTTGAACGAATCCTCCACGGCGCCGAGCAACGATATCAACGTCCACAGCAAGAACAGGATACCGATACCCACAAACAATCCCTCGGACGACTGCTCCAGATAAGAATCCACGAAGCCGAATCCCTGCTTCATCAGCTGGCGCTGCGCTGGAAAGGCCTCAATCAACTCGCGCTGGATCACGTCCTGCAGACCGAAACCGCGGCCGATGGCGAAGACCAGCGCCAACGCGGGCACGATCGCGAGCATCGTCTGGTAGGTGAGGGCCATGGAGCGCATCTGCAGGCCCGTGTCGAGGAACGAGCGAATCGACAGGCTTACGGTGCGCAAGAAGTCGATGCGCCAATTGCGGCGCGTGGTGGTCCATATGCCGTCGGTGAAGTAGGCATACAGTCGCTTGGCTTTGACAATAAGAGCCTTGACGGTTTTGGCTAAGCGGCCCTGCTTTTTGCCCATGTGCAGGCGGGTTATTTGTGGATTATACCTTCATTTTGCAGGTAGCCGATCACCGAGTGAAGCATTCCGTTGATGAATTGGGGTGATCGCGAGGTAGAGTAGTAACGAGCGATTTCGATGTACTCGTTGAATGTGACGGGGATGGGAATCTTGGGGAACCCGACGAGCTCGGCAATGGCCGCAATGAGAATCACGACGTCCATGAACGCCAATCGCTCGCTTTCCCATTGGTTGCGGTTGATGAACCGGTCGACCAGAGCGCGGTATTCGTCGGCGTGGTCGATGGCGAGGGTAAACAGTTGGTTGCCGAATTGGGCGTCCTCTTCGTCCTTGAACTCAGGCAGCAGTCGCGTCTCGGCCGGTGAGCCGGAAACCTCCATGTGGCGCATGGTCTTGGTGACAAATGTGCCCATAATATCGAGGTCGTCGTTCCAGTATACCGAGGAATTTTCAAGGGTCTCGGCCAAGTCGTCGCTGGGGAGGATAATCTGTTTCATTACCGAACGCCAAAAAGCGATGTCGGCATGGGGGTCGGTGAGCGGCGCGGCCATGTAGTCGCGATAGAGGTCGCTTTCGGTGATGTCGCGCAGCAAGCCTTTGATCAGTGGGTATTGGTCGTCCCACGAGATGGGATGGGCCTTGAGGTAGGCCTTGATGTCGGGGTTCTCCAGAATCATGCGCGGGTAGAGGTTGTTGACGAAGCGCAAGTTGGGGTTGAGATCCTCGGCCGTGGGCATATGCTTGTTGCGATTCTCCTCGAGGCGTTGCTCCTGCTCCTTGGTGATTGCCACAGGTAGAAGCAAGAGGGCATGGTAGAGCTCGTAGGCCTTGTCGAGGGAGGTTTGGAGGGCATTGCGGGCCGAGGCCAGGGAGAGCCTGGTGTCGACAAACGACGACAGAGTGTCGAGAACCATCTCTACGCCTTGCTCAAAACCGCGCTGGGTATAGCCCTCGTCGGTGCGCAGGGTGGCGATGAAGTCGGGATTGTTGGCGATCACCGTGGGGATGACGGCTCCCCACAGCTTCACCTCGTCGGCGAGACCAGCCTTCTTGTTCTTCTTGAAGTCGAGAAAAGCCGAGGAGTTGACGATCGTCTGTTGCAAGCGCAAGGCGAGAGGGTCGAGGTTGTCAATTGACGGTCGACCCGATGCGATAATGTCGGCCACAGCGGGGATGGAGCTGATCGACTGCGCCATGCGCGTGCCGGCCAGGGGATTTTTTCCGCGAAGGGATGCCAGGGGATGTAGCTTGTTGGGACCTTGCACCTGTATCCCCGAGATTTCGAGGATAAAGAGAAGTAACCTCAGGTAAACGGAATAGGCGTACAGTGCGTCGCGCGTGGCGCCGGTCCCAGGGGCCTCTTTTAGATGAAACTCGCTGCGGGTGAGCAGATAAGAGTAGAGCAGCTGCACCACTTTAATTCTGATCAATATTCTGTTTACCATATTTCGAAGATCTACTTTTTGTGATTATGGCGCGAAGTTACTAAATTTTCGTAATAACGTAATAACCTCATCACATATTAACCTATTAACCTTGTTAACCTATTAACCTCGTTAACATATTCACATTATCACTCTTACAGCCCTATTGTGGCTTGGCCAGGGGATTCCAGCCTTGGGCCTTGAGCTCCATCTCCGAGCCGTCGCGGGTGACGAGGGCGCAGCCCAGATCCTCCTTAGTGATGTGGCCGATGACTTTCACGCCAGGTATTTTTTGGATTTTCTCGTGGGCGTGGAGGGGCACGGTGAACAGCAACTCGTAGTCCTCGCCTCCGTTGAGAGCGGCTGTCACGAGGTTCATGTTGAGTTCCTCGGCCATTACCGCCGTTTGGTAATCAATGGGGATACGCTCCTCGTAGACGCGGCAACCGGTGTGGCTCTGCTTGCATATGTGCATTAGCTCGGATGACAAGCCGTCGGAGATGTCGATCATCGACGTGGGGAGAATGTCGGCCTTGGCCAGAGCGTCGATCACGTCACGGCGAGCCTCGGGCTTGAGTTGGCGCTCCACGAGGTACTCCTTGCCTTGGAACGCGGGCTGGAAGTCCTTCTTTCCGGCTGAAGCTACCTTCTCGCGTTCGAGCAATTGGAGGCCCATGTAGGCAGCACCGAGGTCACCGCTGACGCATATCAGGTCGGTGTCCTTGGCTCCGTCGCGATAGACGGCTCTGCCCTTGGGGGCGTCGCCTATGCAGGTGATGGAGATCACCAAGCCTTGACGCGACGCGCAGGTGTCGCCACCAATCAAGTCCACCCCGTAGATTTCGCATGCCAGGCGCAGGCCGCTGTACAGGGCGTCGAGATGCTCCACTGTGAAGCGGCTCGACACGCCGAGCGACACAGTGATCTGGCGCGGGTGACCGTTCATCGCGTAGATGTCGGAGAAGTTAACCACCGCCGATTTGTAACCCAGGTGCTTCAGGGGCACGTAGGTCAAATCGAAGTGCACGCCCTCGAGCAGCATGTCGGTGGTGACCAGCACGTCGGTATCCGGTGGGAATTGCAGCACAGCGCCGTCGTCGCCCACCCCCTTGAGGGTGGACGAGTTGACGGGCTTGATATCGCTTGTGAGTCGGTCGATGAGACCGAACTCGCCTAATTCAGAGACTTCCATTAGGGGGATTTTTCAGTTTTCAGATTTCAGTTTAATGATTTGGGATTTAAAGTTTTAAACCATTAAATCATTAAAGGAGGAAAGGAGGAAAGGAATAAAGAGGGATTTCCCTCGGGGGTTATTCGCGGGCGACGAGCTCTTTCATGATCTCCATCATGAAGGGCTGGGCCTTCTCGGCCGCGCGCTGTACCTCCTCGTGAGAGGGAACCTCGGTTACATCCTTGCCACCCAGGTCGGTGATGACTGATACGCCAAACACCTCCATGTCGCCGTGACGTGCCACGATAACCTCGGGCACGGTGGACATGCCTACAGCGTCGCCACCGATGATGCGGAAGTACTCGTACTCAGCCGGGGTCTCGAACGTCGGGCCTGGAGTGCCCACGTATACGCCGTGCATCACGCGGATTCCCTTCTCGGCGGCGATTTCGTCGGCCAGCTTGACCAGGCGGTGGCTGTAGGCCTCGGTCATGGCCGGGAAACGGGGACCAAGCTCGTTGTAGTTCTTGCCACGGAGCGGGTTCTCGGGGAAGAGGTTGATATGGTCGGTGATGATCATAATGTCGCCCACGCGGAACTCCTTGTTCATGCCGCCGGCGGCGTTGGAGACGAACAGAGTCTTGACACCCAGCGCTTTCATCACGCGCACCGGGAAGGTCACCTGCTTCATGTCGTATCCCTCGTAGTAGTGGAAACGGCCCTGCATGGCGATGACGGGCTTGGTGCCGAGCTTTCCGAAGATAAGGTTGCCCGAGTGACCCTCAACTGTGGAAACAGGGAAGTTGGGGATTGTGGTGTAAGGGAGGTATTGCTTGTCGTCAATATGGTCGACGAGCGCGCCCAGGCCCGTGCCCAGGATAATGGCTGTTTCGGGAATCTCGGCTACTTGCGAGCGGATGTAATCGGCGGTTTCGCGGATTTTGTCTAACATTGTTTCTGCCATGGTGATCTTGGTTTTAGAGTTGGTGAATCGGGGAATAGCCCCTAAATATTGAAACGCTTTAGGGCGCCCAAAGGTTGTGAAGCGGGGCGCCGGGAATGGGTAGTTAGGTTCCTTTTAATATGGGAGCGCCGATGCCTTGGCCCTCACGGATGAGATTGACGAGCACGTTGGTGAACTCGGTGGAGGTGTTGGGATCCATCTCCACCGAGATAGGGAGGTAGAAGATGAACGGCTTGAGGCGGTGGGGGAAGTAAGGGTTGCTGGCCAGGCGCACGGCGTCCTTCTCGGTTGTGAGGATGATCTTGCGCTCGCCGTCGATGGCGTCGAATCGGCGCGCTATCTGGTCGATGTCGCGGCGCGAGAAGTTGTGATGGTCGGGGTAGACCACGAGCTTTACTGGCGCCTTGTGGCTCTTGAGATAGTTCATCAAGGGCTTTGGGTTGGCGATTCCCGAGATGGCCAGGATTGCGTCGCGACCTGTCATCATCGACAGTTGCGGCACGATCTCGGCCTGGTCGGGATATAGCGGCACCAATTGGCCGTAAACGAATCGCGAGAAGTAAAGGCTCTGCCACGGCTTAAGATTCAGCTCCTTGCGACACAGCGAGTACTCGATCGGTCGGATCTTGTCGGGACACTTGGTGACGACGATCATCTCGGCACGACCCACGGCCGATTTCGGCTCGCGCAGACGTCCCAGAGGGAGTAGCTCGTCCATATAGAACGGGCGGTTGAACTCGGTGAGGACGATCGCCACCGTGGGCTTGACGTAGCGGTGCTGGAATGCGTCGTCGAGCAGGATAAGGTTGATTTGCGGGTCGATTTTCAGCAGCTCGTCAATTCCGGCGCAACGGTCCTCGCACACGGCCAGCCGTATCGAGTTGCCGAATTTGTGGTACATCTGGTAAGGCTCGTCGCCAATGTCCAGGGGCGTGGATCGCTGGGAGGCAAGCACGAAGCCCTTGGTTTTGCGCTTATAACCACGGGAGATCACGCCGATGCGGTAACGCGAGCGCAAGGCCTGAATGACGTATTCGGTGTGGGGTGTTTTACCGGTTCCCCCAGCGGCGATGTTGCCGATCACCACCACTGGCACGTCAAACTCGCGCTGGTGAAGGATTCCCATGCGGAACAACAGATTGCGCACCCCTACTCCCAGCCCGTAGAGCTTGCTCAAGGGCAGGAGAATGAAGGTGGATACAAATCTGTTGGCCATGGCGGGTATTTTCTTAAATCGTTAAATCTTTAAATGGCTAAAGGAGGAAAGGATGAAAGTATTTGGCTAAATGCTTTATGCTAAATGCTAAATGCTTTATGCTAAATGCTAAATGCTTTATGCTTCACTCTATCCTGATGTTTTCGGCCCGGGCTTGAAGGGGAGAAAGGGCGGCAAGCCAGCGCGACGCTTCCCACAGGAGGTAGGAGTCGCCCAGGTGGTCGGAAACTATCTTGTACTCCATGTCGGCCTGGGCCGATAGGATCATCTCCCAGAGCGACTGGTTGAGCTCGGGATAATAATTCACTGAATAGGATGAGATTTTGAGCTCGTCGGTCATGTCAACGATCGCATCCTCGAGGGTGCCGAGCTCGTCGACAAGGCCGTTCTCAAGGGCTTGCACTCCGTACCATACGCGGCCTTCGGCAATAGCTTTCACCGAGTCGATAGGCATGTCACGGCCAGCGGCCACGCGGGAAGTGAACAGCTCGTAGCCTTCTTCCACCATCTTTTGCATGGAGGCGCGCTGGAAGGGCGTCATCGGAGCGGTGAGCGTGGGGAAGTCGCCGTTGGCGTTTGACGACACCGTGGATACGTTGAGCCCTAATTTGTCGTGCACGAGGCCTTGCGCGCAGGGGATCATGCCGAAGATTCCGATAGAGCCGGTAAGCGTCTGTGGCATGGCGTAAATTTTGTCGGCGCCACAAGAGATGTAATAGCCACCGGAAGCGGCGTAATCGCTCATGGACACGTAGAACGGCTTGCCGCTCTCCTTGAATCGTTGCAGGGCCTCCCAGATCTGCTCGGAAGCGAACGCGCTGCCACCTCCCGAGTTGACGCGTAGCACAAGGCCTTTAACGTTGTCGTCGTCGGCCAGGTCGTCGATGATCGGAATAAGGGAGCTGGGGACGATCCCCTTGGAGCCTGAGTCGTTGATGTCGCCCACGGCGTAAAGCACGGCGATTTCATCGCTGCCGTCGGAGGGGAGGATGGTGGTTCCTTGGGCGTATTCGTTGGTGGTGAGCAGGCGCAGGTCGTCGATTTTCTTGCGTTTGGTGAGGTCGGCCAGCAGCTGATCCACAGTGTGCTCGTAGGCTGAGCTCGTGACTATGCGTTCTTTCAGCAGGCGCTCAACGGGCCAGGTGAATGCGATGGAGTCGGCCCACATGTTCACTTGCTGCTCGGTAACGCCGCGGCTCTCGGCAACCAGGGGTACCATGGTGTTCCAAATACCGTCGACGTAGCTGCGTTGTTGCAGGAGCGATGCCTCGCTGGGCCCCGTGAGGATATAGGGCTCGACGGCGCTCTTGAACGAGCCTACCTTGATCACCTGCATCTCTACCCCCAATTTGTCCAACAGGCCCTTGAAGTAGATAGTTTGGGATGCCAATCCGTGAATTTCAACGGCACCTGCCGGGTTGACAATCAGCGAGTCGGCCGCCGTGGCGATGATATAGTCGCCTTGGGTGTAGTTGTCGCCGTAGGCGATTACCCATTTGCCCGAATCCTTGAAATTCAGCACGGCGTCGCGCACCTCGATACGCCCGGCCATACCCATCGACGCTCCACCGCAATAGAGGTATAGGCCGTCGATACGTTTGTCGTTGGCCGCCGTGTTGATGGCGGCAACAATCTCGCTCACCGAGGTGGAAGCCTTGTCGCTTTGGGTTTGGTAAATCTGGTCGATTATGGAGCCTCCTCCCTCGATGCGCTCGGGAATGGAACCGGTGAGGTCGACTTTCAGGATGCTATGGTCGCGTATTTTTACCGACGAGCTTTGGGAGCTGCTCGCTATGGCGGTAGTCACAGCCACCAAGACCATGATAAACAACAGGATAATCGATATCCAAATAGCCGCCAAACTGCCGGTAAGGGCTATGAAGAATTTCTTGAGCATTGCGATAAATTGCCTACTTTTATTGGACGCTACAAAATTAGGTAATTTTTTGTGAATTTAACGCCAAATTGGCGAATAATTTAACTATTTGCCCCAGCGGGCGCGTTGGAGGTCGGCGGCGCGCGCTTCGGCGGGGTTGTCGGCCGGGTTCCAGAAGCGAGCTCCCTGAAGAGCGTCGGGCAGGTACTGTTGCTGGACGAAATGCCCGGGATAATTGTGGGCATACTTGTAGTCGTGGCCGTAGCCCATCTCCTTCATTAGGGAGGTGGGGGCATTGCGCAGGTGAAGCGGCACGGGAAGGTCACCGGTCTTTTTGACGTGATCGAGGGCTGCGTCAATCGCCAGATAAGCCGAATTACTCTTGGCTGAAGTAGCCAGATACACAGCGCATTCCGAAAGTGGGATCCTCCCCTCGGGCATCCCTATTTTCTGTATCACGTCGAACGTGGCGTTGGCCAGCAGCAGCGCGTTAGGGTTGGCCAAGCCGATATCCTCGGCGGCCAGGATCACCATGCGTCGGGCGATGAATTCAGGATCCTCGCCTCCGGCGATCATGCGGGCCATCCAGTAGACAGCCGCGTCGGGGTCGGAGCCGCGTATGCTCTTGATGAACGCCGAGATGATGTCGTAGTGCATCTCCCCTTGCTTGTCGTAAGCCGCGGGGTTCTCCTGCAAGCGCTCGGTGACCACCATATCGTTGATCACCATAGGCTCGCCCGCCGGGGTGGATTGTTCGAGCAAATCCAAGATATTAAGCAACTTGCGGGCGTCGCCGCCAGCGAATCGGAATAGAGCGTCGGTGGATTCCACCTTCACGTCGCGTCGACTGAGCACCTCGTCCTTCGTGATAGCATGCTCGAGCAACTGTTGTAACTCATCGGCTTCAAGCGGTCGCAATGTGTACACCTGGGCACGCGAGAGCAATGGACGAATCACTTCGAACGACGGGTTCTCGGTTGTAGCCCCGATGAGGGTGACTATACCACTTTCGACAGCTCCCAACAGGCTGTCCTGCTGCGACTTGTTGAACCGGTGGATTTCATCGATGAAAAGGATGGGACGCCCTTGGCTGAACATGCTTTGGGCATCGGCGCGGCAACGGTCGAGCACCTCGCGCACCTCTTTAACGCCCGAGTGGACAGCGCTCAGGGTGTAGAAGGGCGACTTGGTGGTGTTGGCGATGATCTTGGCGAGCGTGGTTTTGCCTACTCCGGGAGGGCCCCAGAGAATGAACGACGAGATTTTGCCCGAGTCGATCATGCGGCGCAGAATCGAGTCGGGTCCTACAAGGTGGGTTTGCCCTATGTAATCGTCGAGCGTGCGGGGACGCATGCGCTCGGCCAGTGGTGCCAATGTTGCCATATTGTTATAACGCTCAGGCCTTGGGTTTTGCTCGCTCGAGGGTGGTGAATCGGTAGGGGACACCCGAGCGCGGGTCGGTGAACGTCGCCGATTGCTCCACGGTGGTCCATTCCTCGGGGTTGATTTCCGGGAAGAACGCGTCGGCGTCGGGGCGCTCGGCAAGGATTTCGGTGAGGTAAAGTCGGTCGGCCAGGGGCATCGCCTGCTCGTATACCTTTGCGCCACCGATGATAAAGGCGTCGCGGTCGGCCACGTGGGCGATGGCCAGCTCCAGGGATGGGAAGATGGTTAAAGCTCCGTTGTTTGGCGCGGGCGGGTCGCTCACGTTCCTTGTTTGTTTGGTCAGGACGATGTTTTCGCGGCCCGGGAGGGGGCCGTTGGGGAGCGACTCGTAGGTGTGACGTCCCATGATGATGGGGTGGCCCATGGTGAGGGCTTTAAATCGCTTCAAGTCGGCCGAGATGGGGTACAACAACTGCCCATCCTTGCCGATGGCGCGGTCGGTGGTCAACGCTACAATTATGCTGATCATACTGATACAGTGGCTTTAATGTGGGGATGGGGATCGTAACCTTCGAGCTTGAAGTCGTCGTAGTGGAACGAGAAAATGTCCTTCACGTCGGGGTTGATCAACATCTTGGGCAACGGCCGGGGCTCGCGGGTGAGTTGTAGCCGAGCCTGGTCGAAATGGTTGTGGTAGATGTGGGTATCGCCTAAGGTGTGGACAAAGTCGCCAGGCTCCAGTCCCGTTACCTGTGCCATCATCATCGTCAACAGGGCGTAGGACGCGATGTTGAACGGCACGCCCAGGAACGTGTCGGCCGAGCGTTGGTAAAGTTGCAGCGAGAGCTTGCCGTCGGCCACATAGAATTGAAAGAACGCGTGGCAGGGGGGCAGATTCATGTTGGGAAGGTCGGCCACGTTCCACGCCGACACGATGTTGCGCCGGCAGTTGGGGTCCTTCTTGATTGTCTCGACGGCCTGGGCGATCTGGTCGATGTGACCGCCGTTGTAATCGGGCCATGAGCGCCATTGGTATCCGTAGATGTGGCCGAGGTTGCCATCGGGGTCGGCCCACTCGTTCCAGATTCTTACGCCGTTGTCCTGCAAGTATTTGACGTTGGTATCTCCGGCGAGGAACCATAAGAGCTCGTGTATAATCGATTTGAGGTGCAATTTTTTGGTGGTCAACAGGGGGAAACCCTCTTGCAGGTTGAAGCGCATCTGGTAGCCGAACACCGAGCGGGTGCCGGTGCCGGTCCTGTCACTGCGATCAACACCATTATCTAAGATATGCTGCAGTAAATCTAAATATTGTTTCATGGGGGGAGTTTTCAGTTTAGGATTATTAGGATACCCAGGATATTATGGTAGGCCGTCGACGACGATGGCCTTGATGGGGGTGGCGGGGCAGATGTGCTGGCAGTAGCCGCAGCCGATGCATAGGGATGGGTCGACGGTAGGGATTTGGGCGTTGGCGGGGGATTGGGCGCGGGCGGAGTTGGAGAACGGTTTCATGGTGATGGCCTGCTTGGGACACACCTCGGCGCACATTCCGCAATGCACTCCGTTGACACTCAGGCAGTCGCTTGGAATCACGCGGGCAAGCCCGACGGAAATCAGCGCCTTCTCCGAGGGGGTGAGTGGCAATAACGCGCCCGTGGGGCACAACTCGGTGCAACGCACGCATGACAGCGTGCACTCGGCCTCGTCGTAGTCCTTGACAGGATGGAGCATGTTGAGCCATCCGTACTCCTTGGTCGAGGGCTTGATCACGCCGGTGGGGCAGTGGGCGACGCACAGGCCGCAACCGGTGCAGCGTTCCATGAACGACTTGCGGCTCTCGGCTCCGGGCGGAATGACGTATAGCGACGGGCGCGGGCTTTCCTGTTTGGGTAGAGCGGCGCGAATCGGCTCGGAGGCGGCCGCGGCGGCCACTATCAGTCCGGTGGCCATAAACTGGCGTCGCGAGATTGCTTTGGGCTGGCTGGCATCGGTCGAGGGGGTACCAATGGTACTGGAGGAGCCGCCCTCCATGGCCGTGGCGGTTTTGCCGGGGGTGGTGATGCGTTGCATCATGGGCAGGGAGAGTTGTTTGCGACGTGGGGTGTAACTGATTGCGTCGTTAGGACATACGGGCAGGCAGTCGAAACAGTTGACGCAACGCGAGCCGTCGATCACATGATCCTGCAAGTCAATGCATTGGCTCTTGCATGCGTGCTCGCAACGACGGCAGTTGATGCACAAGTCGGTGTCGATTTCGATATGAAACACCGAGTAGCGAGAGATGAACCCCAGCGCAGTGCCCACAGGACAGAACGTGTTGCACCAAGTGCGCCCTCCGCGGAATGCCAGCGTGCCGATCAACCCCAAGGTAATCAATGCGATAATGAACGCCATAAGCGACGCGTAGCCGATGCGGGCCGGGGCTTTGGCCAGCCAACCGATGGAAACCAGGGCCGTTTCCCCAGCCTCCCAAGCAGGCTTAAGCACATTGGTGGCGATGCGCGAGTAGCCGCTGTAGGGATCAATGAGCGAGGTGACAACCGATATGCCCACTAATATACAAGCGATTACGGCAATAAGCGTGGCGTTTCGCAAGGCAGTGCGAGCGGGTGCGTAATGGTATTCGTGGTCCCGCTTACCCTTGCGACCGAGGCGCGAGAATGCGTCCTGCATGGCCCCCATCGGGCACACCGACGAGCAATATACGCGGCCGAAAATGAGGGTAAGGACCAGCCACACCGAGAACCATCCCATCGAGAAGGCGAGCGTCAACGGCAGCAGCTGGATTTTCGCGATCCAGCCACCTATGGCGGGGAAGAGCATCGACGTTCCGATCAGGGCCAAGGTCAACAGCACCCAGCAAATCAGCTGGATGGTCAGCCTGCCATATTTCAACGCCTTTCTCATGACGACTCAATCCTTAAATCTGTAATCCTTTCCTCCTTTTATCCTTTAAAGTATTACTTTATCCTTTACCCTTTATCCTTGCGCAAGATTACTTGCGTCCGAAATCGGCCGGGATCTCGCCCCATTCCTCGGTGTTCCACTTGAGGATGGGGTTGGTGATGGTGTGGGTTTGCAGCCAATTGTCGGCACGGGACAGTAGCTCGTGTAGCTTGGCGTTTCGGGGCGTGCGGGCGAGCTTTGACCGGTGACCGCGATTGCGTATCCACGACTGCGCCGTGCGCGAGTCGGAATAGATCGGCACGTTGGGGCGCCCACATTTTTGAAGCAGGGCCAAGGCGTGTACCAAGGCCAGGTATTCACCCACGTTGTTGGTGCCGTCGGGGACGGGACCGAAATGGAACAGCTCAGCGCCCGATTTCACGTCCACGCCACGGTACTCCATCGTCCCGGGGTTGCCCGCGCAGGCGGCGTCGACGGCGATCGCGTCCTGGTTGATCTCGGGGATGGCGTCGTAGTTCACCGGAGCCTGCTGGAACGTGGCGATGCTTTTGAGTAGCCCCATATGTTCGCTCGGGTCGCCGCGGAAGGCCAGCGTGGCCGTCTCCTGCGTGTCGAACGCCTTGTACTTGGCCCCGGGGTAGTTGTCGATCTGCAATTTGCACTCCTCCCAGCTGTCGTAGATCCCGGGGGAGCGGCCTTCCCATACAACGTAGAATTTCTTTCGGTAGGCCATCGCGTTACGACAAATGAAGGAATAGTGACAGGTCGACCTGGCGCATGCCCAGCGCGGTGGCCAGATCGGGGTTGATTACGCGTCCAAGGAACGTGAGGACAGCACACTGCAGGTTGGGCGACAATTTCAGCGCGTCGTTGACGCCATGGGTGGTTACCAATTCGTCGAGCAAGGTGATCAGCGTGTTGCTCAAGGCCATAGCGGCGGTACGGGGCACCGCCGACGACGCCTCGATGAGGACCGGACGTATCCCTTCGGGGAACAGCACTCCGGGATGCTCCGTAAGGTCGAAGATTACCACACCACACTTGGTTGCGTCCATCATCTCGGGAGTGATTGTCACCGGCGACGGCATGGGGGTAACGACGATGATGTCGGCCGAGTGGAGCGCACCCATCAGCACGCGAGGATGAGGGGCCGAAGGGATTACCCCGGCTCCCAACTCGCGGGTGGATCGGCGCAGACGGTAGATGTCGGTGTCCATGATGCGCACGATGGCTCCCAAGCCGATAGCTGATCGCGCGGCGGCACGTCCGGCGATTCCCGAGCCGAGGATAAGCACCTCGCAAGGGTTCACGCCAGCCACTCCGCCAAGCAGAATGCCTTTGCCATGATCAGGGTCGGCAAGAAGAGACGACGCCATGGCTATTGAAGCCCGGCCGTCGATTTCGGCCAGAATGTCGTAGAATGGCAGATGTCCCTCCGAGTCCTTCACCCGATCGAGAGCCACGGTGATAACGTTGCGCTGGAGCAGCGCGGTGGCCATCGATGGATTGCGCAGGGTAGGGCCAAGCATTGTGAACAGCATCGCCCCGCGGCGCATCAAGGCCACATCGGCTTCCGAGAGGGCACCCATTGAGATTACGATGTCGCAACCCAACGCCTCGACACGCGCTCCCACCTGCGCGCCGCAGCGCGCGTAGGCCGCGTCGCTGTAGTGGATGGGACGGGCCGCACCCTCCTCCACGACCACGCGATAGCCGTCGGCCGCAAGTATTTGCGCCCCCTCCGGGGTGAGGGGGAAGCGCTTCTCGCTGCCAGTAGCGTCGGCGGGGAGGCCGATTGTAAGGGAGCGGCGAGTGGTAGTGGTGGATATTTCTTGTAACTGGGTTTCTACAATCATTTTTTATCGCTTTAACGCAGTAACGCCTCGCGGGGACACGTCTTAAGAGGATTGGAGGAATCGGGTGATGAAGGCGCGGGCGGTAGTGTCGATTTGGGATTTGTCCTCCAAGTTGGCGCCGCAAAATTGGGCTTGGGCCTGGGAGTAGAACGTCTCGCGAGCCTCGAGGGCCGCGTCGATGAACGCTCCCAGCTCGTCGTCGGTCTTTTGGGCTATGAGCGGTCGCTTGTGCTTCCCTCGGATCAGGCGCCTGAGCAGCACGTCGCGAGGCGTGTTGAGCCATACGGTCAATCCCGCTTGGTTCATCACCTCCATGTTGCGACCGAAGCATGGGGTGCCCCCGCCGCAGGCCACAATCACGTCCTCGAACGACGCTACCTCCTCGAGCATTGCCGTCTCAATCTCGCGGAAACCGCTCTCGCCACGCTCGGCGAAGAGCTCGGTGACCGTGCGATGGAATCGGCTCTCGATGTAGGTGTCGAGGTCGATTAGGGTGATCCCGGTCAATCGCGACAAGGCGCGGCCAAGCGTCGACTTGCCGCACCCCATATATCCGATCAAGAAGACAGGTCGCATGGTAGCGTTTAGCGTTTAGCGTTTAGCGTTTAGCATTTAGCCAAATGGCTTTGTAAACGGTGAACACTGGAAACTGAACATTGAAAAACTCTCCTATTTCTTGGCCAGCAGATCGCGGATCTCGGTGAGGAGCACCTCCTCCTTGGTGGGCTCGGGTGGAGCCGCTGGCTTCTCCTCCTCTTTCTTCTTGAACTTCATGATCACGCGCAGGGCCACGAAGATGCTCAGGGCGATGATCACGAAATCCACGATATTCTGGATGAAGATGCCGTAGTTGATGGCCACTTCCTCAACGGCGGCTTGGCCCTCGACGGTAGCCTCCTGAGCCGGAGTAATCACATATTTAAGGTTCTTGTAGCCGTCGCCACCGGTGATAATCGAGATTACCGGCATAATGATGTCGTTGACCAGGGAGGACACAATCTTGCCGAATGCGCCGCCGATGATAACGCCGACGGCCATGTCCACGATGTTGCCCTTCATGGCAAACTCTTTAAAATCACTTAAAAATTTTCCCATTTTATGATGTCGGTTGGATTAATTTGTGCAAAAATAAAGAAAATTTTCCACAATTAAATCTTTGGTGATATAATATTTGGAAAAAGTTAGTAACTTTGCAACGCTTTTAGCCCGTGTCGACAATTTCCAGTCCAAGGGTATTAAGGTGAAAGAGAATATCATAACCCAATATTTTTTCAACTATGACTAAAATAGGTATTAATGGTTTTGGCCGCATCGGACGTTTCGTGTTCCGTGCCTCCACCAAGCGTGATGACATCGAAGTGGTTGCTATCAACGACCTTCTTCCGGTTGACTACATGGCTTACATGCTGAAGTATGACACGATGCATGGTCGTTTCGACGGCACCGTAGAGTGCGACATGGACAAGAGCCTGTTGATCGTGAACGGCAAGCCCATCCGCGTTACCGCATGCAAGAACCCCGCTGAGATCGGTTGGGGCGCAGTGGACGCTGAGTACGTTGTTGAGTCGACTGGCTTGTTCCTCACCAAGGAGAAAGCTCAGGGCCACATCGACGGCGGCGCTAAGTACGTGGTTATGTCGGCTCCCTCGAAGGACGACACCCCCATGTTCGTTTGCGGCGTGAACGAGGACACCTACGTTAAGGGCACACAGTTCGTTTCCAACGCTTCCTGCACCACCAACTGCTTGGCTCCCCTCACCAAGGTGTTGAACGACAAGTTCGGCGTGAAGGAAGGCCTCATGACCACCGTACACTCCACCACCGCTACCCAGAAGACCGTTGACGGTCCCTCGATGAAGGACTGGCGCGGCGGCCGTGCTGCTTCCGGCAACATCATCCCCTCTTCCACCGGAGCCGCCAAGGCTGTGGGCAAAGTGATCCCCGAGCTCAACGGTAAGCTCACCGGCATGTCGATGCGTGTCCCCACCCTCGACGTTTCTGTAGTTGACCTCACCGTCAACCTCGAGAAGCCCGCCACCTACGAGGAGATCTGCGCCGCCATGAAGGAAGCTTCTGAGGGCGAGCTCAAGGGTATCCTCGGCTACACTGAGGACGCTGTCGTTTCCAGCGACTTCCTCGGCTGCCCCCTGACCTCGATCTTCGACGCCAAGGCTGGTATCCAGCTGACCCCCACCTTCGTTAAGGTGATCTCCTGGTACGACAACGAGATCGGCTACTCCAACAAGGTGCTCGACCTCATCGCCCACATGAAGAAGGTTAACGGCTAATCACCACCACCCTCCTAAAAATTTTGAGGACCGTCCCACTCCGGGGCGGCCCTCATTTCTTATAGGGCCCTTAGCAAGCCCATCCTTTTATCCTTTTATCCTTTTATCCTTTATGGCCCTCTTTTCTCGTTAAAGGAGGAAAGGAGGAAAGGAATAAAGGAGGCTCGGCCCGGGGAAATTATTTACAGCAAGGCTATGGCTTGCGGCAGCAGTGGCTGATGGGGATCCAGCCAGTGTATGGCGGAGTCGCGGCGGAGCCAGGTGAGTTGCTTTTTGGCGTAGACGCGGGTGTTCTTGCCGATACGCGCCACAGCCGTGTCGTAGTCCATCTCCCCGCTGAAGTGGGCGAACAGCTCCTTGTAGCCCACCGTGTTGAGGGAATTGAGCCGATCGGCATTCGGGAAGTGGTGCCGGGCCTCCTCTACCAAGCCGGCGTCGATCATTGCGTTCACTCGGGCGTTAATGCGCGCGAACAGCTCCTCGCGGGGCCAGTCGATCGCCATTTTCACAATCGGGAAGTCGCGCCGCGTGGCCGGAACACCTGTGCGGAGCTCGGAGGCTGGCCGTCCGGCCTCAAGGCATATTTCGATGGCATGGATCACGCGACGCGGATTGCGCATGTCCACCGTGTGGCACGACGCAGGGTCCAATCGCTCCAGCTCTCGTTGCACGCCCTCCAGGCCCAGCTCGTGATACATATTTGATACACGCGCGCGCACGTCGTCGGAAATCGTGGGGAGCGGGTCGATCCCGTTGCACACCGCGTCGACGTACATCATCGCGCCGCCACACATTATCGCCTCCTTCCCCCTGGCCCATATCTGGGGCAACAGGCCCATAACGTCCTGCTCGAACATCGCGGCGCTGTAATAGGCGTCCAATGGGAGCATCTCGCACAGATGGTGGGGCACCGCGGCGCGTTCCTCGGCAGTGGGGGCGGCGGTGCCGATGGGAATGTCGCGGTACACCTGGCGCGAGTCGGCGCAAATAATCTCGCCATCGAGCCGTTGGGCAAGCTCGATGGCGAGGGTAGTCTTTCCCGAGGCCGTCGGCCCCGTCACTATTATCAATCGGTTGGGCATTCTCGATTTTAAAGCTTTATCACCTCATCAACACGGAATTAGGCTAAATGCTAAATGCTAAACGCTAAATGCTTAATTCTTCTGGGCCACCAGCTTGGCGATCTCGACGATCACGTCGCGTGCCTTCTCCATCGAGGGAATGGGCAGGAACTCGTAGCGGCCGTGGAAGTTCAATCCGCCAGCAAATATGTTGGGACAAGGCAGGCCCTTGAACGAGAGCTGGGCTCCATCGGTGCCGCCGCGGATGGGCACTACAATTGGCGTCACGCCCACTTGTGTCATGGCCTTCTCAACGATGTCGATGATGTGCATTACCGGCTCGATCTTCTCGCGCATGTTGAAGTACTGGTCTTTGATCTCTATCGAAGCGCAGTCGGGGAACTCGTTGTTGATCTTGCGCGTGAGATGCTCCAGCTCCTTCTTGCGGCGCTCGAAGCGGTCGCGGTCGTGGTCGCGGATGATGTAGGTGAGCACGGTTTCCTCCACCGAGCCCTCGATTGAAATCAGGTGGTAGAATCCCTCGTAGCCTTCGGTGTGCTCGGGGGTCTCCCAGCGGGGGAGCATGATGATAAACTGGTTGGCGATGCGTATCGAGTTGATCATCTTGTGCTTGGCGTAGCCGGGATGGACGTTGCGTCCGCGGAAACGCACCTTGGCCACGGCGGCGTTGAAGTTCTCATACTCCAATTCACCGATCTCGCCGCCATCCATCGTATAGGCCCAATCGGCGCCGAAGCGCTCGACGTCAAATTTATGTGCGCCCTGCCCTATCTCCTCGTCGGGGTTGAAGGCGATGCGTATCTTGCCGTGCTTGATTTCGGGGTGGTGGATAAGGTGGGACACGGCCGATACGATCTCGGCGATGCCAGCCTTATCGTCGGCGCCCAGCAGGGTGTTGCCATCGGTGACAATCAGGGCTTGCCCCACATAGTGACTCAGCTCAGGAAACTCGTTGGGCGACAAGATGATACCCTTCTCGGCGTTGAGCACGATGTCGCCGCCGTCATATTTCTCGATGATGCGGGGATTGACGTGGCGACCCGTCATGTCGGGCGACGTGTCGAGGTGGGCGATGAAGCCCACAGTGGGGGTGGGGTAATCGACGTTGGACGGCAGGGTGGCCATAAGGTACCCGTTGTCGTCGAGGGATATTTCGCTGAGACCCAGGCTCTGGAGCTCTTTTTCCAGATGCTGGGCGAAAATCATCTGCCCCGGAGTCGACGGGGTCATGTTGGTTTCCTCGTCGCTCTGGGTGTCAAATTTCACATATTGCAAGAAACGGTCTACTATAGGCATGCTATTAAGTATTAAGGTATAAGTGTAAGTCATTAAGTTGTTCGGCGGGGTCCTTGCATCCTTTCTTTAAAGGAGTAAAGGAATAAAGGATTGAAGGGGGCAGCTGGGGGTTACTGATTCACCTCATAATAGGGGATGTCGACGAGCTTGATGCCGAAGATCAGGGCTGAGTAGGGCTTGATCACCGAGCCGCTGGAGGCCGAACCGTAGCCACACTGGTAGGGGATCACCACCTCGCAGGTGTCGCCGCAGCGCATGTCCTCAAGGGCGATGGTCCATCCCTCGATCACGCCGTTGCACTTCACTCGGTAGATCGAGTCGGCAGGCGAAGTAGAGGTATAGGAGGAGTCAAACGGCTCGTCGGTGTACAGCTTTCCGTAATATTTCACGTCGACGGTGGAGGTGAACAGCGGGGAAAGGTTGCCCTTTGTCAACTCGCGGTCGTTGAAGTAGTGGATCAGCACGTAAGCGTCGGGGTCCCACACGGGGATCAATTTGGTGAAGTAGGGGGTACCGTCGGCATTGGTGCAGGCCTCTTGCTCGGCGATGAACGCCTCACCGGCCTCGCGCCACTCCTTATAATCTTTCCAGGTGTCGCTGTCGTCGCCCGTGCCGCAGGCCACAAAGGCCACAGCCAGGACGGCCAGCAGGATGTATATTGGGAATTTTCTCATCTTTCAGTTTTCAGTGTACAGTCTTCAGTTTTCAGCGGAATTCTTTAATCCTTTCCTACTTTACTCCTTTAAACTTTAAATCCTTAAAGCTATTAACTTTAAACCTTTAACTTTTAACTTTAATCTTCAATTTAGAATTCCACCTTCGGAGCTTTCTGGGCACCCTCCTCGGCTTGGAACATTGGACGCTGGGCGAAACCAAACACGCCGGCGAAGATGCTGGCGGGAAAACGGCGGATCTTCACGTTGTACTCCTTGACAGCCTCGTTGTAGCGGGTGCGTTCGGTCGACACGCGATTTTCGGTGCCTTCTAATTGCGTCTGAAGGTCGAGGAAGTTTTGGTTGGCTTTCAAGTCGGGGTAAGCCTCCTTGACGGCGTTGACGTAGATGTCGAGCGCGCCTTTGAGCTGGCTCTGGGCCTGCTGGAACTGGCGCAGGGAGGCCTCGTCGGTGGGTGCGGTCGCCTGCTCGGCTGTGACGTCGGTAGCGTTGTTGTAAGCCTGTGTGAGACCCGCGCGAGCGTTGGTGACGGCCTCGAGGGTCGACGACTCGTGCTCGGAGTAGCCCTTGACGGTGGCTACAAGGTTGGGTATAAGGTCGGCGCGACGTTGGTACTGGTTCTCAACGTTACCCCAAGCCTGGTTGACGGCTTCGTCGAGGGTGACCATGCCGTTGTAGCTCGAGCATCCTTGGATGCCGAACAACAGGAGCAATATCACGATCACTCCGCCTACTATCCATGATGTTTTCATCGTTCTTTTCTTGGTTTTTCTTAATTAATGTGGCAAAATTACTATATTTTCATCAAACCACCAATAACCGCTCCCCTCCTTAAACATTTTTCATATACCAATCCCCGCTTTGACCCTTTCCTCCTTTATTCCTTTAGATATTTCCCTGCTACAACTCATAACTTTTTTGTACCTTCGCGGAAAATTAATTAAGCTTCATCTCATGGCTACTTTAACCACAACCGATTTCCATTTCCCGGGACAGCAGAGCGTGTACCACGGCAAGGTGCGCGACGTGTATGACATCAACGACGACATCCTGGTGATGGTCGCCACCGACCGTATCTCGGCTTTTGACGTCGTGCTGCCCGAGGGAATTCCCTATAAGGGTCAAGTACTCAACCAGATAGCGGCGCAGTTCCTGGACGCTACCGCCGACATTGTACCCAATTGGAAGATCGCCACCCCCGACCCGATGGTCACCGTGGGCCTCAAATGTGAGGGCTTCCGAGTGGAGATGATCATCCGAGGCTACCTCACCGGCAGCGCTTGGCGTGAGTACAAGGCCGGATGCCGCGAGCTCTGCGGCGTGAAGCTCCCCGATGGCATGCGCGAGAACGAGCGTTTCCCCGAGCCGATCATCACCCCCACCACCAAGGCCGACGCTGGTCACGACGAAAATATCTCCAAAGAGGAGATCATCGCCCAAGGACTTGTTGACGCCCACGACTACGAGGTGATGGAGCAGTACACCCGCGCCCTGTTCCATCGAGGCTCGGAGATGGCTGCCGAGAAGGGCCTGATCCTGGTTGACACCAAATACGAGTTTGGCAAGCGCGACGGAAAGGTGATCCTCATCGACGAGATCCACACCCCCGACTCCTCTCGTTACTTCTACGCCGACGGCTATCAGGAGCGCTTCGAGAAGGGCGAGCCCCAGCGCCAGCTGAGCAAGGAGTTTGTGCGCCAATGGCTTATCGACCACGACTTTATGGGCAAGGCCGGCCAGAAGGTGCCCGAGATGACTCCTGAGTTTGTCAACTCGGTATCCGATCGCTATATCGAGCTTTACGAGCAGATCACAGGTCGCAAATTTGAGAAGGCCCCCGAGGGCAACATCGCCGATCGCATCGCCAAAAACGTGCTCGACTGCCTGGCCCAAATCGGCAAATAGGCCTCGAGAAACAGGCTAAAACGCTAAATGCTGAATCGTGCTAAATGCTGAATCCATAACCCCTTACGAGGATGAACGCGGCAAGGGAGAGCAGGTGAGGGAGATGTTTGACTGCATTGCCCCCGTCTACGACTTCATGAACCGCGCGATGACCATGGGCGTCGATCGCCTGTGGCGCCGAGCCACGGTCAAGGAGGTAGCCCGCTGCGTCCCCCGCCGTGTGCTCGACGTCGCCACCGGCACCGCCGACCTCGCCATCGCCCTTGCCCGCAAGACCCGCGCCGAGAGCGTGCTTGGCGTCGACCTGTCGAAGGGGATGCTGGAGGTGGGCCGCAAGAAGGTGGAGAAGGCTGGGTTGGGCGACCGCGTCACCCTGAAGGTAGCCGACTGCCTGGCTTTGCCCTTGGAGGACGCTTCGGTCGACTGCGTGACAGTGGCATTTGGCGTGCGTAATTTCGAGCGCCTGCTCGACGGCTATCGGGAGATCCACCGGGTGCTTCGGCCAGGCGGCGCGTTGATGGTACTCGAGTTGTCCACTCCTCAAGGCAAGGTCACGAAAGCGTGCTACGACTTGTATACCAAGCATTTGATCCCATTAGCCGGACGCATGATTTCCAAAGACCGCAGTGCTTATTCCTACCTGCCAGCGAGCATCGCCGCTTGTCCCCAGCGCGAGGAGATGACCGCGCTTATGCGCCAGGCCGGATTCAGCGAGGCGTGCTACCGTTCGTTCTCCTTCGGCGCTTGCTGTCTATATATTGCAAAGAAATAGCAATTCCCATAGTTTTAAGGTATACGTTATAAGATATACGGTATAAGTTATTCGACAGATCCATGCATTCGGTTGAAGAGGCTCTTGGTGAGAAGATATTGGTGCTTGATGGCGCCATGGGCACGATGATTCAGGCTCAGGGCTTGACCGAGGCCGACTTCCGCGGAGAGCGGTGGAAAGACCACCCCGTGGAGCTGAAGGGATGCAACGACTTGCTATGCGTCACCCGTCCCGATATCATCGGTGGAATCCACCGTGCCTACATCGACGCCGGTGCCGACATCATCACCTCCAACTCTTTCAACGCCAACGCTATATCCCTTGAGGAATACGGCTTGGCCCACCAAGTGTCGCTTGTTGCCCGCGCGGCCGCTGAGGTGGCACGACGCGAGGCCGACGAGGCGATGCTCCGCGAGCCGGATCGCAAGATTTGGGTGGCCGGAAGCGTGGGGCCAACCAGCAAATCGCTATCCATGGCCCAAGGACTCGACGAGGAAGGCACCCCCACTACTTTCGACGTTTTACACAACACCTACAAGGAGCAGATCACGGCCCTGGTGGAGGGGGGCGTGGACATCATCCTGATTGAAACAATATTCGACTCGCTCAACGCCAAGGCCGCTATATTGGCTGCCAAGGAGGTGGCACCGCAAGTGCCTATAATAATGTCGGTTACGTTGACCGAAAGCGGTCGCACGCTGGCTGGCCAAACCCTCGAGGCATTCGCCACGACCATCGCGCATGCCCGGCCATTGGCATTGTCGCTCAACTGCGGATTTGGCGTCGAGGGGATGGTGCCCCACGTCGAGGAGATGCAACCGTGGCCAATGCGGCTGGCGATTTACCCCAATGCGGGTCTGCCCAACCGCTTCGGGCAGTATGAAGAGACTCCCGAAATGATGGTCGAGCAGATTGAGCCATTACTCGCTGAGGGCAAATTGAACATTGTGGGTGGTTGCTGCGGCACCACTCCCGACCATATCCGCCTCATCGCCCAAGCGGCCGCGAAATACAAGCCACGCCAGGTGCCCGAGCGCCGCTCCGCTCTCTATCTCGCTGGCTTGGAGGCAAAAACAATCGATGGTGAATCGCTTTTCGTCAACGTTGGCGAGCGATGCAACGTGGCCGGTAGCCGCAAATTCCTCCGACTGATCAAGGAGGGAAGCACAGGCGAGGCACTCGAAATTGCCCGTAAACAGGTAGAGGCTGGAGCTCAGGTGGTTGACGTGAATATGGACGATGCCATGCTCGACTCGGCCGAGCAGATGTGCTCGTTCCTGTCGGCTATAGGCATGGACCCCGACGTGGCCCGCGTGCCGGTGATGATCGACTCCAGCCACTGGCCCACGATAGTCGAGGGCCTAAAGCGCGTGCAAGGCCGACCGATCGTCAACTCCATCTCGCTCAAGGAAGGACCCGAGAAGATGCTCGAGAAGGCCCGCGTGATCAAGAATATGGGCGCCGCCACGGTAGTGATGGCGTTCGACGAGCAGGGACAGGCCGACACCTACGAGAGGAAAATCGAGGTGTGCGAGCGAGCCTACCGCCTGCTGGTCGACGACGGGTTCCCACCTGAGGACATCATCTTCGACCCCAACGTCTTAGCTGTCGCCACAGGTATCCCCGAGCATAACAACTATGCTCGCGACTTCCTGCGAGCCGTCGAGTGGATCAAAACCAATCTGCCGGGAGCCCGCGTGAGTGGCGGCTTGAGCAACCTATCTTTCTCATTACGTGGCAATAACTACGCTCGCGAGGCGATGCACTCAGTGTTCCTTTCCCACGCTATACCGCTGGGAATGGACATGGCTATCGTCAACGCTGGCGCGCTTATTTCAGTGTATGACATCCCGGCCTACCTGCGGGAGGCCATCAACGACGTGTTGCTTAATCGCCGCGAGGACGCAACCGATCGTCTAATCGCCTTAGCGACTGAGATTAAGGAAAAAATGGACGCCGAAAAAGGACACGGAGCAAGGACGGCAGCGCCCGAGGTCGTCGTCACCGATCCTTGTGCCCGCGTGGCCATGATGTTGCGTCGCGGCCAAGCCGAGGGGATAGAAGAGCCTCTTCAGCTGGCACTCAACGAATTGGGTTCGGCCATCAAGGTAATTGACGGCCCGTTGATGGACGGCATGAACGAAGTGGGCCGATTGTTTGGCGAAGGCAAAATGTTTCTCCCTCAGGTGGTGAAGAGCGCCCACGCCATGAAACGCGCCGTGGCCTTCCTCACACCCTACATCGAGCAGGAGAAAGCCCAGTCGGGTAGTTCGTCGGCCGTGGGTAAAGTGGTGATAGCCACCGTGAAAGGCGACGTGCACGACATCGGCAAGAACATCGTCAACGTGATCATGAACTGCAACGGCTTCGAGATGGTCGACATGGGGGTGATGGTGCCAGGCGAGTCGATCGTCGATAAAGCCCAACGGGAAAATGCTGATTTTGTTGGACTTAGCGGACTTATTACTCCATCGCTCGAGGAGATGTGCAACGTGGCCCGACTGATGGAGCGTCGCGGAATGCGCATCCCACTGCTTCTCGGCGGAGCAACCACTTCGGCACTTCATACGGCCGTGAAAATCGCCCCATGCTACGGTGGACCAGTGATTTACACCCGCGACGCCGCCATGCTCCCAGTGATCGCCAAAAAGATCGCCAATCCCGACACCCGCGACACTGTGTTGGCCGAGAATGCCGCCAAGCAGGAATCGCTACGCCGCTCCCACGAGGTAGAGCAATCTCTGCTTCCTCTCGCTGAGGCCCGACGCCGCGCTCCCCACTTCGAGCATCATCCCGAGCAGTACAAACCCAAGCAACTCGGTCTATTCGATATAGAAATCCCTCTGGCCGAGGCTCGCTCGTTGATCAACTGGCGCCCATTCTTCGCCACATGGAAAATGGACGCTTCGATGGCTCAAGTGGCTCTGATTGAGGGTTGTGACCATTGCCGCGCGCAGTGGCTCGCTGCAACCCCTCAGGAGCAACGTGCCCAAGCCGCCGAGGCAATGCAACTGTGGAAGGAGGCCAACCGCCTGCTCGACGAACTCGCCTCTCAGGACATCAAGCTACGCGGCCGCGTGATCATCACCCATGCCGCATCCGATGGCGATGACATCGTCTATGAGTTTGAGGGACAAGAATATAGGCTCCCGACCCTCCGCCAGCAGGAACCCGCCGATGGCTCTCCCCGCCTGGCCCTCAGCGACTTCCTGGCGCCCGTCCATCCTCAAACGAGTAGCGTCGCCGCCCACCCCACCACGCCAGAAAACGAGGGCGAAGCTACGCTCGAATGCGCGGGCGAGGGCCGCAACGCTCCTTGTTTGTTATCGGATTATATAGCGCTGTTTGCGGTTACCACCGGTACTGAATTGGCCAAGGCTGTGAATAACTTGAGAGAACGTGGTGACGACTACAAAGCCCTTCTTTATCAGAGCGTTGCCGATCGCTTGGCCGAGGCCGCTACCGAGTGGCTTCACTATCACGCGCGCCATCATCTATGGGGCTATGCCGATGAGAATGAGCCCATTAACCGCGACAACCTCCTGCGACAGTATTACCAAGGGATCCGTCCAGCTATCGGCTATCCCTCACTTCCCGACCAGTCGCTGATTTTCGTTACCGACAAGGCTTTGAAATACAGCGAACTGGGCATCCAAGTAACTGAGAACGGCGCCATGTGGCCCACAGCGTCCACCACCGGCCTGTTCATCGCCCATCCCGATTCCCGCTACCACTATCTGGGATCCATCGGCGCCGACCAGCGCCGCGACTATGCCCATCGCCGCTCGCTCCCCCTCGACACCCTCTCCCGCTTCCTCCCATAGGGCGCTATTTGCGTTTGTGGTCCTTTTGGTCGATGGTGGCGCCGACGCTGTCGAGCTCGATGGCAAAGCTGCGTTGCTGCTGGTAGGTGGTGCTGATCTCACATAGGCGATCCTCGCTTATGTCCAGCTCCTCGCGCAGGAATTTCAACAGGTCGTCACGCTCCTCCAGCATCAGCTCCATCGACGCCAGATACGACTTCTGGCGAAGATTAAACAGCTTGACACGTGGGTCGGCGAGCCACGCGCGGGTGAGATCCATCACGCTGGGGTAATCATATTTCCATTTCTCGGTCGAAAGCTCGTAAAAAATCCGCTCCAATTCCGCCTGGTTCTTGTCAATCGTTTTCCACGTCAAGTCCTCGATTTCCAATGCGCGGCCCATGGCCTCCATAGCCGCCGGGTTGTCGACCGTCTGCCAGAAGTCGAACGAATTGCTGTACAACCCTTTGGCCGCTTGTCGAAGGTCGGTGTCGGTGAGCTCATAGGACATTACCATATAGAACAACTTGCAGGTCTCTTCCTCCAAGGAGTCGACATCGTTCTGGTGCATCACGACGTTGAACACCGAGTCGGCAAACAACACGTCCTGGTAGCTTTCCTGGAGACGGTAATTGTTGTCGTGCATGGTGAGAAGGGCCATCTCCAAGGCGCGGCGCTGCTTTGCCTCCTTGGCGTTGCCCTGCACCCAGAAATTGGTGCCCAGCGTGAAGACGATGCCACAAACTGTGGCCACGAAGGCGCTCGACCATCTGGCCCACCACGCGCGGCATCCTTTGCTCGTTAGGAACGCGCGTATTTCGCTTATTTTGGGGAAATTCATGTGATAATCGGTATTATTCCACAAAGATAAGGCTAAAATTTAGTATTTTCACCGATTGATTATAAGTTTAACACATCATCAAATTTCAAAGATTCAGTCGAGTAGATTTGGTTAAAATACGTGAAAATCACAAATAAAGTGAAATATTAAGTAATTTTGTTACCGTAACCACTACAACAAAACACTTCACAATTATGAATGATCTGAAAAAGTATTTCGCTGAGGGCATCGGCACGATGTTCCTCGTGTTGCTGGCCTGCGGTAGCGCCGTGTTGGCTGGTCCCGTCATCGGCGGTTACGGCATTGGCGTATGTTTCGGCCTGGTGCTGATCTGTTTGTGCTACTGTATCGGTAACATCTCGGGCTGTCACGTCAACCCCGCTGTATCGTTCGGCGTATGGCTCAACGGCGGCATGTCATTGAAGGACATGATCTGCTACTGGATCTTCCAAATCGCTGGAGCCTCAGCTGGCGCGGTGCTTCTCTACTGCTTCTGGTGCCTGGGTGGCGCTGGCGCGGTTGACACGTTCAACTTCGGCGGCATCACGGTAAACAACGGTGAGGTCACCGGCATCCTGGCAGCCAACGTGCTCCAGCCCGGCGCAACCGGTGGCTTGGCCCTGCTGATGGAAGGCCTGTTGACGTTCTTCTTCGTGTTCACCATCCTCGGAGCCACCGACAAGGATCTTGGCTTCGGCAAATTCGCTGGCTTGGCTATCGGCGTCGCCCTCGGCTTGGTCAACATCGTGGGTATCCCCGTTGACAACTGCTCGGTCAACCCCGCACGCTCCTTCGGCCCCGCCCTGTTCTCGCCTCACGCTTGGGGCGACTACTGGATCATGATCGTCGGCCCGTTGGCAGGCGCACTGATCGCCGTTGTTGCCTGGAAGGCCGTCAAGATCGCCGTCCAGCACCACAAGAAAGAGGCTTAAGTGTCCTCCTAAGCTACAAAACGTCTACACGGAGCGAAACCTTGAGGTTTTGCTCCGTATTATTTTGTTATTAGCTGATTATTACCTACTTTTGCAAAATGAAGGTTACGCTCCTACACTGCCTGCTCCTTCTGGCGCTCCCACCGCTCATGGCCTTGGCCGCTTGCGGGGGACGCTCTACATCGGCCATCGAGGGAGTGGAGATTCATCTTCAGGACATAATTGAGGAGGCAATCACCATGGTAGAAGAGGAGATACCACCCGTGCCGCGCGACACCGAGGGGATGCTCCGGTGGATGCGCGAGTCAAAGGACAGCGCCGAGTTTGCCCAAGGAATTTTGCCCCGCATGGCCCAGGAGCAACCCCAATACTGTTACACCGTGTTGACGTCGCCCCATCCGCGGTTCATAGTCGTGGACAAGCGCCGCATGCGCGTTTTGCTGTTCTCACGCACCGGCCTTCAACTCAACCAATACAAAATGGCGTGCGGCCGCAAATACGGCACCAAGCAGGAAAAGGGCGACTGCCGCACGCCCGAGGGCTTGCTCTCGGTAAAGGGCGTGTACGACTCCACCGATTGGCTTTACACCGACGACGAGGGGTACACAAGTCCCATTAAAGGTCAATTCGGCCCGCGGTTCATTCGCCTGCAGACAATACGCGGGCGCTGGCTCCCAGTGGGCATCCATGGCACCTGCGCCCCCTGGAGCCTGGGCAACCGATCCAGCCACGGATGCATACGCATCCACAACGACAGCATCCTCAAGCTCGCCGAACTGGTCGACTCAGGTATGCTGGTAATCGTCAACCCCGGACGCCGCGACATGATCGAAAACGTGATCGCCGGACACGACATCCCCGCCATCGTCACCGACGACTCCCCAGTCATCACCCTTAAGGACTCGGAAATCGAAGACGCCCGCCCCGTCGACACCGCGGCTATGTCTCCCGACTCGATCACCGCGCCTCTCGACTCCCTACCGGCTCCCCCCAGCCCCGATTCCTCATGCCTCCCCGACAGCCTCATTTGACAGAACCTAATTCCATGACAGGGGAAAGGGGGCCCAGGCTCCCAAAAACATTAACCTTCCGGAGGGCTTAGTGTTGTTCAGCGAGTTTACAAGCTTTTAACCAGCTGTTCTGGCGTGTTAGTGTCTTTCGTGGGTTTCGTGGTTAAAGCCCAAATTTAGATGAGTCGTTATCAATGCCAGTTAAAATGTTAAGAGATATTAAAATCAGAATTGCGACATTAGATGTCGTAGTCGTCTCCTAACTTTGTGGCGTAAACCTAAAAACACCACCGCTATGAAATTCATCCCCACAATCCAGTCCCTCGCCCGCCGCAAGGACAACGACGGCATCCACAAGTTTCTCCAGGAACTTGGCCGTGACCCCGGCATCTTCTCGGCCTCTTTCCAAGGAATGGGCTCCTGCGCCGAGTGGCAGCAGCTCTACTTTTATCACTCGGAAAGCGAGGCGGCTCTGCTCCTGATCGACACCCAAGGCGCCGAGGACGAATTGGCCGACGAGGAAGAATTTGGCGACGAGCGTCCTCTATGGTTCACCACCAATAGCCATCGTGTGAGCCCATTCTCCCAACTTTGCACCCTGAGCCGAGGATTCAAGAAAGTGATGAAACTCGCCGGACATCAAGTCGACCATATCCTATTGGTTCTGGTTTCCAACACCCACATCATCAACTATGACGACATGGTCGACACCTTCGAGGAAGAAAACGGCACCGTCTTCTACAGTGTCCCCAACCTCGCGGCCTGGTCACTCCCCGTTAGCTCCAGCAACTTATCCGGCCAGAAAATCTTCTCCGACTTCCTTAAATACCACACGCTCTACAACCAACTTGACCCCCGAGTCAGACCCTCCCGCCCCGAACTCGTGGGGCGTATA